>JAHDHU010000030.1:19426-29048 GCA_020631135.1 Saprospiraceae bacterium | reverse complement strand
GACCCGATTATGATATCTGTAAATCCTCAAGGTGGATCTGGAACTTATACAAGTTTTGTTTGGAGCAACGGAGAAACTACACAATCCTGGTCTTTCACACCGCCTGCAACTGCCCAAACGATTAACCTCACAGTTGATGTTGTTGATGATAAAGGTTGTACCGGAACCATAGATGTAGAGATAACAGTTCATCCACCCGTTTCATTTTTCTTCATAGGAGTTCAAACTGACTATTGTGTTCAAACTGATCCTTCTCAATGTGAAGTTCAAATTGATTTACCGAATTTATCAGGAACGCCATTTTTCGACGCCATTTGGTCGGTTTCTCCGGCAGGTGGATTGGATTGGGATGAGGACTTTTTTAATCAGGATTTTTTGATCGACCTTTGTAATTCTACACCAGGCTCATATAATGTCACTCTATTAGTGATTGATTCCAATGGTTGTGAAAATGAGGAAACCATTGAAATAACAGTCGGTGAAACTCCTGATGTTGATATAATGCTCGTAGATCCTCCTTGTGATGATGGATCTGGAATGCAAACCTATGAGGTAGAAATAATGAGCAATGGTTTGACACCTTACCAAGTTGAGGTTGTAGATCCCGCGGGAAATATAGATCAGGTGACTGCTGTCAGTTTTGGATCCAATGCGATTTTTGTAGTTGGATCAGGAACGTGGACGTTTAACGTTACAGACCTTCTAACTAATTGTGCTTATAGCGAAGATTTGGAGATTAATCCTCCATTAGGTACGCCAATTCAGGGTTCGGGTGATGAAACGGTTTGTTTAGGGGATGAATATACTTTTACTGTAAATAACGATGGTGATTATGCTTCGTTTGCCTGGAGTGACGGAAGTTCTACGGGTCCTTCAATAACATCTGACACTGCTACGATGACAACTACGTACATCGTTACAGCGACTGATGCTTCAGGTTGTGAATCAACTGAAAGTTTTACGGTAATGATTAATCCACTACCTACAGCTCAAATCAATGGTTCTTTATCGTATTGTATCGGTAGTTCAACTACTTTGACTGGTAGTGGAGGTAGCAGCTATATGTGGACTTTGCCTGATAATTCAACCTCCACTGATAATCCACTCACTGCGAACAGTCCAGGTACCTATGAGTTGGAAGTAGAAGATGATAATGGTTGTACAACGGTTACATCCGTGATTGTTATGGAAGATTCGTCCTTAGATCCACAAATTAGTGGTGAAAACATTTGTGACGATGGATCTGGAACTTTGGTAACTCTGGATGCTGGTACTGGTTTTGACACATACACGTGGGCTGACCCATCCGGGAATGCTTTGGGTTCAATGCAAACTGAAGATGTTGGAATGGGAGGAATCTATTCGGTTACCGTTTCTGATGCAACTGGGTGTACTGGAGTTGGAACATTCACGGTTGAAGTATTTACTCCACCTACAGCAGATGTGATTAATGCAACGGCGTGTAATGTCGATTCTGGAAACGGGCCGACAACTGTGGACCTAAGTACTTTGGTTAGCAATTCTGCTGGAGGTACATTTTTTGATCCAAATATGGTTGCGATTAATCCTGCTGATTTAGTGATAGATTTCGCAGGACCATTGGCTCAATTTATTTATACCTATACAACCAATACAGCGCAAGCGCCTTGTATGAATCAAACATATCAAATTATTATTGATGTTGAAGACTGTGATTGTCCTCAGGTCCAAGTGGTTGAATCGGAGATTCTATGTAGTTCTGATAGCTCTATTGACTTGACTGGCTACGAAATCATTGGAGATGGTTCTTGGTATTTATCTGATGGTACCACACCAATAGTTGGAGAAACCTTTGATCCTTCAACTTCTGGAGCTGGAGTTTTTGATTTGATATTCATTTTGAATGCGCCTGCCGGGGGCAGCTGTGATCCGAATGATACCTTGACTGTCACAGTGTCACAAGAACTAATTTTTGAGATTAATCCAGACATGGTTAGCGTTTGTAATGCAGGTATGACTACTACTTTAAATTTAGATGATTATACTCCTGCTAATCCAATGGGTACGTGGACTGAAAACGGAGTGGTTGTAAGTGGAGTTCAAGATTACCTAGATGAAGCTGCAAATACGATTCATGTATATGAATTTACTAGTAATAATGCACCAGATCCATGCCCTCAGGTTGTGGATATATTGACAGTGACAGTAGATGACTGTAATTGTCCGAATCCAATGCTACAAAATGCTGTTGCTTGTTCAGATCAAACTACTTTTGATTTGGCGACAACCGTGGGAGATTCGAGTGTTCCAGGTTTCTGGACAAACGATGCAGGGGATCCTCTTCCCAATAGTGTGGTGAATATTGGAAGTCTACTTGCTGGAAACTATACATTTTTCTTTGAAGTTGATCCAGCTCCAGTTGGTTCAAACTGTAATCCTTATCCAGTAATTTTACAAATTGAAAATCCGGCATCTGCACAAGTTGATCCAGGGCCTCATACCTTGTGTAATACAAATGATGCTGGAAATCCTTTTCCAAATACCCTAGATTTAAACAGTTTGATCTTGTCGGGAGATATGAATGGCTCTTGGAATGACGATGATGGGACTGGTTTGTCTATAAATAATGGTACAGTCGATTTTAGTGTTTTGGATATTGGGTCTTATCAATTTACTTATAATTTAAGCTCTATAATGCCTTGTATGCCAGTTGCTTATACAGTAAATATAAACGTGGTAGATTGTGCTTGTCCAAATCCAGGATTGTCAAATCCTTTTCCAGCTTGTAGCTCCGATGGGTTTATCGATTTAGATCAGAGCATAACAAATGCTTTGGCTACCGGGTTTTGGGCCGATACAGGTGGAAATGCAATTTCTAATCCAGTTGACCTGAGTACTTTGATAGCAGGAACCAATGATTTCTTATATGTATTAGATCCTGCTCCGCCTGCTGGTTGTGAAGAACAATTTGATTTACAATTGGTAGTTCAAGATCCAAATATGCCTGGAACACCAAATCCACCTTTGAGAATTTGTGAAGATGAAATCGGTGTCGTGCAATTACCTCAGTTATTGCAAAATGCAGAAGCTGGAGGTGTTTGGCAATCAGATCCAGCTAATGTCTTCGAACTAGGAACAAATCCTTTCGATGCGAACGCAAATACCTTTGATCCTTCTGGACAAAGTCCGGGCACTTACCTCTTCTCTTATGGATGGTATAATGTCGCACCTTGTCCTGATACTTCATCGTTAGTCACGATTATAATCGATCCAAATCCATTGTCTGAAGCTGGAAATGGAGGTGAGCTAAATTGTGATAATATTGCCACTGGAATCCAACTTGATGGAACATCTTCAAGTGGCTTAAATATTACATATAATTGGAGCGAAGTACTTAATAATGTTTTTATCGCTGATCCGTCAAACCCCGTGATCACTGTTACAGAGCCAGGCATATATCAATTGGATGTTATGGACGAAAATGGTTGTCTTGATTCGGATACCGCAGAAGTTACATCTGATGAAAATCTTCCAACTATGAACGCCATTGGGAATAGTCCAGCATGTGTTGGAGAAACTCCAGGTAGTATTCAAATTGAAAACATTTCGGGAGGTCTTGCTCCTTTTGAGTTTTCTATTGATGGTGGTCAAACTTGGAGTTTGACACAAAGCTTCAACAATTTACCTGCTGGTGACTATGAAGTAATTTTGAGAGATGCAAATAATTGTTTATTCTCTTCCCTTGTAAGTATAACAGAACCAGCAGATCCTATTGTTGGCTTAGGTGCCAATGTGACCATTCAAGCCAATCAAGATTACGTAATCTCTGATATAGATTTAAATTATAACCCTGACGACGTTGCAAACATTGTTTGGACTGCAGATGGTGCGGAGATTTATAATGGACCTTACGTTGATTCGATCCTTGTCAATCCGGGCACTGAAACGGTTTTATATTGTATTGAAGTTGAAGACATCAACGGTTGTAAAACTTCAGATTGTATCGAAATTCGAACACAACAAACCTTAAATGTTTATTTTCCAAATATAATATCCACTTCAAGTGAAGCTGGTAATGGAGCCTTTTTTGCCCAATCACCTGACGTAGCTCTTGTTACTGAGTTTTTCATTTTTGATCGATGGGGAGAAAAAATTTATGGATTTGAAGATCCAGTAGCTCCGAATGATCCTAATGTAAGTTGGGCCGGTACATTTAAAGACCAAAGGGTAGTAGAAGGGGTATACGTTTATTTAGTAGAGGTCGAATATATTAATGGAGACCGAGAACAATTCACAGGTACTATTACAGTAATTCATTAGAGTAAAAATTATAATGTTAAGCAACAAAAGGAAGACTCATGGAGTCTTCCTTTTGTATTAACTTTGTTTTTAATATGAAGGGTAAAAAGTCACGTGGGTGTCTTTTTACTAAGGAAATTCGGGTACCCTAATGAAAGACATATTCTCAATTTGTTTATTGGTTTTGTTTTGTACTATTTGGTCTATCGATCTAAATGGTCAAAATTGTAGTGCTGACGGTTGCGGCATTAGCAATCAATTGGATATTGTTGATGATGATGTCACCACAGTTTCACTTGTAATCGAAGGTTTAACTAATGATACTTTGGGTCAAAATGGACAAGCGCTTTGTGGGGTGTCCATTGAGTTTGAGCATGGTTATGTGGCAGATTTGTTAGTCGAACTCATTGCACCAAATGGCGATATAATTGTGTTAATGGGCCCGCCGACCACCAATTCGCCAGAAACACCTGGCATTAATTGGGATATTGCTTTTGTTCCTTGCGCTTTCTCAGCCAGTCCTGATCCTGGCTTTGACGAAGAATGGAATAATGATCAACTTTGGGCAATTCTTTCACAATACGAAGGTTGTTATTACCCATCTTTTGGCTTTTGTTTGGAAGATTTTAATGGAGGTCCAGCAAACGGTACATGGACTCTGCGAATTACAGATGAAAGTGCGATTGGAGAAGGCGTACTCTATGATTTTGGTTTATTATTTTGTGATCCCAATGGACTCAATTGCTTCGAATGTGCACCCAATGGAGGAGAAATTGTACAAGATACAATAGCATATTGTGAAGGTGACCCTTCCTTAGATTTCGAGTTAATGCCAACATTCCCGAATGGGGCTCCTGGTTCAGAATATTCATACACTCATTTGATATCAAATAATGACAATGGAGTTCTATTAGAATATAATGAGAATGTAGAATTGTCTAATTATACTCCGGGTGTTTATCAAGTTTGTGGGTTATCTTATATAAGTGATGAACTAGATGATCTTCCAATGCCGGATGGAGATTTTGGAATAGATTCTATTGTCAACATGGTTAATACTGGATTGCTGTGTGCGGATTTTACAATTGGTTGTAGATGGGTTGAAGTATATAATGTTCCTGATACAAGCTTCATAAATGAAGTCATCTGCTCTGGAGATAGTTTTGATATAGGAAATCAAAGTTTCGACTCCGAAGGTGTTTATACTGTGGATATATTCAATGGGGAGTGCGATTCAACAGTGGTTGTTGATTTAGAAGTTATTGAATTGACGGCAGAAATTTTAAGTCCTTCTGACGAACTCAATTGTATTAACAAGTTTATCGTGATGGATGCCGTTAATTCGACATTTGACAGTGGAACTACTTTTCTTTGGAAAACAGAGGATGGAAATATTTCAGGGAGTGCCACAAATGAAAAGGTTGTAGTAAATGTTGGAGGAACTTTTTGGCTTATTCTACAAAATGGATTTTGTTTAGATTCAATATCCATTGACATAGCACACAACAAAGATAAACCTGATCTGGTCCTCGATGGCGGAACGATAGATTGTAACAATACTTCGGTAGATGTTTCAGCGATGAGCACCCACAATATTATAACATACCAATGGGAAGGACCTCTGGGATTTACAAATGACACAGATGCATTTACCACAAACATACCGGGTTTGTACGCTGTCACTGTCACGAATGAAT
This sequence comes from Saprospiraceae bacterium, assembly GCA_020631135.1. GTDB lineage: Bacteria > Bacteroidota > Bacteroidia > Chitinophagales > Saprospiraceae > JAHDHU01. The sequence continues at coordinate 23,073 of JAHDHU010000030.1, read as the reverse complement.
TTGGTTGTGAAAAGAGTGGAACAATTAATGTAAACTCCGATTATTTATTAGATATTCCTTCATTCACAACGGATACATTGACTTGTCTTATTGACTCTGTCATGATAAATACAAGTATTGATAACCCGAGCAACTATAACTATAATTGGACAAACCAATCGGGATTCCAAAGTGCAATGCTCAACCCAATGGTCGGTGAAGCCGGACAGTACCTCCTTGAGGTGCAAGGAACCAATGGATGCACAGAGTTACATTTAATGGAAGTACCAGGCTTATTGGATCTTCCGTCAGTAATTATCGAAGCCGATACTTTATCCTGCGTGGCAGGAGAATCAAATATTAACATAGAAACGTCAAATGATGTCAACATAAGTTGGCAAAATGGCAATTTCAATGGTTTTGATGTGATTTCTCAAACAGCAGGTACGTTTCCTTTTACACTTATTGGAAGTAATGGTTGTGAATTGGACACTTTTGTAACTGTGATTCCCGATTTGGATTTTCCACAATTTACCTTACAAGATGAAGTTTTAGATTGTGTTGACAGTATACAATTGATTAATGTTTTTCAAAATGTAACGCCAAATAGTACATTTGAATGGAGTGGGCCTGTAGCTTATGAGAGTCAAGAAATGAACCCTTTTGTTTATCTAAATGGGACATACATTTTAAATGTTACAAATCCTAATGGCTGCCAATCATCAGATACTTTAGTGGTTGTTCTTGGACCTGATAATCCAGACCTAAGTTTTGATGCTAATCCGATTGATTGTTTAAATCTCGACTCTGACATTCAGACGATCGGAAATACAACAAATTATACATTCGAGTGGACTGGACCGATGAGTTTTAGTTCTACTAATCCTAATAATACAGTAAACAATCCAGGATTTTATCAGGTTACCGTTACTGATATCACTACAGATTGTCAATCATTTTTCCAAGTATTTGTTGATGATGACAGAGATGATATTGAGTTTGAATTACAAGGAGAAAATTTAAATTGTACTGGACAACCCGCCAATCTAAGTTTTACTTCAGATGCTAATATTAACCTTGTAGAATGGTCATCTCAAAATGGAATTATTTCTAACAATGATGATATTGAGGTTTCCGATGAAGGCGTTTATTATTGTAACATAACATTAATTAATGGTTGCCAATATTTAGATTCTATTGAAGTGCTTGGAGATTTTGAAGAACCTCTTTTGATTGCTCAGGATACTTTTTTTGGTTGTAATCAAGATGAAATTAATCTCGAAATCGAAACGGATAATGATTTAGAATCGATTCAATGGAATGGGCCAAGTAATTTTACATCTAATATTCAAAATCCGCTTATCACTGATCAGGGGATTTATAGCGTCACAGTAACTGGAGCAAATGGATGTGAAAGTTCTGCTCAAATAAATGTGACAGAAGATCAAAATGTTCCATCCATTCAAATCAATGGTGGTTTATTTATTAATTGTACTAACCCACAAACCACTATCGAAATTATTTCTAATGGAGATATTATTGATTACGAATGGATTGGTCCTCAGAGCATTGGGAATGTTTCATCAGAATCCATTTCTATGGGTGGTGATTACACAGTCATAATCACAGCTTCAAATTCATGTACCAATGAAATTAGCTTTACTGTAATCGAAGATGAAGAGTTACCACAGTTTCAAATTGAGGCAACGAATATAACTTGTGAAACCAACGAAACTGGTACCATCACATTGACACCTGAGGATGCCGATTATATGTACTCTTGGTCGGGTCCGAATAATTTTACAAGTGTTCAAGAAATATTTCAGGTAACTGAAAGTGGATATTATGTTGTCGAAGTGACTAGTGCCGATGGATGTTCGATTCTAGATTCGATTGAGGTCATATCAGAGGTTGTAAATCCGGTGATAACAAATATAATTGATGGTTTGATAGATTGCTCTTCTATGAATGCAGTGATAGGTGTGGAGACTGATGACAATATTGAGTTTTGGAATTGGAGTGGTCCAAACGGTTTTACTTTTGACCAACAGTTTCCGATAGTTAATCAAGATGGACTTTATAATGTAGAATTGGTTGATTCATTTGGATGTTCAACAGTTCAAGAAATTTCAGTATTGATTGATACAATAAGTCCAATGGTCCAAGTCTTCGGTTCCAATATTAATTGTCTTCAAAACAAGGTAGAGCTGACATATACAGTGAATAATCCTTCTTTTGATTTTATTTGGAGTGGACCAAATTCTTTTTCATCCACTGACGTTAACCCTGTAGTGGATGAGCCTGGTATTTATGAGATCACTGTAGTTGGAGACAACGGTTGCTCTACTGCCAGATCTTATGAAGTAATTGAAGATTTTGCTCCTCCAGAAATTGAAGCTTTTGATGTTTCATTGCCATGTAATGCAGATCCAGTTAATTTGTCTGTGAGTAGTAACGAAATTGGAACAACCTTTAAGTGGTTTGGTCCTAATAATTTTTATAGTGAGGAACAAAGTCCTCCTACGACTTTAATTGGAGAATATTTTGTGGTTGCAACAGGAGACAATGGATGTATTAGTAGAGATACCATTATGGTAGATGACATACCCATACCTCCTGTCTTTGATTATACCACAGATGTGATCACCTGCTATGAACCAGAAATTGAACTCATCGCAAATTTTGTAGATGACGATATGCAAGTTGAGTGGATAGATCCTAATGGTGATAGCTTTTTAGGTGAAACCTTATTGACAGGGATTTCAGGAGATTATCTGCTGATCGTGACTGGAACCAATGCTTGCAAAGATTCTGCAATTGTAAATGTGCAAGAAAATACAATTGTACCATTTGTAAATGCAGAAACAGCAGAGGTTTTAAAATGTACAGTTACTGAAATATCTTTGGATGGCACGGATTCTCAATCTGGAAATTTTTATATTCCATTGTGGTCCACACAAGATGGAATTATCATCGATGGAATCAATGGCTATATGCCAACTATTGGTCAAGCAGGTACTTATGTTTTTAGTGTAGAAGATACAAGAAATGGTTGTGTGGGAAGAGATACTTTAGTTATTGATCAAGCGGAAAATACTTTAGAAGAAATTCAATTTGATATTGAACCACCTTCTTGTTTTGGTTACACTAACGGAAGTGCCCATGTCGCAGATGTGATTGGAGGTAAACAACCTTACACCTTTGCAATTGAGGATAATTTTTATTCTTCAATAGAAGACTTCTATTTTCTGGCGCCAGGAAATTATAATCTTTCCGTCCAAGATAGTTCCGGCTGTACATTGGATACAATCATTCAAATGCCCAATGGAAGAGAATTATTGGTTGATTTAGGACCGGATACTTTAATTCGATTAGGACAGTCCATAGATAATGAAGCCTTATTAAACGTTGATCCTTCAGAAATTATGTCAGTTAATTGGCTTCCTGAACCTGACGTGATTTGTGATAATTGCTTAGAATGGGAAATGTTTCCTTTCGAGACGATCGAAGTAGAAGTTACGGTAGTGGATCAAAATGGTTGCGAAGCAAAAGATATTAAATTGATTCGGGTTGAAGATCGCTCACCACTTTATATACCAAATGCTTTTTCACCGAATAATGACGATAAAAATGATTTGTTCATGATTTTCGGAGGAGAAGGAGTGGTT
>JAHDHU010000030.1:17470-19416 GCA_020631135.1 Saprospiraceae bacterium | reverse complement strand
AATTGATTTTTTATTGATTTTAGATCGATGGGGGAATATCGTACATGAAGATTTTGAATTTCAACCACAAGATCCGGCTCATTCTTGGGATGGAGTTTACCGAAATGAGCTTTTACAACCTGCTACTTTCTCCTATCATCTTGGCTATACAATGATCAATGGAGAACAAAGAGAAGAAGCAGGGACAATAAGCTTGTTTAGGTAATGTACCTGACATTTGCCGAATAAAAAAAACGAATATTTTTGATGGAGTTTGGTGCGCATTTTGCCTATCTTCCAATAGTCTAAGTATTCGTTCTTAGGGCTCCCGCCTATAAAGACAACAAAAAATGAAGAAAGCTTTACTATTTATCCTGGCATTGGCCAGTTTTAGCGTATCCATTTACGGATCTAATATACTCACCGATAACAATACGATTATGGGTGATATTTTTGAAGATATCAATAACGATGGGATATTTGATGGATCTGAGCCTAATGCCACGACTTGCGTCAATGTAACTGTTTTTGTAGCAACTGGACCCAATGCAGGTATGGTTGCTTTGGCCTGTGATGGTGTAACCCCATTGACAGGAACCTTTACTGGCACCTACGATTTTACAGGCAATGTTCCAAATGGAGATTACTACCTTGTATTTGATGCACTTTGTGCTTCTCCGACCTGTGGCACGATGTATCCTTCAGAATCCGATGGCGGAGCTGTAGATCAATTCAACAACGACAATGATGTGGACGAGTCAAATGGACCAGGTTCGACCCCAACTTTTACCCTCACCGGACCAAATGCTTCGATCGATTTTGTAGATTTTGGTGTTTTTGGCGCTGCAGAATTTTGTGGAGAAATCTGGGAAGATACCAATGGCAACACGCTTCAGGATGATGGAACTACTATTGCGGGTATAACGATTACTTTAGAAATGCAAGATCCTGTAACGTTTGCATGGGGACCCGCAATGGATGTCAACGGCTTAACTATAAATCCAGCGATCTCTGATGGGGCTGGAGCATATTGTTTCATGGATTTATTACCAGGATTATATAGGGTTTTATTTGAAACTGGAACTTGTCCTGGAGCTCCAGCAGCAGGGATGTTCTTTTTGACATCTACTACTGGTGGAACTGCGGATAACCCGACAACAGATACAGATGATAATGATGCCTGTTATCCAAATTGTACAGGAATTGATGGTCAAACGGGCGAATTCTTCCTTGGATCATGCGATATGGAGACAGATGTTGATGCCGGTTATGTGAGGCCCCAAGCGATAGGAGGTACTGTCATGAAAGATAATGACAACAATTGTACGTTAGATGATCTTTTACCAGCGGGTGCACCGATGTGGCAAGTTCAGATCATTGATGTAAATACTGGAAATTTGGCGAACGACGTATGTGGTGATGCCATTATGGCAACAATGACAGATGCCAGTGGAGATTACTGTTTTGAAAATTTACCTCCGGGGGACTATCAGATTTTATTCCAATTTGCTCCTCCTAACGGATGGAATTATACCACCGATACCCAGTGTACAACCTTTAATAATGATCCTGTTACCAATGGTGATTTAGTGAGTGATGCAAATCCTCAGGATGGAACAACACAACAATTTACCCTCGAATCGGATGCAACAGTAAGTAATGTTTGTACCGATGGTTTGAATATGAATGTCGATGCGGGTGTTTGGCAATGTATGACTGTGGGAGGAAGCGTTTGGTCTGATGATAACGAAGATTGTAATTATGATGAAGATCCAGCGACTAATGCCATCAATATGGTTGATGTAACGATGACGTCATGTGGGGTAGGTGGTACACCAGGAATGTGGACAATAACCACTGCTATGAATGGTGAGTTTTCTTTTGGTGTAAATGGTCCAAATAATAATGGAGTCTGTTACGAACCGGGAGAATATATTATTGAAGTCATTGCGAGTAACTTCAGTGGG
>JAHDHU010000030.1:5583-17455 GCA_020631135.1 Saprospiraceae bacterium | reverse complement strand
ATAATCCAAGTAGTGTAAGTTGTGGAGCTGGTGGTGATGATCAAATAGATGATGATAATAATGGAAGTGGTGGAATGGGAGGACCTTCGATTTCAGATTGTATAAACTTGACCTGTGGTGAGGAGCCAAGTGATAATGGCACATCCGACTTCACAATAGATTTTGGTTTTTACTTTGAGTGTGATCCCGCCAACTCGAACCCAACTGGAAATGCTGACCTTTGTCCAGATGCACCTCCATTTTGTGCTTTGGATTTTCTAAATAATATATGTGGTGATTTGCCTCCGGCGAACACTAATGCAACAGGTCCAAACCCGCTTTGTCCTGGTGGTGGAATTCCAAACAACATCACTTGGTTTTCATTTATTGCGCCTGATGTCCCTGTGATAGAACTTATTATTTCTCCATTTGGATGTACTTCAATTGGAGGTGCAAATCCTGGATTGCAATATGGAATTTATGATGGCTGTGACTTTAGTAACTCAATTATTTGTAGTCCGGATTGTAGCGGTAGCGCAATAAATCCATTTACCGTAACAATCAATAATGGCCTGTTTACCCCTGGTAACCAATACTGGTTTTTCTTAGACGGTTGTTCAGGATCTGAATGTAGTTATACAGTTGAAGTAACGCAAGGGACTGGAGTTTCATTTAATATTCCAACTCCAGACGATGTATCTTGTGATTTATGTGATGATGTAGGTACAAGTGTTTCTAATCCAGTTTCGATGTATGAGATTTGTGAAGGAGCGATTGGAGCAACACTTATGTTGACCGAACCCACAAGTGATTTCTATAATACATTTACGGGTATTGATGCTTATACATGGTCAAGTACACCTCCCATTCCAACCTTGTTGACGATGACTGACGATAATGTCCAGGTTCTCAATTTTGACGTCGCACCTGGAGTCTATACCATTTGTATGGAAAATGTGACCAATCAATGTGGTGATGAAGGTCCTGTTTGTGTTGAAGTCGAAGTGATCGCCACTCCAGTAGAAGTATATGCGCCTATTGATGTATGTCAGGATGATATGGTAGATGGAAATTATATGATTCCGGCGGTTGATGCTGCTGGAAATCCTCTTATGGGATGGGCAGGTGGTGTTCCACAAAATGTGGAAATGAATTTAGCTCAAGATACTTATGATAATGATTTAATGGATTTTCCGATTACCGGATGTGAAATAGATCAAAGTGTAGATATAACGGATTTAGAACAACCTGTCGCACAATGGCATGATGTGGTCTGTTCAAATGATCCAACATATTCTAATGGCTTGTATCCAATAGATCAAACCATCGGCAATCTAATCGATGCAACGATAACAACACCAATCAATGTAAATATTCCAACTGTTGGTGAAATGGTTGAATTTAATAATGCATCCAATTCCACAATAGATTATAATGGAGAAGGATGTGACGTAATCGTGTTTGTAACCATCGATCATCTCGAGATCGAAGGAGAACTAACACAAGCTCCGTGTGATCCTCAAATGGGATTTTTGTTAAACTACGACAACTTAGGACCGGATTTATCAGATTACCAAAACGTTACCTTTAGTTGGTTTGACATAAGCGCTGGTTTGCCGGGTTTTGAAGTTTTTGATCAACCTGCATCTTTCCTAGAAGATATTTGGGTGATTGATCCAGGTATGTATCAGTTAGTTATTCATGCAGAATTACCTTATTTATATCCTGATGATCACGGTGGAGAACAATTTGCTTCTTGTGAATTTGTGATTGGACCCATTGATGTAGCAGTTACTCCATTGCCGGAACCTACGATTACTGGCGATTTAGAACTTTGTGCACCTAATACGATAGGGACTTATGACATAGACCCTTCTTACAATGGTCAAATAATTACATGGGGTGTACCAGCAGGTGCCACAATTACGGGCGGTCAAGGAACTATAAGTGTTACTGTTGATTGGGGTGCCACTGGAGGTGGTACAATAGATGTAGTAGTTGGTGGTCTTTGTGGTGCCAATGAATCTGAAATAGATGTCAGTGTATATGAGGAGCCTTTAGCAGGTATAATGCCAGCAGGACCAATTTGTTTGGGTGATGAGCTCGGGATTATGTTTGATGGTGTTGCTGAACCTGGTTACACATATAATTGGGATTTTGATTCAGGTGTCGTTCAAAATGGCACTGGATCAGCAGGACCAGGCGTACATATGGTTTCTTGGTCTACACCAGGTATAAAAAATATTACTTTGACAACAGAGGAAGGGAATTGTACTTCTAATGTGGCGATGATTGATGTTGAGGTAATTGAGCCACCAGTGCCAACCATTTTATGTAATGAAAATGCAACCGAAATAGTTTTTACTGTTAATGATCCAACTGGAGGTGATTTAGGAAATTATATGTTTACCATAACTGGAGGACCAGGTACCGGCACCACCAATGGTAACGTATTTACCGTAACTGGATTGATGGCCGGAGATCAAGTCGATATATCTGTGACTTATGATTATCTACCGATTCCTGGATGTACAACCATGCCAGTTACCACAATGTGTTTTGCACAAAACTGTGATAATCCAGGTGTTGGTTTAGAAATGGTACCAGATCTTTGTCTGAATGATGCAACACCATTTGCCATTGTTCCTACAAATATTTCAACCCTTTCGGGAACGGGCACTTTTGCAGGTCCAGGTGTTGATGCTGATACTGGTATGTTTGACCCTTCAATGGCTGGGCCAGGTCTTCCACATGTGATCAACTACACATTTGCTGAAGATGGCACTGGGTGTATGTTTAGTGCACAAGTAAATATCAATGTCTATGAAGACCCAAGTACAGATTTTACATTAAGTACTTTATCTCTTTGTGAGGGAGAAGATCTTCAAGCAGAGTATGCTGGAGGTGTTCCAGTGGTTTGGACAGTTTCTGATCCAAGTATTGTAATACCAAATGGGGCAGGTCCGCACACAGTGAATTTCCCCGATCCTGGAATGTATGATATAACAATTACCGCAACAGATGGTCCTTGTGAAGTGATGAATACCCAAACTGTAACGGTTTTCGATCAGTTAGAACAACCAAGTATTAGTTGTTCTTCTACGACTTCCAGTATCACGTTTAACTGGCCAGTAGATCCTAATGGGAATGGATACGCATATGTAGTTCTAGCTTCTCCTGGCACAGAAATAGTGGATGAATCAGATTTGCAAAATGGTAGTTTAACGTTCACGAATGTGGCAGAGGGAGACATGATTACAATTTCTTTAACTGTCATGAGCGCTGATGATTTTTGTATGGATGCTACAATCGAGCATACTTGTGAAGCTCAAAACTGTCCATCTTCGGCTGTGACGCTTACCGCTTTAAACACACCAGCAAACGAAATAGTATTGGTTTGTGAGACAGAAAGTGCATTCCCAGTTAATGTTGTATTTAGTGATCCTTCAGTATTGGATGGAACGGAAGATATAGTTTGGACTTTAGATGGAAATGTTGTTGCTGATGGAACTTTTGATCCGCAAACAGCAGGTCTAGGCTCTCACAGTATGACCTACACAGCAACAATTGGAGATTGTTCTTGGGATAATGATATCACCATACAAGTATTTGAACAAGTTGGGACTCCGGCTCCATTCTGTTCGGATAATTCTGTGGATTTTGTAGAATTTTCATGGCCAGCAGTACCTGGTGCTATAGAATATTTATTTTCAATCGATAACGGTCCATTCCAGTCCACGATGAACACGATGTGGACAGAGTCCGGTTTGAGTATAAATACAGAAGTTGAAATTTGTGTCGTCGCCGTATCGCCAAATGCGGCTTGTCCAAATTCACCTGAAGCTTGTTGGACATGTACTGCTAATGCATGTGATTCTGGGGTAGCTACTATAACGCCAGGAGATCAAACGATTTGTGTTACTGACGGTACAATAGATTTGAGTGTTGATTTGAGTGGGATCACTTTTGATGGAGATGAAGTAGAAGTATGGTCTGGTCCTGGAGTGGATCCAGTTACTGGAGTATTCGATCCGACAGCACCAGGTGTAAATACATCTGGAGACAATGTTATAATGGTTGAAGTTCAAGATGTTTTTGATCAGACTGGAAATGCCCAGTGCTTTTATCCTGCCCAGATAACAATTACTGTCGAACCTGAGATCATCCCTCCAATGATAAATTGTATGGAAGATATTACCAGCATCGAATTTTCGTGGGACATGGTTCCTTGTGCAGCTAGTTATAATGTTATTTCTAGTACAACTCCTGGAACACAAAATGGAAATACTTATCTGGTTGAGAATTTGACTGAAGGTCAAGAAGTAACAATAGAAGTAGAGTTGATTTCGTCTTGTGCTTGTGGTAATGTAATTTTTGAACAAACTTGTACAGCAACAGCTTGTCCTCCGTTGACGATAGGATTAAGTGCTTCTGATGACGTAATTTGTCAAGAGGATTTAATAAGTCAGGGCCCGATTCAATTAACTGCTGATGTTCAGGGAGGTAATGGCACAGGGGCAGGCGCTTGGACAATCAATAACGGTACAATCGATGCGAATAATGGCACCTTTGATTCTACCAATGGTCCAGGAGTTTATACGCTGACATACACATTCACTGAAGGAACATGTATCGAATCATCTACGATAGATATCGAGGTTTTCGAAAACCCAAGCATGAGTTTTGTGCCAACTAATCCTGAGTGTTATCTCAATAACTTAGGTACGATAGAAATTGATGCGATTGGTGGTGACGGAAATTATACGATTTTGGTAGATGGCACATCTGTGTCTGAAAATACACCGGAGTTTGTAACACCTGGGAATCACATGATCACAATCACTGATGGCAATGGTTGTGTAGTAGAAGATGTATTCACGATCGTTGAAGCCCTTGAGCCTAATTTTGAAATAGATGGTATAACACAAGGGGTGTTCCCGGATTCCTTAGGATTTAGTTTGGATACTCCAGTTGATTTAACTAGTGCGGATTCTATAATTTGGACTTTGGATGGTGAGTTGCTTTGTGGTTCAGATATAAGCTGCGCAAATGTAGTGCTTGATTCGATCGCTTTAAACAATGCTGAATTATGTGCTCAAGTTTACTATGGTGGAGAATGTTCTGTAGAAGATTGTGTTTCAGTCACGATTAGACAGGTAACCAGTATTTTCTGGCCAAACATTATTTCTCCAAACGAAGATGGAATTAATGATTATTTCATAATTGGTTCTAATGCAATTTCAAGTATTCAAAATATTTCAATATTTGACAGATGGGGAGAATTGATATTTACTGTGGATGATTTAGTTTTAGATGCGAACAATGAAGTAGAAGTTTGGAATGGGCAATTTAAAGAGCGACATGTGATACCTGGAGTCTACGTATTTATGATGGAATACACAGATAACAATGGAACAACTGAATTAATAGAAGCAGGTAATTTGACTGTCCTCGAGGGATTCTAGTCATTTTATTACTAAGGTTTAAATAAATAAAAGGTATTTGGGATTTCCCAAATACCTTTTATTTATATATGGAGCTTTGTAAGCTTTAAAACAGCGTTGAGCTGTTCTTTGGTCGATAGGTGAGAGTTATCCAAGACAATGGCATCTTCTGCCTGACATAGTGGACTGTCCTCTCTTGTAGAGTCAATGTGATCCCTTTTAATCAAGTTTTGTTTGACTTCATCAAAAGACATTTCCATGCCTCTAATTTTTAATTCTTGGAATCTTCTATGTGTTCTGATCTCTAAGTCAGCCGTAACAAAAATCTTTAATTCAGCATTTGGAAAAACAACCGTTCCAATGTCTCGTCCATCCATTACGATCCCCTTGGCACTGCCATATTGCTGTTGCAATGCAACTAGTTTTTTTCGCACTTGTGATATTGCGGCAACATCACTTACTAAATCTGAAACTTCTGCATTTCTGATGTCATCTTCGACGAGTTCACCATTTAAATAGCACAAATTCTTTCTCCGTTTGTATCTAAAATCAATTGAGATGGATTCAAGTGCCTTTTTGATTTCATCTGGGTTATGGATGTCTATCTTGTGCCAAATAAAATATAGCGTGACAGCTCTATACATAGCACCAGAATCTATGTAAACATATTTGAGCTTACGGGCCAAATCTCTAGCTAATGTAGATTTGCCGCAAGATGAATGTCCATCTATAGCGATAGTAATTTTTCTTTTTTTGAAGAAGCTCAGCATTGCGGGGCAAAATAAAAAAAGCTTTGCAAAATAATTGCAAAGCTTTCATTTGTTTTTTCTTTAGGTTTAAACTTTAGTATTCATCCTCATTAAATAAGAAATCATCCTTACGAGGGTAGTCTGGCCATATGTCTACCATATTATCATATATCTCACCTTCGTCTTCTATTTGTTGAAGGTTCTCTAATACTTCCAGTGGGGCACCTGATCTAATAGCGAAATCAATCAGTTCATCTCTGGTAGCCGGCCAAGGACCGTCTTCTAAATGGTGCGCAAGTTCTAAAGTCCAGTACATAATTAAATTGATTTAGGTAAAAATGCCTCAATTTTTTTGCAAAAGTAAAATTTTTTGGCAATCAAACAAGCCCCAATAAAATATTATTATAATTACTAATATTTATCAATTCCTTCAATTACAAAATTAACATGGCGTCGCCGTAGCTAAAAAATTTATATTTCTTTTTTGCAGCGATTTCATAAGCCTCTTTCATTAATTCTGTTCCTGCGAATGCAGAAACCATAATCATTAAACTAGACTTCGGTAAATGAAAGTTGGTGATCATACAATTGGCAATGCTAAATTCGAAGGGAGGAAAAACAAATAAATTTGTCCATCCTTCAGCAGCTTTTAACATTCCTGTAGCAGAAACAGCAGATTCTATGGATCGCATTGAAGTGGTGCCGACGGCGCAAACTTTTCGATTGGCCTTCTTTGTTTGATTAACCATTTCAGCAGTCTCTTCTGTGATTCTAAAATATTCCGCATCCATTTTATGCTTCGATAAATCTTCAACATCAATACTCCTAAAAGTACCTAATCCGATATGTAAGGTCAATTCCGTAAGATTTATCCCTTTTATCTCCATTCGCTTCATCAACTCTCTGCTAAAGTGTAATCCCGCTGTAGGTGCAGCTACAGCACCCATTTCTTTTGCGTAAATGGTTTGATACCTCTCATCATCGATTGGATCAAATTCTTTTTTTGAAGGTCTTATTTGACGAATATATGGCGGGATAGGAGTGTTACCTAAAATATCCAAAGCCGCTCTAAACTCTTCATCAGTGCCATTAAAAAAGAATCTAATGGTCCTACCTCTACTTGTGGTATTATCAACAACTTCCGCGACCAAAAGCTCATTGCCTTCTTCGTCGAAGAAATGTAATTTATTTCCGACTCTTATTTTTCTCGCAGGATCGACCAATACATCCCAAAGTTTCGCATCCGAATTAAGTTCTCTTAATAAGAATACCTCAATATTGGCTCCTGTCTTTTCTTTTTTACCGTTTAATCTGGCTGGAAAGACTTTTGTATTATTGAAAATAAAAGTATCGTCTTCATCAAAATATTCAAGTATGTCCTTGAAGATTCTGTGTTCTATCTTACCGGTGTCACGATGGACCACCATAAGTTTGGATTCATCCCTTTCCTTAGAAGGATAACCGGCAATTAATTTTTCATTTAATTTATAATCAAATTGAGATAATTTGGTTCTCATATTCTCTTTGTTACGAATTGTTTGCGTTAAAAAGTGGCTGCAAAAATAGTTAAATTAGGATTAAAACAATTACTTAGTAAACCATTAGATACCAATAAGGTTTGAATTGAATTTTCGTGGATTAAATCTTTCCATTTGTCTATCAAAATCCATTATGCTTAATTCAAAGCTTACCTTTATAGTAATAATTGATCTAGCCAATTGAAAATATATTTTAAAGTAATATTAGAAAGCATTAGACAGGCATTTAGTTCCTTAGTTGGAAATAAAATGAGAACCTTTTTGTCCTTGCTTGGTATTGCTATCGGTATATTTTGCATCATCGCAGTTTTATCTGCCGTAAACTCCCTAGAGCAATCAATTAAAGGTGGATTAGGTGAAATGGGAAGTGACGTATTGATCGTAGATGTGATGCCATGGGGAAATGATCCAGGTGATAATTTTTGGAAATATCTTAAACGGCCAGTACCTACACATGATGATTACGAAGCTGTCAAGCGACGCTTGGGAAATAAAGCTCAATTTGCGCTATCGGCATTTGTGGATAGTAAGACCATAAAATATAAATCGAGTTCGATAGAAGGTGGTTTTTGCTTGGCCACAAGTTATGAATATCCTGAAGTCCAAAATATCAATATTGATAAAGGGAGGTATTTTACCCCTCAAGAATACTACAACGGTACTAACAAAGTTATACTTGGCCATAAAATCGCGAGTGAGTTGTTTCAGAAATTAGATCCGATGGGGAAGAACATCAAGATGTTTGGTCAAAAGTTTCAAGTAATAGGCATTTTGGAAGAAGAGGGGGACAATCCTTTTAATATGTTTAATTATGATGAGGCGACTTGGATTGGCTATCATACAGCTAAAAAATATATCAACCTTAAGGAAAACAATCGGTTTGCAGCAGCTAAATTGTTATATGCGAAGGTTAGGGAAGGGAATGATTTTGAAGACTTTAAAGACGAATTGACAGGTACCTTGCGTCAGATTCGAAGATTAAAGCCAAGGGAAGAAAATAACTTTGCGATGAATGAATTAAGTATGTTGAATGAGGTTATAGATAGTGTCTTTGGCGTTCTTTATGTCGCAGGATTCTTTATTGGATTTTTTGCCCTCATAGTTGGGATGATCTCAGTGGCTAATATCATGTTTGTTTCTGTAAAAGAACGCACGAGTATTATCGGGGTGAAAAAGGCACTTGGAGCTAAGAAAGGAATTATCCTTCTGGAATTTTTAATAGAGGCCATAATCCTTTGTTTGATTGGTGGTGCCATGGGATTGACATTAGTATTTGTAATCTTAAAGGTGGTTTCTTCTGTATTACCTTTTGCTATACAAGCGACGCCGCTATTTATGATTATTGGCGTAGTGGTTTCGATCGTCGTTGGAATAATCGCTGGGTTAATTCCTGCTTATCAAGCCTCAAGATTAGATCCTGTAGTAGCCATGAGGCAATAATAGTTAAGAAAGTTGAAAAAAAGGGTAGGGAAAAAATTGCTTTATTAAGAGTAGATCTATAAAAAAAAGCCCTAACAATTATTGTTAGGGCTTTTTTTTATTCTTTGTGCTTAAAGTTTATTTCACAGAGTCTACAATTGCCTTGAATTGAACAGGGTGATTCATGGCGATATCAGCTAAAGCTTTTCTGTTTAACCCTGAATCAGTTTTAGAAAGACCATGCATAAACTTAGAATAAGACATTCCTTCCAGTCTTGCCGCAGCATTGATACGTGTGATCCATAATCTTCGGAAAGCTCTTTTCTTATTTTTACGATCTCTGTAAGCATATTGCCATCCTTTTTCAACAGCATTTTTTGCAACAGTATAGACTTTACTCCTTGCGCCAAAATATCCTTTAGCGGCTTTAAGAATTTTTTTCCTTCTACGTCTGGAGGCTACAGCATTTACAGAACGAGGCATAGTTTGTAATTTTTAGTTCCTCATAGGGATTTAAATGAATAAATACTTATCCTATGAGCTCGTTAAAAAATAAATAAATTTAAATGGCTAATAAATCTTTAATCCTTTTCTCATCTGCTTTGGAAACCAAAGTAGAACCAGTTAAAGCATTTTTAGCTTTTTTAGATTTCTTTCTAAGTAAGTGAGACTTCCCAGCTTGAAATCTTTTAATTTTTCCAGAACCAGTTACCTTGAATCTTTTCTTGGCACTGGAGTTTGTTTTCATTTTAGGCATAATGCGCTATTTTCAAATAGTGCGCAAAGGTAGATATAAAACTCAACCCTTACAATACTCGTTTCTAAATATTTTATTTTTTCTTTCCGGACTTTTTGGGGGAGATTATGACGATCATACGACGTCCTTCTAATTTCGGAAGCTCTTCAGCAGCACCCAACTCTTCTAATTCCTTCAAAAGTTTTAATAATAGCAGTTCTCCACGATCCTTGAAAACAATTGAACGACCACGAAAATGCACATATGCTTTTACCTTGGCTCCTTCCTCTAAAAACTTTTGCGCATGCTTCAGTTTAAACTGAAAATCATGTTCATCAGTATTTGGGCCAAACCGAATTTCTTTTATGACAGTTTTCTTGGTTTTGGCCTTCATCTCTTTTTCTCGCTTTTTGGCTTGATAAAGAAACTTTTTATAATCAATAATTTTACAAACAGGAGGGTCTGCTTTAGGGCTTATTTCGACAAGATCTATCCCTATTTCATTGGCCCATCTTATGGCGTCCTTAGTGTTGTGTACTCCAGTTTCTATAGTCTGACCAGCAGCTTCACTAATTTCTTCAAAGTTGTCTCCAACTAATCTAATTTTTGGAATTGTAATGTTGTGATTGATTCTGTGTTGAGGTTCTTGAACTCTTCTAAAAGGTCTACGTCGATTGTGTCTTATTGCCAAATGTTTTTCTTTTGTTTCGAATTAACTTTAAAATTATAAAATTCTAGATATCTCTATCTATTCTTTAATGTTTTGCTTGCTTCCACTTTTCGCAAGACTAATAACTAAACCATCTTTTTCTTTATTTAGTTTCGCTTTAAACTTGCTGTTTTCTGGTGGATTTTCGTTTAAGATAAATTCCGCTAAAGGATCTTCTATATATTTTTGAATAGCACGGTGCAAAGGACGCGCTCCAAATTGAGGATCGAATCCCTTTTCAGAAACAAACTTTTTTGCCGCAGCATCCAAAGACAATTCAAAATTTAAGTTATTTAAACGTACCATTAAAGAATTTAAACTGATGTCTATTATTTTGAAGATGTCTTCTTGGTTTAAACCATTAAATATTACGATATCGTCGATTCGATTTAAAAACTCTGGTGAAAAAGTTTTCTTGAGCGCTTTTTGGATGATAGATTTAGAATTATCATTGGCGGATTCTTTTCTATTTGCGGTAGCAAAACCAACACCCTGACCAAAATCTTTTAAATCACGGACACCAATATTTGACGTCATGATAATCATGGTATTTTTAAAGTCTATTTTTCTACCTAGTCCATCTGTCAAAACACCATCATCCAAAACTTGAAGCAAAATGTTATAAACATCAGGATGCGCCTTTTCTATTTCGTCCAAAAGAATTACCGAATAAGGTTTACGTCTTACTTTTTCAGTCAACTGACCACCTTCTTCATATCCGACGTATCCTGGAGGTGCACCGATCAACCTACTGATCGAAAACTTCTCCATGTATTCACTCATGTCAATTCTTATCAGAGCTTCTTCTGAGTCGAAAATATACTTTGCCAAAGATTTAGCCAATTCGGTTTTTCCAACACCAGTTGGACCTAAAAATATAAATGTTCCAATAGGTTTTGAAGGATCTTTTAAACCGACACGGTTTCTTTGGATTGCTTTTGTAACCTTAACGATGGCTTCGTCCTGACCTATGATCATTTTTTTCATGTCGTCTGCCATTCCAACCAATTTGGAACTTTCACTTTGCGCAACTCTTTGTACTGGAATTCCAGTCATCATTGCTACAACTTCGGCAATTTCTTCTTCTCCTACAGGGTATTTTTTCGTTTTAGATTCTTCTTCCCAAGCGAGTTTTGATTGATCGAGTTTTTTCAAAAGCTTTGATTCAGAATCTCTGAGATCCGCAGCTTTTTCATATTGCTGATTTTTGACTGCTTTATTCTTTTGTTCTTTTACCTCTTCAATCTCTTCTTCTAATTCTTCGATATACTTTGGTACATGAATGTTTTTTAAATGTG
>JAHDHU010000030.1:0-5573 GCA_020631135.1 Saprospiraceae bacterium | reverse complement strand
CACCAACTTCATCCATTACATCAATCGCTTTGTCTGGTAAAAATCGATCACTAATGTATCTCTCTGACATTTTAACACAAGCTTCTACAGCCTCATCAGAATACGTAACGTAGTGGAAATCTTCGTATTTGTTTTTGATGTTTTGCAGGATGTGGACGGCTTCTTCAGAACTAGGAGGTTCTACTAAGACTTTTTGGAATCTACGATCCAAAGCGCCATCTTTTTCTATATGCTGACGATATTCATCTAAAGTAGATGCACCAATACACTGCAATTCTCCTCTTGCCAATGCGGGTTTGAAAATGTTCGAAGCATCTAAAGAGCCAGTTGCTCCTCCGGCACCAACTATTGTGTGAATTTCATCGATAAAAAGAATGACGTCTGAAGAACCTTCTAGTTCATTCATAATGGCTTTCATTCGTTCTTCAAATTGGCCACGATATTTTGTACCGGCTACCAAAGCCGCCAAGTCTAACATGACTATTCTTTTGCCAAAAAGAGTTCGAGATACTTTCTTCTCTTTTATTTTTAAAGCAAGCCCTTCAGCAATTGCTGTTTTACCAACTCCTGGTTCACCAATTAGAATAGGGTTGTTTTTCTTACGTCTACTTAAAATTTGAGAAACACGTTCGATTTCTTTTTCCCTACCGATTATTGGATCCAATTTATTCTCTTCAGCCAATTTCGTAATGTCTCGACCGAAGTTATCCAATACGGGCGTCCTAGATCTACTATTTCCTTTTTTAGCTTTTTGGGATGAACTAAAGCTGTCGTCTTCATCATCCATAGGAATATCTGAATCACCTGCTGAAGAAGAATAAAACTCAGAGTAACCTGACTGCTCTTCTTGGATCACATATTCTAATTCTGATTTAAAGGCTTCATAATCGATATCGAATCGTTTAAGAATTTTTGCTGCCAAATTTTCATTGTGTTTCAATATGGAAAGCATTAGATGTTCTGGAGCTATTTCTTCGTTTTTATATAGCTTCGCTTCTAAAAAAGTAACCTTAAGTACTTTCTCAGCATGTTTGTTTAAAGGAATGTTGCCAACATTGAGTCCTGTATTTTCAGATTTTCTTTCAGATGTTTGATCTTCGATTTTATATTTCAATTCTTCCAACTCAATGTCCAAAGAATCCAATACCTTGATGGCTAAACTATCTTGATCTGCAATCATTCCTAGGAGTAGGTGCTCTGTACCAATATAATCATGGCCCAATCTAACAGCCTCATCTCTACTTAGCGAAATGATCTTCTTTACTTTTGGAGAAAACTTTCTATTCATCTTTGGATGTTCCTTGTTATAAAATTAATGCTTTTAATCCGCTACTTATCCTAAGAGAGTCTTAAAATATGTGCCATTATAAAATATAGGTCCTTTTGTCATATTTATCAGTGCTTCTAGGTACATGTGTCGCATTCGCGAATGCGATATCTGCATTATTGTCATACATATGCTTTGATATAAAAATGGAATTGTTTGAAGAAAAGAATAAATTTGTCTCTCCCAAAATGAGAACACTATGAAATTTTCTCTTGACAAGAAAGAAAAGTATGCAGTTTTTAGTTTAGATGAAGAAAACCTAAACGCACTGCTTGCACCTAATTTGAAGTCAGAATTTGTATTCCTCCGAAATGAAGGAGTGAAGAATTTAATTTTCGATTTGAGTGCTGTTAAATATGTGGATTCATCTGGATTGAGTTCTATACTTACCGCAAATAGATTGTGGAAAGATTATGGATCCTTTATCCTTACAGAGATTTCTCATCCAGCAGTAAAAAAGTTAATCGAAATTTCGAGGCTTGAAACCATTCTTACCATTATTCCTACTCAGAAAGAATCCATTGATTACGTGTTAATGGGGGAGATAGAGAGTGAGTTGTTAGGGGAAGAGGAATAGATGAGTTTTCGCCTTACCATTCTTGGCAGTAGTTCTGCCAAACCAGCATTTGGTAGGTTTACAACTAGTCAATATTTAGATACTGAAAGCGAAGCATTCCTAATTGATGCAGGCGAAGGTCTTCAGATACAACTCAATAAGTACCGTCTGAAGCCCAACAGGATAAGTCATATTTTTATCAGTCACCTTCATGGAGATCATATACTGGGATTACCGGGCTTTTTGACCTCTCTTAATCTCAATTCTAGAACCAAAGCTTTGAAAGTTTTCTCTCCACCTGGTTTAAAAAATTGGTTTAATTCTTATTTGTCGATATCAGAGAGTGCGCTATTATACCCGATTGAATTTATAGAACTCAATGAAGACAAAGACAAAGGTTTCAAAATTTATAGCTCTGATCAAATAGAGGTAACTGCTTTTCCTGTAATACATAGAGTATCCACATTTGGGTTTCGATTTGATCAGAAAAAAGATGATTTTAATATTGATCCTAAGGCTATTACCAAATACTCTTTAACGATTGATGAAATTAAGAGTATAAAAAGTGGAATGGATCTAATTAGGGAGGGGAAACGAATTAGTTTTGAAGAACTAGTTCTGCCAAAAAAGAAAAATGTTAGCTATGCTTTTTGTACCGACAGTGTTTATTCACTGGACTATATCGATGCCGTTAAAGGTGTGGATTTGCTTTATCATGAAGCGACATATTTGAAAGATTTAGAATTGCAAGCCAAAGAAAGAATGCACTGTACCGCACAGCAGGCGGGTATCATAGCGAAGAAAGCTAACGTAAAAAAGTTGATAATAGGCCATTATTCCTGTCGTTATAGAGATTTGGCGCCCCTTTTATCGGAGGTTCGAGAAGAATTTGAAAGCTCTTTTTTGGCCATGGAGGGAGAAGAACATATAATTAAATCAATATAAATGCCTTTTGTTCTTGCAAGATTAAAAAGAGAGCTTATCTTTGCACCGCTTTAAAAAGCTGATCGGTTAGCTCAGTTGGTAGAGCAACGGCCTTTTAAGCCGTGGGTCCTGGGTTCGAGCCCCAGACCGATCACAAGGAGGAAATGAACTATTTGTTTGTTTCCTCTTTTTATTTTCCAAATTAGAAGTCAGAAAATAGTGATTTTCAAAAAAGGATAGATTTCGCCCTCTGGTTCACCTATGGACATAAAAAAAGCCAGAATAAATACTTAATATTCATTCCAGCCCATCATTATAGAACAACTTCCGATATAAAGACGGCATTGAATCGAGAGGTCACGTTTCTAGTGAAAATTAGGTGAAATTTTAACATTAAGTATTGAAATTGGACATCAATAGAGAGTCACAATCAATTGTAAATCAATTAATTGCAAGTAAAATGTTAAAATTTAGTTTATTTCACCGCCGCAACTAGATCCAGCGCCAGCGGTACATCCAAAGCAGTGTTGATTAAGGACAATGTTTCTTTTTTGAATCTCTTTGTCAAAATCATCTATGTGTTTTCGTTTATGATTAATCTTTAAATCTAGCATTTGATTAAAATCACAATCGTACATAAAACCATCCCAAGAAACTGAAATTGTGTTTTTACACATTAGACCAGCGACAGTTTGAGGGTTGAATGCATTGACCAACTCAGTCATATAGTCATCATAATTGTTTGACTCGATTAAATAATCTAAAAATCTAGAGACCGGCAAATTGGTAATCGCAAACAGACTATTGAACTCGATGTCAAATTTTCTTTTTAACTGTCTTCTAAATTCATCCTCTAAAGTGGCTTGATCGCCAGGTAAAAAGGCTCCTGAGGGATTATAAACTAAGTTCAATGTCAGATTAGATCCTTCCATGCCATAACCTACATCATTTAGTTTTTTTAAGGCTGCGATAGAATCTTCGAAAACCCCATCACCCCTTTGGTTGTCTGTTCTAGCTTTTGAAAAATAGGGAAGTGAAGAAACTATTTCAACCCTGTTTTCTGCGAAAAATTGTGGTAGGTCAGCGTATTTCGGGTTTGCCATAATGATTGTGAGATTACACCTGTTCATTACTTTTTTACCTGCTTTGCTACATTGTTCTACAAACCAACGAAAATTAGGGTTCATTTCTGGTGCTCCACCGGTTATGTCAACAATTGGTATATCATTTTCGATAATAATGCTTAAACATTTTTCAAGTGTAGCTCGATCCATGTTTTCCAACTTTTTATCAGGCCCAGCATCGACGTGGCAATGCGCACAAGTTTGATTACAAAGTTTTCCAATGTTAATTTGGAAGATTTCGAGATTGGTTGGAGCCAAAACTTCGAATCCAGCTTCATTTATTTTTTTATGAAAACGTGGTAAATCATGAATTACATTTGATTCGCTTCCATTTAAAACTTCTAACTGCACAAATGTGTCAGAAAGTTTGGCCTCACGTGATTTTAAAGACTTAGTTTTTTGTTTGACCCCCATTTTACATTAATACTTTCTTGACATGATTCATCATTTGGACGCCATTTACTAATGTGGCTCCTCCTTTTATCGCAGCTGCTACATGAACTGCTTCCATCATTTGTTCTTCGTCAGCACCATTTTTTAAACAGGATTGTGAATAGGCGTCAATACAATATGGGCATGATTCTGAATGAGCAACAGCTAAAGCGATTAAACACTTTTCCCTTACTGTCAGGGCACCTTCTGCAAAAACTTCACCGTACCAATCAAAGAATTTGGCTCCCATTTTCTCTTGGAACTCAGTTATGTTTGGAAATTTTTTTAAATCTTCTGGATTATAATAAGACATTAGGCAAATTTTTTAGTGAATGTAATTGCTTTGCTTTGTTTGTGCTGTCATTATAAAGACATTCAGTCCCCAAGCGAAAGATCCCGTAATAATACAAAGGAATATTTTCAATTAAATTACTTTGAAAGAAATACGATCTTTGTATCCATGTTTAAACAATTGTTTTATTTCTTTTGTTTTCTTGCCTTGTATTCTTGTTCCTCGAATGAGACAAATGGAAACGGTTCCAATGAGAAAGAAAAAGGTGTTGAGGTAAGAATAATAAAAGAAATGGGAGAAATGTATTCGGATACGATACGATATTTGCCACTTATCGGTTCTATAGCAGAAGTCAAAGAGAGTGGAGACTTTTCAAATCATCTGGTGATTGGTAAGAATTTAGAAAAGGGTGATAACATTGAGGTTCGATATCTTTCTACTTTGGTATTTAAGCATG
Organism: Saprospiraceae bacterium; assembly: GCA_020631135.1. GTDB lineage: Bacteria > Bacteroidota > Bacteroidia > Chitinophagales > Saprospiraceae > JAHDHU01. The sequence goes on along the minus strand of JAHDHU010000030.1, from coordinate 461 downwards.
GGGAGAGCATTCACAAATTAGATCTAAGTATTCCAATTTCAGAAAAGTATCAAAGTTTAGAAGTTCAAAATTTTAATGAATTGGCTGCCAAATATGGTTCAGTAAAATGGGCGATCGAAAATTGGTATAATCATTTTGCAGGATTAGGAAAAAGTAGGTTTCTGGGTTGGGAGCCAATTTCTTACCAACCTGATTTGGAGAATTAATCCAATATTGATAAGAAAATATCCTTGGAAAACACAAAGCACAAAGAGTTTAAGTTATTTGATAATCTTTCTATGGAGTATCGGAACTCCATAAAAGGAATAGAGGATTCTTGGGATAAATACAGTTCTTCTAATGTTTTTTTAAGATCAAATTATTTAAGTGCGTTAGAAAAGGTACCTCCTTCAGATATGCAGTTTAGGTATGTCTGTTTAATGGATGATTCTAAGGCTATTGGAGTAATGTATTTTCAAATT
>JAHDHU010000029.1 GCA_020631135.1 Saprospiraceae bacterium | reverse complement strand
TGACCGAGACCGTTTGGAAATCCTTTTATTTCGATCCGCGTTACACACCTTCATTTACTCAAAAAAGATTAGTCGAAGCTGGCTATCTGGGTAAAAAAACTGGCCAAGGTTTTTATCATTATCCTCGAGAGGACAACAAAATTAAAACTCAAGATTTTAAAGACATCAATGCGTATTTAGATCAGATCGTTATTATGCTTATAAACGAAGCTGCGGACACTCTTCACAAAGGCATAGCTACCAAAGAAGACATAGATCTTGCTATGACAAAAGGCGTAAACTATCCTAAAGGTCTTTTTGTTTGGGCAGATGAAATTGGAATTCGCGAATGCGTAAATAAAATAGATGCACTTTATGATAATTATCGATCGGATAGATACCGTTGCTCTCCTATCCTAAGACAAATGGCATCAACAGATAAAAAGTTTTACACCTAATGAAATCCAAACAAGCTGAGCAAGTATTTGATCTCATGATGTCCAAGGATTATTGCAGTCAATGGATGGGCATCGAAGCTGTAGAAATCAAAGAAGCTTATTGCAAAATAAAAATGACCGTTAAAAAAGAAATGCTCAATGGCTTTGGAATCTTACATGGTGGAATTGCCTATGCATTTGCAGATAGTGCTTTCGCTTTTGCTTCTAACTCTTTAGGTAGAGTTGCCCTTTCTATCAATGGAACAATGAGTTTTAATAAGCCAGCAAAAAAAGGAGAACTACTTTTTGCAGAGGCCAAGGCCCTTTCGATAAGTTATAAAACAGCAGAGTTTGATGTCGATGTCTCCAATGAAGCAGGAGATATATATTACCGCTTTCGCGGAATGGTCTATCGAAAATCCGATTCTATTTTTGATTAACATTCTTTATTTGGATATTCGAAATTTTCTATCTTAGAAAGTAACTAAACTAACTTTCTATGGAACATACAGTAATTGATCAAAATATGGCTGAGGGTAAAATGACCATTACCCCTCAAATAAAAACCTTTCTAAAAGAAACTGCCAAGTGGGGTAAATTTTTAGCCATTGTTGGATTCATTATGATTGGCTTTTTTGTGGTTTTCGCAATATTTGCAGGTACAATAATGAGTGGTGTTTTATCCGAGATGAGTGGACCTTCTGCAGTTAGTGGTGGCATGATAACCGTTATATATCTATTGTTGGGACTAATTTATTTTTTTCCAGTGCTTTACCTATATCGATTTTCAGTAAAGATGCAAACGGCTTTAAAAAATGACGATCAAGAATTTTTAGCAAGTTCATTCGAAAATTTAAAGAGTTGTTACAAGTTCATGGGAATTTTTATGGCAGTCGTATTAGGCTTTTACGGTATCGTTTTGGTAGGTGGATTACTCTTTGGAGGAATAGCAGCATTTATGTAAATATTTAGAGCATACGTTTTGCCTTAAATTCTAAATACCTATTGATTACATTAATAGATAATTCATTTGGTTTAGTTAAAATGGATTGAATCCCATTGCTACCCAATTCTATTTTTATCAATTCTTTTTCCAGCATTATTCTTCTTGCAAAAGTTTGTAGATAAATATCCTCTTCTGTTTTGCACGGCATTTCACTAGTTTCTTCCAAAGCTGTATTGATAAAAAATACGACCAACAACAAGTGTCTTTTATTTAAGGCTTTCAAGTAAGGAAGATTCCTTTGAAAATCTTGTTGATTTTCGAAGTTGGTAAATAAAATCAAGATGCTTCTTCTCGAAATCTTTTTTCTAACGGCAATATTTAATAGTTCAAAACTAGATTCGTGATACGCTGTTTTCTGCTTATACAATTGATCCATTATTCTTTCAAGCTGTGAGCCTCTTGACTCTGCTTTAATCATAGCGCCCATCTTATTGGAAAAAGTAATTAGACCTGCTCGATCATACTTTCTTAGTACAATATTTGAAATTACCAAGGCGCTATTGATTGAATGGTCAAGCAACGTGAGTTCATCAAATGGCATTTTCATTGATCTACCCTTATCCACCAAACAATATACATTTTGTGATTTACTATTTTGAAATTGGTTTATCATGATTTTATTAAGCCTAGAGGTGGCTTTCCAATTTATCGCCTTTATATTGTCCCCTTCCGCGTAGGCACGTATCTGTTCGAATTCATCATTTTCACCCAACTGTCTAATCTTCCTCACCCCAGATGCGCTAGCCGTTTTAGAAAAGACTTTCATTTCATATTTCTTCATTTGAATAACAGAGGGCACAACTTTAATTTCTTCTCCTAAATCAAAAACACAGGCTACTTCGATTAAAGAAAAAAGAGAAGAACTAATATAGACATAAAGATTGCCAAAATAATACACACCCCGAACGGTAGGCCGTATAGTAAGATTATGTTCTGTTTCCCGATCTTTTGGGAGATCAAATTGAGCAATTGAATCTCGATATTGAAGTTGCTTTGGCAACTCATCAACTAAATGCCCGTTTAATTCAAAAGCACTTTGATTGATAATTTCGTAATGGATTGATTGATCGTCACCTAGAGAAAGTTTTTCACCTAATTCTCGTTTCGCTTCGATTTTTGGTTTAGCATTATATAACATTATGAAATCCACAACAACGACAATAGCAAAACCAGTAAGAACTAATTGTGATACTAAAAACAGCTGGCTAAATGCATAGGAAAATAGAAATAAGGCTATTATTCCCGAAAGGATAAAATAAAATCTAGATTTAAAAAAGACCTTACCCATCTTTATCGAGGTACTTCTAAAGTTTGTATAATTTCTTCAATTACATCTAAGGTGCTGATGTTTTCCATTTCGGCTTCAGCACTGAGGATGATTCTATGATTTAAAACATGAGGAGCAACATATTGAATATCATCTGGAATTAAGAAATTTCGACCTTCCAAAAAAGCATTGACCTTCGCAGCTTTTAATATTCCTAAAGAAGCTCTTGGAGAAGCGCCTAACAATAATCTATTGTGATGACGTGTTTCTTGTATAATTTTAGCGACATAAACGAGCATTTGCTCCTGTACGTGGATGTTGCCTAAATCATTTTGCAAATTTTTAATATCCTGTCCAGATAAAACAATCTTCAACTGTCCTAAATCTACTTTGGATGTTTGATTTTTAAATCTATTCAATATTTCTAACTCTCCTTTTTCAGAAGGATAGCTTAAATGAATTTTCATTAAAAATCGATCCAATTGTGCTTCTGGCAATCGATAAGTTCCTTCTTGTTCTATTGGGTTTTGTGTAGCAATAACCAGAAATGGAAAATCCATGTCGTACTGTTTACCGTCATAGGAGATTTGTTTTTCTTCCATCACTTCAAAAAGTGCAGATTGCGTTTTGGCTGGAGCTCTATTTATTTCGTCTATCAATACCAAATTAGAAAATATAGGACCCTTTTTAAATTCGAATTTTGAATCCTTCATATTGAAAATAGAAGTACCTAATATATCAGAAGGTAAAAGATCTGGAGTGAATTGAATTCTTGAAAAATCGGCATCTATAGTTTTAGCCAGAACTTTAGCTGATAAAGTTTTTGCAATTCCTGGAACACCTTCCAATAAAATGTGGCCTTCGCATAAAATGCAACAAAGCATTAGTTTTACCAACTCGTGTTGTTCTACCAATACTTTTGAACATTCTGTATACAACTGGTCAAACTTCGCCATCAAAGGATTGGTTTTTGGTAAACTCAACTCAGGTTGATTGGCTTCGTTTTCAAGAAGATTTTCCTTTTGATTTTCAATATTTTGATTTTCGTCCATGTTTAATGTGCATTTTTAAAAAATCGTTCTATACGACTATGAAGATTAAATAAATGATCTCTTGGAAATGAATAATTGTTTTTTCTAGACAACATCTTTAAAATAGATTCGATTTCTTTTTCGTCTATCCTGGATTTTTTTGATAATATCCTTGCGAAATTTGGATGCTTCTCATCTAAGTAATATTTCATTTTTACCGAATGAAAAAAGTGTTTTTTAATGTGGGGAAACAACATTTGAGGTTTTTCATGACTCGCAAACAAATTACTCAAGGTCCGAACATATTCTAGAGAAGTGTTATTATTTCTTTTTAGGATTGGAATTGATTTTTGCCTTCGCTTAGATTGAAAAATGACGAAAATCAAACTGGTGATTAACAATAAATAATAAGCCGCAGAAAGAGATTTGTTGGCCAAAATATATTGTATTGGACTATCGATATTACTGTAATTACCAAATTTACTAAACTGGTAATGGTCCAATATTACCAAGTTGGGGTCAAATCGGTCAAAACAAGCATTGAAATGATGTAAATAAAAATCCTGTTTTACTCCATGATTAATAAACATCTGAAACAAGCTGTGTAGGTAGACGGCCCCCTCCCCTCTCGGTACCTTTCCAAATACATAATCTTCACATTCATCCATGTTTCCAATAGGTTCAAAATTTGGGATATCGGAAACATCCAAAACATTATACCTTGTTTCTTGGGCTTTTTTAAAAGCCCCAAAATAATGATGATAAACAAAAGTCTTTTCCTCACCGTTCTCCTCAAAACTTACCTCGAAAACGGAATCCATCTCCGTGTAGCTCGATAAATTAAAATTTCCAATCGAATCCCAATAATACTTAAAATCAGCACCTATGATCAGGGCATCATTTCCTTTTTCGACAAATCGAAGAATGGAATCCATTTCTTCATCAGGTATCCATTCATCTGAATTTGAAAATCTGATATAAAGATTATTGGTTGATTCTAATTCATTTAGAAGTGTGTCTTGATAATTTAAAAATACCTTAGTCGAGTCAAATCTTTCATTGATTAGTTCCTTAAATGCCCAAGTACCATAAGGTTCTTTAGAATTAAACATAACATTGTTTTCCCATTTTACATCAGGCACTTTTTCGATCTTAAACAACGCTGCTCCCGCCAAAAAGAAAATCAAAGCGACGACAGAGATTATAATGATGGTTCTATTATTGATCATGATTCAAATTTTTTGAAACGATCAAATTCAATTAAGCAAGAATCAAATAATTTTTGATCGATTTCACGATCACCATACCAAACAAACTCAAAAACGTTTGAAAGATGCCGAAAACTATCAAAGTACTTTGAACCTCTTAATTCATTAACATAATCTCTATTGGTTTTTTCAAGACGCCAATCGATTTCGTTTTTAAAACTTAAGATCTGTAAAATTTTAAGAAACCTAATTCTTAATGCCAGTTTAAGATTTCCATCCCGCATGGCCTTTTCAAAATCGCTTTCCAAATCTATTTTCTCAATGTGTTCTTCTACTTCTTTTGGCTCATCATTTTGATTGAGTTTTCGATTAATAACAATATTGGAAAAGATCATATAGCAAATAAACAAAACCAAAAGACCCAATACGACATAAGCAATTATGTTTAAGACTCCTCCAATCCCATCACGCCAAATCATATCGCTCGGTTCATAATCGTTTTTTTTAGGCTTAGGATTTCTTCTTGTCTTGAGTATTGATTTTGTTTTAGAATAATCAAGTCGTTCTTTAACCCTTTCATATTCATCCGCGTCCACACTTTTTTGAGCTTGGCTCTCATTCGCCGAAAGGCAGATTAATATCAATATGACCAATCGGTAAATCATAATTTTTCTAAAATGGTAGAACCTAATCCAAATTGACTCAATCTTCTTTCTAAATCCAAACCTTTATCTCTACATTCTAATGATATGTATTTATTAAAAATAGAATATATAAAAAATGGCAACACCAATGAGACACAGATAAAGCTCATTACAATTTCAAAAAACAACTCTAATTCTAACGAAGTGTCAAATAACTGATGCCACATAATAATTTCTAACGCTAATGTTCCCAAACCTTCGATCAGCAAGATATATACGAGAAAGAAAAACAATCCACTAAGAAAATAATCAACCAAATAATTTAAAATATTTTTCCAAGACACTTTGTAGGCTTCTCCCAAATTTTGAAATATCGATCCCTTGCTTTGTTCGATTTTCCATAACCAGTTGACTAAGAAATGAGGTTGGATAACACAGAAATAAAGAAAACAATACAGAGGTTTTACAAAAAAGTAAAAAGGAAATAAAACGAGGATCGAAACAATCATTATTGGAATCAAACTTCTTTTAAAGAATTGCAAAAAACTTTCGGTAGGCTCGAAATATCTAAACAAACTGAAACCAATCAAAGTGATAAGGAAGATAAAAGTCAACAACCAATTCCAAATCTGTCCTTGACCAAACACCACAGTAGTATCTTCATTTAACAATTCGAGGTACTGCAAATTGCTTATCGAAACCCAAAGAGATAAACAAAACAAAATCCAAAAAGGGATGATAAGCTTACTAAAAATTGATGCAATATGATTTTTATAATCTTGGACTGACAAACCAAAATGATCCTCAAAATTTCGATAATTAACCCTTTGTACTACCGGTTGATCATCAGAAGCGGGTAGAAAATCTTTGTCAATGTGATCAGATTTTTCACGATTATGGTATTGATAAGGATACCAAACCCACATAAATAAGATGAATGCTAAAGATCCTACGATGATCAATATTTTTAAGATCATTGGCATTCCAGTGTATCTGGTCACGAAGCTTTCTAGGAATCCAGCCAAAATAAAAAGTGGTAAGGTGCCCAATAAAATACGAATAGCACTCAATGCTGAGATCTGAAGAGCTGTGGTCCGCTGATAGGTGCCTGGAAATAAAACTCCATTGCCTAATACCATTCCAGCAGCGCCCGCGATAATGATAGCAGATATTTCAATCGTACCATGAATCCAAATAGTTAAAAAAGATGTTACAAAAAGACCTTTAGTGTAAAAAAAATATTGAAAAGCACCTAGCATTATACCGTTATACATAAGAATAAAAACTGTGCCTATCGAACCCAAAATCCCCAAAACAAACACCATAAAGGAAACACGAATATTATTGATGGTTATTCCAAAAAACATATCCATTTGCTGACTGTCCTTATAAATTTTCATTGGATCTCCATCGTTTATGTTTCTCTTGGTCAACTCAACATAGTCCTCACCCAAAATAACAGCCAAAAAGTCTGGATTTTGAGCAGTTGAAAAAGCTCCTATCGAAACGGCAAGAAGAAAAATTGCTAAAGAAATCAAAAAGAACTTCCTAGCCTTATACACTTCTTGAGGAAGAAGGTGGGCAAAAAAATCATATAGAAACTTTAAACCAAACTTTCGTTTTCTCTTTCTCAGCTTATCAAAAACCTCTTGGGTAAGGTTATTTAAATATAATCTAACCGAACGATTGGGGTAAAAAGTCCTAGCGTATGATAAATCTGAAGACACTTTAACAAATAAGCTATGTAGGCGTTCTGGATCCTGACTAGAATTCTCCAGTAAAAGCTCCAGTTCTCTCCACTTTTCTATATTTTGTTCAATAAAGTGTTTTTCAGTCATAATATTCTAAAACTAAAGAAACGAAAAGAAAATAGTCCATAAGCAATGAAAAGCATTGAAATTACAACTGCACATAATATTGTTTTTAAATATGAATTGGCTGGTGCTGTGCCACGATGCTTAGCAACCTTTCTTGATTTGATCATAATCATTGTTTTTATGGTCATCGGGGGCGCAATTTTTTCTTGGAACACTGTTTTATTTTATCTCTTCACTTTTATTCCGATTTTGCTTTATCATTTGATATTTGAAATCTTTTGGCAGGGCCAATCTCCTGGAAAGAGAGTCTTAAAACTACAAGTGGTGACTTTAAATGGAACGACGCCTACAATCAACGATTATTTTCTAAGGTGGATTTTTCGACTTATCGATATAACATTTTCTCTTGGATCCTTAGCATTGATTAATGTCCTCTCTTCGGAAAAAAATCAAAGAATTGGAGATTTGATTGCCCAAACTTCTGTCATTAGCGTAAAAAATTCTCATCAAGTCAATTTAAAAACCTTAGAATCTTTAAATGACAGATCTGATCAAATTAAATACCCTAAGTTGCGCAACTTTAGTGATGAAGACATGTTGCTACTCAAACAAGCGATAAGGAGATACAATGAATTTAAAACCTCTGAGAACGAGCTTATTTTAAAAAAAATTGGTACGAAAATCTTCAAAGAATTAGAAATAAAAGATAAAAAGGTATCCGTGCAAATTCTAAATTCGCTTCTCAACGAATATGTAATATTAACCAGATAATTATGAGCGACTTATCAGAAATTTTAGATTCAAATCTCGAAAAAACTGAGTTAAAACTAATTCCTGCAGAAAAAGGGAAGAGATTTTTAAATTACCTTTTAGATGTTGTTTTTTTCTTTTTCATATTGGCAATATTTGGAATAATCGCAGCTCTGACGAGCGATGCTTTATTAGGTTTTATCAGCGATCTCGAAGCCAATCCTATCCTTGATAGGATCATTACTGCGATACTTTATGCAATCTATTATATCGTCATGGAAAGTGCACTAAAAGGTAAATCTATTGGCAAGTATTTGACCAAAACACGTGTTGTTGCTTATGACGGTTCTACACCTAGTTTAAATACGTTCGCCATTCGTTCTTTATCAAGAATAGTTCCTTTTGAAGGGCTTTCTTTCCTCGGCAGCAAACCCGATGGTTGGCACGATCGATGGTCAGAAACTATGGTAATTGACGAAAAATTAAGTACTTATTAAATATATAAAATGAAGCTTGGAAATTACATAGAAGGAAAATGGATCGAAGGGGATGGAGATGGCAACCAGTTGCTTGATGCAGTAACAGGCAGTATCATAGCATATGCATCAGCCAAAGGTATCGATTTGAGTTCTGCATTAAGTTATGGTCGAAATGTTGGAAGTCCAGCGCTAAGAAAAATGACTTTTCAAGAAAGAGGTTTAATGCTTAAAAAATTGGCTTTATACCTTACGAAATTAAAGGACAAGTATTACAAAATAAGTTATCAAACAGGAGCCACCAAAACCGATAGTTGGATCGATATTGAAGGAGGCTTTGGGAATCTGTTTGCCAACGCATCTCTAAGAAAAAATTTTCCATTCCAAAATTATGCAATTGATGGAGATCCGATAGACTTGTCTCGAGGAGGAAAGTTTATGGGTCACCACCTTCTAGTACCTAAACGTGGAGTTGCTATTCATATAAATGCTTTTAATTTCCCCATATGGGGAATGTTTGAGAAATGTGCTGTCAACTGGATGGCAGGTGTCGCAGCGATAGTTAAACCGGCAACAGCAACCTCTTTTTTAACCGAAGCCGTTGTTCGAGATGTCATAGAATCTGGTATTTTACCAGAAGGCGCATTGCAATTAGTTTGTGGATCCGCAAGAACCATTTTGGATGGAGTTGAATCTCAGGATGTGGTAACCTTTACAGGGAGTGCTAGCACAGGAAGACTGCTCAAGTCACATGAAAGAATCATAAACGAATCTGTACCTTTTAATATGGAGGCGGACAGCCTTAACGCTTCTGTTTTAGCTAAAGATGCTGTTCCTGGGACAAAGGAGTTTGATCTTTTTATTAAAGAAGTAAGAAAGGAGATGACCGTTAAATGTGGTCAAAAATGTACTGCAATAAGAAGAGTTATAGTCCCAGAAAACATCTTGGAAGATGTTCAAATCGCTTTAGGCAAAGCGCTTTCCAAGGTCCGTATAGGCAACCCTAATAATAAAGATGTACGGATGGGAGCATTGGCCAATAAGGATCAGGTCATAGAGGTTAGAAACCAAGTAGCAAGATTAAACAAAACTGCCGAATTGGTATTTGGAAGTACCGAATCCATCGAATTAATTGATGCAGATTTTGAAAAAGGCGCTTTTCTTAGCCCAATGCTTTTGGTCGAAAACGACCCATTTAAAAATACTGCAGTACATGAAGTAGAAGCCTTTGGTCCCGTAAGTACAATCATGCCGTACAAAACTATGGAAGAAGCTGCTGAATTAGCTAAAATGGGTAAAGGGTCTTTGGTTTGCTCGATAGCTACAGCGGACAATACCATTGCACGTGATTTTACGATTGAGGCAGCAAGTCATCACGGAAGAATACTTATCATTAACGAAGAAATGTCTAAGTATAGCACGGGTCACGGCTCTCCCCTACCTTATCTTGTACATGGCGGTCCAGGTAGAGCAGGTGGCGGAGAAGAAATGGGAGGCATGAGAGGAATCAAACATTACATGCAACGGTGTGCCATACAAGGCTCTCCAACTACTCTATCAGAAGTTACTGGAATTTACCAACCTGGATCAGATTACATCGAAGCTGAAAAACATCCGTTCAGGTATCATTTTGAAGACATCAAACCAGGGATGTCCATATTAACCCATAAAAGAACAATCACTGATTCAGATATTCAAAATTTTGCCAATCTCAGTTGGGATGTGTTTTATGCACATACCGATATAACTTCTTTGGAAGGCAGTATTTTCGAAAAGCGTGCCGCACATGGCTACTTTATTTTAGCAGCGGCGGCAGGGTTATTTGTATCACCAGCTAAAGGTCCTGTAGCTGCTAACTACGGTCTAGACGAATGTCGATTTGTAAAACCGATTTATCATGGTGACACCATCCAAGTTCGTTTAACTTGCAAAGAAAAAATAGATCGAGATAGTAGAGGTAAAGAACATCCTTCTGGTGTGATAAAATGGTATGTAGAAGTTTTTGATCAAGAAAACGAACTAAGTGCTTTCGCGACAATCTTAACCCTAGTGCAAAAAAAATCGCCATTCATCCGAATGGATAAAAAACAAATCGCCATGGCCTTGGATAAATTAACTGAAGATGCTAAACCTAAATGGGGATTAATGTCTGCCCAACACTTGGTTGAGCATCTTGAATTCATGAATCACATCGCCTTAGGGCTTGTAGATGCAGAAATTAGCACGCCAGCAGAAAAGTTAGAAAAGTTTGAAGATAGTCTTTGGAATTATCGATCCATGCCTAAAGAATTTAAGCACCCCATGCTACAAAAAAATAGCGTTGAAAAGCTTCGGTTTGAAACTCTTTCTGAGGCTAAGTCCGCATTCTGGAAATCATTTAACAGCATTCAAGATTTCTACAAAGAAAATCCAGAAGGCAAATTAAAAAACACCATTTTTGGTATGCTTGATAAATATCATATGCAACTCTTGATGGACAAACACTTAAATCACCATTTTCAACAATTCGGATTATTATAAGACTTAGATGGAAGCATACGTACGTACCAATCAAATAAAGGAAGGATTAATCGAAATTGAATTTTTCCATCCTAAACATAATTCATTACCGAGTGATATTTTGGCCTTATTGGCAGACACCATCACAGAAAAAGGACAAGATCCTTCTGTCAAAGTAATAATTTTAAAGAGTGGAGGTGATCGTACTTTTTGCGCAGGAGCAAGTTTTGATGAATTGATCAGCATCAATGATTTTGATACTGGAAAAAAATTCTTTTTAGGCTTCGCAAATGTGATCAATGCCATGAGAAAATGTCCAAAACTTATCATAGGTAGAGTACAAGGAAAGGCTGTTGGAGGAGGCGTAGGATTGGCATCTTCTATGGATTATTGTATGGCTACTAAATATGCATCTGTTAAACTTTCAGAACTAAATGTAGGTATAGGTCCTTTTGTAGTAGGACCAGCTGTGCATCGTAAAATCGGTTTATCAGCCTTTAGTCAGATGACGATAAATGCGGATCAGTTTTTTACTGCAGATTGGGCAATGACCAAAGGACTTTTTACTGAAGTTTTTGATTGTACAAAAGAACTGGATGCTGGAGTTTTAAGAATGGCAGATTATCTGCTATCTACCAATCCTGAAGCACAACAAATGTTGAAAAAAGTTTTTTGGGAAGGAACAGAAAATTGGGATCAGCTATTAGATGAACGAGCAGCAAAAAGTGGTAAACTGGTTTTATCAGATTACACCAAAAAGGTGTTGGCGAAGTATGCCTAGATAAAGTTAAAATTCAAAGAAAAGGCCGATCGAAGTTGAACTTGCCTTTATGGATAATATTCTATCTCCTTTGTTCTTATTAAAAGTATTTGTTGCCTTCGTTATTTTTTTCCTCATTCCAATATTTTCGAAAACACTACACAACAATAATAATGGAGCGCATACCAATATAGAACCTCCAATTATCACCCAAATAGGATCTTGAATAAAATCCACATAGAAAATTCCATATGTCGATAAAGCTCCTCCGATAGCCATTGCAAAACCACTGGTAATTATCATTGCACGTTTCTGCTTTCTAGAGTTTTGGTATTGCTCACTTCTGCTTTCATCAAAAACACCGTAAACGAAATCAGCTTTATACACAGGTATTTTTTCCTCTTTAATCAACATAAATTTTTTTCTACTTAACTCTAAAGAATCGAAAGTAAAGTGCTTTGGAATATTATTTTTTTCCAAATATTGAATATCTATATTTAGAAGTATTGTGTCTTGTATAAATTCAACAGACGCAATATTTGAATTAAGCACATTGGTATTTATTTGGGAAATCAAAAATGAAGGAATTAGTATCATAAGGAAAATGGCAAATGCTTTCATACTTTCTTTTTGTTCAAATTATAATTTCTAACAAATCGAAATATTGATGATTGCGACAAAAAAGAAATCCTTACACTAAGATTACAAACAAAAAAAATGGGTGACTGGAAAGGTCACCCATCATCATGTCATTAATTCACAAAAGTGATTAATGTTATTTTACCGTTTCTTCTACCATGATAGCTACTTTTTCAGAACCTGCTTCACCTCCCATACCTTTAGCTGAAATTTGTTTTTTACTAACTCCTAGCGTAACCAACATGTCTCTAACGACTTCTGCGCGCATTTTCGTTACACTTTTTCCATCACCATGAACTTGAACTTGAATTTTTGCATCAGGCATTTCTTTTAAAGCAGCCGCTAATCCTTCAACTTCTCCCTTAGAAAAATTCGTGATTCTGTGAGAATCTGGATCGAAATCGATTTGACTTAAGCCATATGTTGAGCCTACCTTCTCCTTAGATTTAAACAAACCTGAAAAGACACTTTTCATAGCATCTGCAGTTTTTTCAGCTGCGTTACCAACAGCCTCTCCTGTCTTTTTCGCTGCATTGCCCACTGCTTGCCCAATCTTTTTGAATACACCGATTCTTTTTCCTTCTGCATCAACATAATTACCTTCCTTTACAGAAAATTCTCCCTTTTTCGCTAAAATCTTACCGTTCCCATCTACCAAATCTCCTGCATCATTAACGCTAAGCATGTTGGCCGCATCTTCTACCACATCCATTGCTGAATCTTTTAAGTCAGAAGCCGCATCAACAGCCCCATTCGCTGCATTTTCCACAGTATTGGTAGCTGTACCAGTCATATTTCCTGCATCAGTATTCACTTCCGTACCCGTTCTTTGATTGTCAACTTGTCCAACTGACATTTCATCGTTTGAACTTTCTTCCATAGATGTTTCTACCCTCTCAGGTGTATCTGTTTCTGATGATGATCCACGATTCATAAACCACCACAAAGCTCCAAGAATTAATAAAAGAGGAATTAACCACTTCATCAATCCTCCACCTCCTCCACCATTGGCATTGCCACTTGATGAACTTGAAGTAGATGCAGCACCAAGACTAGAAAGATTTGATTTCTGTCCATCTAAATAGCTTGCAAAAGATGCATTGTTATAGTTTCCAGATGTAAATAATTTACCTACATAATTTAAAGCCATAGGCGCTATAATACTAGTTAGGGTGCTAGCTTTTCCGCTGCCCAATCCAACAGCTTTAGTGATGTTTCCAAGCAAAGTACTTTTTGCAGATCCAAATAAAAAATCTACTACTGATCCACCTTTACTCAAGAGACCATCTTTTCCTAATGAAAGTAGATCCCCACTTATTCCTTCTTTAGAAATATAGCCCATTAATGAACTTACATTCTCCTCAGTATCTCCACGATTAATAATTCCTTTTAGTACAGTTGGTAATGCAGCCGTTAATGCTGACTTAGTCGAACCAGTACTTTCACCGATCATAGATGATATACTGGAAACTACAGAATTTGAGAATTGATCAGAAACATAGTTTAATAGGTTCTTTGCCATGTTTGATTTTGAGTTTCGTTATTAAATAAAACTGTTCTACACATTTATACGGATTATCGTTCCATAAACCACATTTAATTTGTTTTCTTAACTTTTACATAAATCAGACTAACTTTCTTTTTATATCCATTCCTTTGATTAATTTGAAGTATGATTTACGCTTTTAAAGGCTTTATTCCTGTAATCCATCCTTCTAGTTTTATTCATCCTCAGGCCGCCGTTACCGGGAATGTCGTCATTGGTAAAAATGTTTATGTTGGACCAGGTGCAGCAATTAGGGGTGATTGGGGAGGTATCGTGATCAAAGATGGATGCAACGTTCAAGAAAATTGTACCATCCATATGTTTCCAGGAATTGAAGTTGTTTTGGATGAAGGCGCGCATATCGGACATGGTGCCATAATTCATGGTGCACAGATCGGTAAAAATTGTTTGATAGGTATGAATAGCGTAATCATGGATGATGTGATCATAGAAGAAGAATCTATCATTGGCGCCCTAAGTTTTGTAACAGCTAAAAGCAGAATTACGAAGAGATCTTTGATGGCAGGTAATCCAGCAAAATTTATTAGAGAAGTTTCAGATGAAATGATCAGCTGGAAAACAAAAGGGACAACCCTTTACCAAAAATTACCTGCAGAACTTCATAAAAGTTTAAAGCAAGTAGAGCCGCTTACCGAAATTCCAAAGAACAGACCCAAACAAGACGCCCTATACTTAACATGGGAATCCATCAAAGCAAAGCAAGATTGATTACTTTTATTCTCTCAATAAGCAAACTACACACTTGGCTAAATCACAGAAAATATCTCCAAAAATTTTAAAAAGAGCTTTTAAAAAGATATGCCAAGCTAAAACATTGACGGAAGTCTATGAAGATAATTTCAAACTGGTATCAAAATATGTCCATGCCACTTCCCGAGGCCACGAAGCCATTCAAGTAGCCGCTGGTTTAAATCTTTTGCCCCAAGATTATGCTTATCCTTATTATAGAGACGATGCCTTGTTATTGGGATTGGAGGTGACTCCATACGAATTGATGCTTCAATTATTTGCCAAGGAAGATGATCCTTTTTCTGGTGGACGCATTTATTATGCACATCCAAGTTTGCGTGATAAAAAAAGAACTAAAATCCCATTTAACTCATCAGCTACTGGCATGCAAGCCATTCCGGCAACGGGTGCAGCCATGGGCTTGCAGTATAAAGAATTAAAGAATATCGATCAGCGAAAATCTTCCAAGCCACCTATCGTATTGTGTTCTTTAGGAGACGCATCGATAACAGAAGGTGAAGTAGCAGAAGCATTTCAAATGGCCGCTTTGAAGCAACTTCCAATTTTGTATTTGATACAAGACAATGAATGGGACATTTCAGCATCAGCAGATGAAATTCGAGCTCAAGATGCATTCGAATACATAAAGGGATTTAAAGGAATAGAAGCGGTTCAGGTAGCAGGAAATGATTTTACAAAATCATACACAGTTCTAGAAAAGGTAATCAACACCATTAGAAAAGAAAGAAGACCTTTTTTGGTACATGCCAAGGTTCCTCTTCTAAACCATCATACCTCAGGAGTAAGGATGGAATGGTACAGAGACGATCTTGAGGAGGATAAAAAAATGGATCCTTATCCTATTATAAAAAAACAATTGATCAAATCGGGCCTTTCCGCGAAAGCGATAAAAAAAATCGAAGATGATATCTTGATAGAAATCCTGATAGATTTTGAGAAGGCCAAATCTGCCAAAGAACCAAAAGAGAAAAATATATTTGATCATATATATTCCCCTACTCCAGTTGCCCAAGAAAAGGGCATTAGAAAACCAGCCAATGGTGAAGAAGTTGTCATGGTTGATGCGGCCTTGCACGCGGTTGAAGAAATCATGAAAAAGGACAAAAGGGTTTTGCTTTATGGTCAAGATGTCGGAGGTAGATTAGGCGGTGTATTCCGAGAGGCTGCCACGCTGGCACAAAAGTTTGGTGATGATAGAGTTTTTAATACCCCAATCCAGGAAGCCTTTATTGTCGGCAGTACTGCTGGTATGTCTGCTGTTGGATTAAAACCCATTGTAGAAGTCCAATTTGCTGATTATATCTGGCCAGGTCTAAATCAACTTTTTACTGAAGTAAGCAGATCAAATTATTTAAGCAATGGCAAATGGCCGATCAATATGATATTAAGAGTTCCGACCGGTGCCTATGGCAGCGGAGGACCTTATCATTCAGGATCCGTCGAATCAATCCTTACAAATATTGGAGGCATTAAAATAGCCTATCCATCTAATGGAGCAGACCTAAAAGGTTTAATGAAATCAGCCTATCTCGACCCTAATCCCGTAGTTATACTTGAACACAAAGGACTTTATTGGTCAAAGGTCAAAGGAACAGATATGGCAAAAACCATAGAGCCTGATAAAGATTATGTAGTGCCATTCGGCGAATGTCGAACGATCCAAAAGGCAGAAAAGTTAAAAATTGAAAATGGCGATTCCTTAGCAATTGTTACCTATGGTATGGGTGTTCACTGGGCATATAATGCTGCCAAAAATTTTGAAGGACAAATCGAAATAATCGATTTACGTACGCTCCAGCCATTGGACTATGAAAATATTTATGATTCAGTCAAAAGGCACAACAAATGTTTAATCCTTACCGAAGAACCTTCTAACAATTCTTTTGCTCAATCCTTGGCCGGAAATATTCATGAAGCTTGCTTCAAAGAATTGGATGCTCCAGTTAAGGTATTAGGAGCTTTACAAGTACCTGCCATCCCATTAAATAGTGCATTAGAACAAGCTTATT
Organism: Saprospiraceae bacterium; assembly: GCA_020631135.1. GTDB lineage: Bacteria > Bacteroidota > Bacteroidia > Chitinophagales > Saprospiraceae > JAHDHU01. The sequence continues at coordinate 12,585 of JAHDHU010000029.1, read as the reverse complement.
TACCCTCTGCGCAAAAAGTATCTCAACAAATTCGAGAGCTTTTAGAATATTAAAAGAGCCATGGCACATAATGCCATGACCCTTTAAAAAACCTGAATTTTTTACTTGCGATTATAAATCAGCAATTAGTACACGATCTAGTACATGAATTATTCCGTTGGTAGCCTGAACATCTGTTAAAATAACAGATGATCGTCCTCCAGTAGCATCTTCTATTTCGACACCATTAGATAAATCCACCATTATATTTTGGCCAGCAACTGTCATTACCATTCCATTAGATAAATCTGTCGATTTTACATTGGCACCTGAAACGACATGATAGGTTAACACTGTTGCCAATTGGTCAGGAGTTAAGGTTTGAACAATTGCACTGATGTCATCAAAAGCACTATTTAAGGGTGCGAAAACAGTAAATGGACCATCACCTGACAAAACAGTTACCAAGTCACCTGGAGCAGAGGACAAGGCTCCCACTAAAGAAGAAAAGTTACTATTTGCCGCCGCGTGACCTACTACATCCAAAGGAGTAATGACCGCATCAATAACATGAATCACACCATTATCTGCTAATACATCCGCAGTAGTTACAGTGGCACTATTGTTAACAACTACCCCATTTGATTTTTCAATTAGAACAGAAAGTTGAGCTCCTTCAGGGCCCCCTGTTGATGCCGTTGATGCATAGGTTTGACCGTCTGCTAGATCAGTAGATCTTACCTCTGCTCCTAAAACGTGGTACAACAAAATGCTTGTAAGGGCTTCATCAGAAATGGTATTTAAATCTACCCCTAAAGCTTCAAAAGCAGCATTGGTAGGAGCAAAAACAGTGAAAGGACCTTCTCCTTGTAAGGTGGTTACGAGGTCGACACGTTGTAAGGCTGAAACCAAAGTTGAAAACTGAGCATCCGCTAATGCAATATCCACAATGGTATTTGTTTCTGTCACGGGATCCTCATCTCCACAAGAAATAAATAATAGGCAAGGCAGTGCCATCAACAATAAGACTAAATTTTTCATGATTGTATGTTTTAACTGATTACCAAACAGACTTTTTTAAACATTGTTTAACTTTTTGTTCTTTTTGTTTAACTTTTTTCAGCAAACATTGTTAAAATAAGTGTTTTTTATTGATTTACATCGATGAAACGACAAATATTTAATTTATTTTCATTTTAAAATGAAAATAAGATTTAGTCTAGCTCCCTCATCCTACTGGATTTTGAGCAAAGAAATACTCATTATTAAGCTATATAATTTCATTTTTAGTCCTTTAAGACTAATTAATTAAGTTATTTTTGTTCTTGCTTGACTATTATGCTAGTCATCCATTTCTAATTTGCATTATTTATGAAAACTCGTGAGCGCATTATTGGTCAAGTGGTTAGCACCTTCAATGAAAAAGGCTATCACAATGTGTCACTCGCAGATTTAGCACAAAAATGTAATATGAGTCGAGGAAACTTGGCCTACCATTACAAATACAAAGAAGATATTTTGGATGACATTTCTGTCCGCATGTTGAAGGATATAAACAGGTTTCTTAAGAAAAGAAAAGACTATCCAGCATTCTATAATTTACATCTAGACATTAGAACTTGTCGATTTCTTCAAGAAAAATATCCGTTCGTGTTTAGGGATATGTCAGTTTTAGAACATGACTCGATTAAAGAGGTAATGACTAAATGGTCAAAAGAGGTGATCAAAAGAAATTTAAATGCCTTTGCCTATGGTATTGAAGTAGGTAATGTCAAAATGGAACCTTACGAAGGACTTTATTATCAGCTTTCGGTAAACGCTTGGCTAATCACCTACAATTGGCTCGCCCAACAACAGGTTAGAGAAATCGGTAAAAAAGAAGCAGCAGAAATCATGGTTTGGAGCACGATCATGCCACATTTTACTGACAAAGGTCTAAAAGAATTTACTCAATACTACGGACAGGAATTTCTTTCAAAATTTGGAATTCCTATTCAACAATATATCAGCTTAAAACATTTATTCTAATTTCTTATTATGACGCAAAATTATTTTAGCGAAGAACACAACTTATTTCGAGAAGGCTTTAGAAATTTTCTAGCAACAGAGGTCGTACCTCATTTGGATGAATGGGAACGAACAGGAACGATAGATAAATCCATTTGGCAAAAGTTTGGAGAAATGGGCTATTTCGGAATCAGATATCCTGAAAAATACGGAGGTATGGACCTTGATATTTTTTATTTGGTGATCTGGCTTGAAGAAATGCAAAGAATAAATTCTGGAGGTTTCGCAGCAGCGATGTGGGCGCATAATTATCTCGCCATGACACATCTATTGAAAGAAGGCTCGGAAGAAATCAAGCAAAAATATCTTACGGCAAGTATCAGTGGAGAAATGATCGGTTGTCTTTGCATCACTGAGCCCTTTGGTGGATCAGATGTAGGAGCCATGAAAACTACTGCAATAAAAAATGGGGACTCGTATGTATTAAACGGCTCAAAAACTTTCATCACAAATGGTGTATACTCTGATTACTTGATTGTTATTGCAAAAACTGAAACAGATCCCAAGTCGAAAGCCATGGGTGTCTTTTTAGTTGACAGAGATACTCCAGGAGTAAGTGCGTCCAAACTCGATAAGTTAGGATGGAGAGCTTCGGATACTGGAGAAATTGCTTTTGACAATGTTACCATTCCGGCAACCAATTTGATGGGTGAAGAAGGAAAAGGATTCTACTATGTGATGCAACATTTTGCTTTAGAGAGATTGATAATGGGAATCAACGCACACGCACGAGCAGAATACGCCATTGAATACACACTTCAATATATGTCCGAAAGAATTGCCTTTGGGAAATCCTTAAATAAATTTCAAGCCTTAAGACATCGTATGGCGGAAATGGCAACAGAGGTCGAAGTGATAAAAATCTTTAATTATCAAGTAGCTCAAAATTTGGATAGTGGAGGCTACGTTGTAAAAGAAGCTTGTATGTCAAAACTACAAGCTACGAGAGTTGCTGACCAAGTCATATATGATTGCCTTCAATTTTTGGGTGGTTATGGTTATATGGAAGAGTATCCACTAGCAAGAATGCTAAGAGACAGTAGATTAGGTCCAATTGGCGGTGGTACATCAGAGATATTGAGAGAAATAATTGCAAAAATGCTCATCGAGAAAAAAGAATACAAAACTGCAGTCTAATTAGACTGAACATTATGGCCGCTAATATTAAAATCATAGAATGTCCCAGAGATGCGATGCAAGGCATCAAAGATTTTATAGAAACCCCGCTCAAGGCAAAATACATTACCCAATTGCTTAAGGTAGGATTTGACACCATAGATGTTGGTAGTTTTGTATCACCCAAAGCCATTCCGCAAATGCGGGACACAGCAGAACTTATAAAATCTCTCGACTTATCCGAAACGAGTTCGAAACTTTTGACCATAGTTGCCAATACTCGTGGTGCACATGATGCCGTAGAGTTTGATGAGGTGGATTTTTTAGGATATCCTTTTTCTCTTTCTCAAACATTTCAACTACGAAATACAAACGCGACAATTGAAGAATCCTTGGTTAAAATCGCAAGAATTCAAAGTATTTGTATCAAGAATAATAAAAAACTCGTCGTGTATTTATCTATGGGTTTCGGTAATCCTTATGGTGATCCTTGGAATGTAGATATTGTTGAAGAATTTGTGAGCAACCTGTATAGTTTGGGTATTAAAATTATGTCCTTATCCGATACCATAGGAGTATCAACCAGGGAAAACATCAGTTATTTGTTTCATAATCTTATCCCTCGTTTCGACGATGTAGAATTCGGAGCACACTTACATACCACTCCGGATAAATGGGAAGAAAAAGTAGATGCCGCATACGCGAATGGTTGTAGAAGATTCGATGGCGCCATCAAAGGTTATGGAGGATGTCCAATGGCGAAAGATGAATTGACAGGAAATATGCCTACTGAAAAAATGATCCAATATTTTGATAAAAACGGTTTAAATCTGCAAATCGACAAAGAGGCCTTTGCCAAATCCTTGAAGGGTTCTAACGAAATCTTTTTAAACCATCATTAACTTTTTAATCCAAACTTTAGGAAAATTTGGCCGGTGATATTTTGACCATGCCTTTCTTCATTTAATTTGTATATCAAAGTCTCCACTCCAAAAGAGGCATGAAAATTAGTAAGGGTTTCAAAAATATGTTCAAACCCAATAATGGCTTTACCACGATTATAATCATTTATAAAAGCAGAAGAATCAACTATAAAGCTGTGTGCATACCCAAGTCTGATTCTAAAACTTTGCATGCCATTGAAAGGTGCATATAAAATACCTAAAGACGTATCCAACAATTTGTATCCATCAGCTTCAGAAGGTGGTGTAAATGGCTCAAAACCAACATTTATCAGCGAATAAGAAATCCCAGTAGTAAAGCCAAATGTATTATGAGTCTGGTAATGGTCGACTTCCAATCCCCATAATCCACCCACAGAGGATCCAATTGGGTCCGTGCTAAAGGTGAGATTAGAACCATATCTTAATGAAATAGAAGTCGGCTTATTTTCTAACTTTTGGGACAATAAAGAATCACCCATAAACATAACAAACGCGAGGACCAATATCTTGATCGTAATTCTCTGAAAATGAAAGCTTCTGATTCGTAGATTATCCATGATGTTTAAAATTATAACATCAGAATAAATAACGTATTATGTTGAAGTAAATTGATTCATCAAAAAAATTTAAATCAAAATTCCAACTATTCGTAATTGGGTGGGTCTTTAAATTGTACGTTGATCTAAATGCAAAACATCGAAACCAATAGCGAAGAACAAAAACTTGTACTTGAATGCATTCGAGGCAAAAAAATATCATGCAAAAAGTTGTATGAAAAATATTCGCTAGCAATGTATCATACTATCATAAGAATGGTACCATTTAAAAGCGATGCTGAAGATGTTTTACAAGAAGTTTTTATCAAAGTGTTTCAGAATTTAAACGCTTTTAAAGGACAATCCACCTTAGGTGCTTGGATTAAAAGGATAACCATTAATACAACACTAAAGCACATTAGAAAGAACAACCGCACCGACTATTTCTCAAATGAAGATCTTCCAGAAATAGTGCATACTAAAGAGGATCAAGTAATACTGGATGTTAAAAACATTCATGAAGCCATAAAAAAACTTCCATCTGGAGCTAGAGTCGTTATAAATCTTTATCTCTTAGAAGGATTGAAGCATAAAGAAATTGCCGAAGCTTTAAACATTAGTGAATCCACTAGTAAAAGTCAATATCAAAGAGCACGAAAATTATTGCAAACTGAAATTAAACTGATGATAAATGAAGGAAGATAAAATCAAAGATTTTATTGATCTAAATAGATCAGAATTTGATGATATCGAACGACCAAATCTCGATCAAATTTGGTCATCGGTTGAAAATACTATTCCAGAAAAAAGGTTTCCTAGGATTTGGATTGTTTTCGCATTCTTCGGTATAGCTTTATTGGGTACCCTGATCTATAGTAATGTCAGGACGATGCAAAAGCTAAATAATTTAGAAAATTATGTTTTGCAATCCCCTACTCACAAATCTGAACATGAGCGTTTGATAAAATTAGTTTCGGATAAAGAATTAGAAATCAAAAAACAATCGATTGACAAAAGTCAATTCGAAGAAATTTACCAAGAATTAGAAGAACTGGAATTGAATCAAATCTCCATCGAAAAAGACTTCGAAACCTATGGCAACAGCGAAGAATTGATGCGTACACTTTTTAAACATTATGAGAGGAAAACCAAAATTTTGGAAATCCTATTATTAGAAAATGAAAAAAGAAAATATAATGAAGACATTAATCGTCACCAAATTTAGCCACTACCTGGCCATAGCTTTACTAATATTATCAGGATCGAAGGTCCTACATGCTAAGAGTCCCCATCAACAATCTAAGAAGTTTGAAACCACTTTTAGTACAAGCATAAATACTCAACTAACCGTTGAAAATCGCAGAGGAAATATCGAACTCATCGGAATAGAAGGAAGTGAAGGAAGAGTAGAAGCTACGCTTACTGTAAGAGGGGATAATGAAGAAGAAATTGACAAAGTAATCAGACAATTTGAATTAGAAACACAACAAAGTGGATCTTCGATAAATGTAAATGCTGAAGATCACATAAAGTCTTGGAGCATCATCAATAGTTTATTTCGAAAATCGAATACCATCAAATTCGATGATAAATCGTCAGCCAAAGACATTGAAGAGATAGAAATAGCAATGGTTGTTTATCTGCCAAAAATTAATCTTATCTCAGCTAAAAACAGATACCATGACATCGTATTCTCTGATCTGGACTGTGACTTAGATGCAGATCTTTATTCGGGCAAGCTACGAGGAAGCAATATCAAAGGCGACCTTGAATTGGATATGAAATACGGTGAAGTCCGTATAGGATCTTTCCACGCAGGTGATATAGATATCTACGATTGTAATGTTGTATTTGAAAATGGCAAAGAAGTGAAATTTAAATCTAAATACTCAGACATTGTTTTCAGGGATTTAGAGAGCATGGATATGGATACTTATGATGATGAGATCGAATTGGGTAACATTGAAAAACATGTTGAGTTCGAAGGAAAATATAGCAATATTGAAATTGGAAATTTTGGTACATCTACACTAGATCTTTATGATAGTGACCTTAAAGGAAAAAGTGGCAATGGTGTTGATCTAAGAAGTAAATATGGAAGCTTTGATTTTGAAAATATCAAAAATGTCGAATTACGACTTTATGATGACAACTTTGAAGCAGAAAGTATCGAACATTTAAAAGTGAAAGAAAGCAAATACTCAGAAATCAAAATGGATAATTTTAAAGGAAAGCTAGATATTTCTTCCACTTATCAAGATGATATCAGGGTGCTAAATACGATCGTGGATTTAGGCGGTTTGTATTTAGATGGAAAATACACCACACTTCAATTTCCAATCGCAAGTGAAACTCCCTATATTTTGGAGGCAGAAACCAAATATGGAAATATTGATATTAGTCGAAGCTTTAATCATCAATTCACAAATAACTCAGATAATTCAAAAGATATAAAAGGTCTTGCCAACGGAGCTACAGATGGTGCTCCTAAAGTGATCATTAAAGCCTACGATAGCAAACTTAGATTACACTAAAATTGAAAAATAGAGACAAATACAAAGCATTAAAAGGATACATCGATCAAGAAGGTAAGTTCGAATTGTTCCCAGGTAAAAAAAGAAAAAACATCCAGTCTCTGATGTTAGAATATTTGGCCGAACAATTCGAACTTTCAAAAACTTACACAGAAAAAGAAGTAAATGAAATACTTCTAAAGCACCATAACTTTAACGATCCTGCCTCCCTTAGAAGGTTTATGATAGGTAAAAATCTTTTAAAAAGAAATAAAGATGGAAGGAAATATTGGTTGGGTACGAATTAAGCCAAGGACAATATCATAGGACTGTGATCAGCATATTTTTGTTCGCGATAAGCATGAAGATAATGACACTCCCGAACGATACTTGCTAATATTTCTGACACATATGAATGATCATATCTAAAACCATTGCCTTGATGACTAAACCAAGAGTATTCTTTTCGGTCTCCATTTTTGATTCTGAAAGCATCTTTAATACCAGAATCGAAAAGACTCTTTAATTCATCTTGATACCAAAAAGAATTTCCCTTTTGATCCAGACCATTGATACCTGTATTAATATCCCCAACAATAATAGCCGGTTTTTGGCTTTTACTAATTTCTTCTTCTAAAAACCCAATTAGTCGATGTCGCTTTTTATGAGGTAAATAACAACCGTATAAATCAAAAGCTTCAAAAGATCCCTTTACAATGCTATGTGAATACTTTTGATCACAATTTGGAAACCAAGATCCCAAAAAATCAATTTTTGAGGCTAAGAGAACGGTGTTTTTACTTCCTGTATTAGAAGGATGGATAAAATAAGAATATCCCATTTTATTGATAGCGGCTAAAATTAATTTTCCCTTGGCATTGTTTCTAAATTCTGACAGGACTACAATGTGTGCAGCTTCAGCCTTAATTGCATCGATTATTTTAAGGTAACGAGAACCACCACCTTGCTGAATATTCCAAGAAAGGATGCTCAACATAAAATGCGACTATTTATCATTGACGTATGTCACTCGATAAATCCGATCTGCAAAATCATCACTAATGAGCATCGATCCATCTGGCAACCATTCTATATCCACAGGTCGACCAGAAACATCTTGGGTTTCATCGTTTAACCAACCATCGATAAATGGCTCATACGACAAAGCGTTAAAATCCTTATCGAAATTGACGATAGATATTCGGTACCCACTTTTCTTAGATCGATTCCAAGATCCGTGCTCTGCGATAAAGGCCTTTGATAATTTGTAAGAATCTGGAAACATATTTCCTGCGTAAAACTTAACTCCTAAAGGTGCTACATGAGCTCCTAATTTCTGAACTGGTGGCTGATAATCCTCACAGTTTTTATCGACACCATAAGTCTCATCCAAAATATCTCCTTGATGACAATAAGGATAGCCGTAATGTTGATTATCAGATTTTGCTACATTGAGTTCGCAAGCCGGAATATCATCACCCATATTGTCGCCACCATTGTCAGTAAACCACAATTCTTTTGTTGTCGGATGCCAAGTAAAGCCCACCGTGTTTCTAATGCCTGAATGAACAATCTCCATTCCTGTTCCATCCTTGTTGATTCGAGTTATGGTATTAAATATTTCATCTTCAGACTCGCAAATATTACAAGGTGCTCCAACTGGAACATATAACTTACCGTCAGGACCAAATTCTATATATTTCCAACCATGATGTTTTTTGGTAGGATATTTATCAAATATCACGATTGGTTCAGGTGGATTACCTAAACGATCTTCGATATTTTCGAATTTAAGTATGCGATTTACTTCGGCCACATACAAATCACCTTCGTGGAATGCGACTCCGTTCGGCATATTGCCATCCTTAAAAATCACAAATCTGTCATCAACCTTAAAATCTCCATCCTTGTCTATCAAAGCATAAACCTTGTCTCCACCACGGTTTCCAACAAAGACAGTCCCTTTGTCACCTATTGCCATGGATCTGGCGTTTTCTATTTCATCAGCATAGACTGAGATTTGAAAACCTTGAGGTAAATTTAATTGCTGCATTACCAAATCCACTGAAGTATCATTTAAAGAACTAGGTGGATTGTACGCGCCTTTACATGACCATAGAAAAAACAAAAGTGAAAAGATTACAGGAATTGATTTCATCGTATTACTTGAGTCAACAAGATATTAATAATACAAATGATAATTTAATCCTAAGGTAATCCACCTTCCAGGCATTGTCACTAAATTAGTTTCCATATAATTTGTGTTAAATACATTGTCCACTGACAAAAAGGCATCTGCTTTTTTAGTTCTATAAGAAAACCTTGTATCTAAAATCGCATAGTCATCCAAATTCTCTCTGTCTAAATATCTAAAACTCAGCGAATGATGGAAATTAGCATAACTCCAATTTAATGACGCGACAAATTGATTGTTTAAATGCTCTAAGGCATATCGTGAAAATTGCGAAGCAACGTCAGACTGGTCGGCATTGATGAGGACATAGCCCATACTTGCACTTTTTAGAATGCTATTCTCTGAAAAGGTATAGCCCAATTCAATATCAAATCCTCTAGTACGAATGCTACCTATGTTAATCGGCTCCCATTGTAGGGTATCTACGTCCTTTACCCAGTCAATTAAATCACTTCCATTTCTTTCAAAATAGGATACGCTTCCGCAAAAGCTTTTATCATTATATTTAATACCAAGCTCATGTGCGACAGCTTGCTCTGGTTGTAGATTGGGATTTCCTTTGTTACTTGGATCAGAATAAAATCTATCTGTATAAGTGGGCACTCTATAAGTGTAACCGTAATTGCCAAATAATTTTAAATTATCATTAAGCTTATATCCAACATCTATCCCTGGAAAAAATCTATTATCAAAGTCCGAATAAACCGTATAACTCACGCCTGGGGTAACATCTATTTGACCATCAAATAAAACGAATCTTTGCTCTAACATAAAAGACCAAAGGTTTCTTTGTCTATCTCCAAGGTTATTGCTTTCTAAATTGAATGCATTAAACTCCATCCCTATGCCGAATGCACCAAACTTGTTAAATTTTCGGGCATTAATTTCCGCCAAGTAACTTTCACCTGTATGATTGTTTTCATAGATAGCCGGATTGTCTCTCACAAAAATATAATGATCAATATTTTTTCGATAAGTAAATCTGGGGTTAACCATCCAATCGTTGAAGTTCAATTTGAAACCCGCATTGGCAATGGTTGTGCTGATTTCTTCAAACTGATCCATAAAATCTGGACTGGCATAAAATCCATTTGCTCCAAATTCCCTCCAGCTATGTCCCAATGTTAAATTCAATTCATGTTGACCTAAATCAATATTGTTTTGATAGAAGATATTTTCTACTCTGTAATCTGTGTTGTATTTATAACCATCTGAGGTGTTTCGATTAAGACTGACAATATGATTGGAGCGTTTGGTGGATAAGGTTTCTGTCAAACTCAATCCAATGCTGTTATGACTTCCATATCTAATTCCAAAAGAAATTAAATCATCTTCTCCTTTCTTGGTAACAATATTTATGGCCCCCGAAAAGCCATTTTGACCATAAATCCGCGCAGCAGGACCCTTAATAATTTCAATTCTTTCGATTACATTGAGATTAACCGGGATGTTCATACTATGATGTCCAGTTTGCGGATCAATCAATTTAACTCCATTGAGTAAAATCAGAGTTTGGTCAAATGTACCTCCTCTTATCCCAATGTCGGATTGGACACCATGCACACCTCTTTGTCTGACATCTATTCCTCCAACCATGGTGAGCAATTCTGCTACATCTCTTGCGTTTGCGTTTTCTATTTGCGCTGAGGAGATTACAGAAATAGATCGAGAAATGTCGCTAAAAGGGAGGCTAATTCGATTTTCCTGAATGACAATCTCTTCCAATTGATCAACTATGGAATCTGATTGGCTGATTAATATATGACTTACAAAAAGCAGGATTAAAACAAGATATTTACCCATGGTAATTTTTGTTAAAAACCTGCAAATATGAATATTCTACTTAAGACTTAGTGTATAACTTCGGACCTTAATTGTAATACTTTGGTAATATATTATTATCAACTTGCTTTTTTCTTGGCAACTTCTATACTTGCTTTTAATGCGTCCATTATATCGACGACTGGCTTGTCCTCCGTTACTTCTTCGGAAATTGTGACGATTTCTTTTCCTTTTACTTTTTGATCAACCAAATCAAGTAAAGCATCTCTAAATCTATCTTCAAAATCAACCTTCTCAAAACTAGTAGATAAAGAATCAACCAAAGATTCCGCAAGCTGTAATTGCTTGTCATCCACCTCTTCTTCTAAGATATCTGGTACTTTTTTAATGTCTCTAATTTCGTAAGGAAATCTCAATTTGTACATGACAATCGCTCCTTGATTGGCAGTTAGCAAGACAACATCTTCGCGGTCTCTTAAGATTATTCTTCCGACTCCAGCCTTCTTACTTTTTTCCAATACTTTATAAAAAAGATTGAAGGTTTTGGTTGCTACTTCTCCATTTGGACCAACATAATAAACAGCTTCGTATCTAGAAGGATGAACTTCATCTTGATCTACAAAAGCCTCAATATCTATGGCTCGTGTTGACTTTAGTTTTAACGCATTAAATTCTGACTGTTTAAAAACTACATATTGGTCTGGCTCATGCTCATAACCTTTTACAATGTCTTTGGAATTTACCTCTTCATCACAATTGCGGCAAACCTTTTTGTATTTAATCCTACCATTATCTTTTTCGTGTAATTGATTGAACCGAATATTATTGCTAGTCTCAACCGCATTAAAAATTTGTATCGGAATGGTTACCAATGAAAACCTTATGTGTCCTTTCCAAATTGATCTCATAATTAAATAGTTTCAATAAGCATACCATAGCCGTTAAATCTCAAATATGGATTTTTGCTCATTAGGTAAAATTGTAAACTAATTTACATTTTGGAACGATTGTTGGTAGATTATGTATGATCAATTTTTTTAATGTGTTTTATGCACCGAATTTGTTGTTCGTTCGCCGAATGGCAAAAATTATATAAACTATAAATCCAATGAGAGCACTTTATATCATTTTACTCCTCGCTTTGTTTTTCTGGGGATATCGCTTGTGTAAAAAACACTTATGTGGATCCGCTTCCGCCGATTCAGCTCCTTTAGTAAGCAATGTAGAAGATTGTGATTCTACTTTAAAATTTAAGGATGGAGACAACTTAGATCTTCTCACCAACGAAAATTTCTCTTTTGATTTTTCAAGTTCGATGTTTAATAGCCCAAGTGATGAATTTCTTTCTTCGACTATTGATGTCATCGATTATTTGGATGAAAACATAGATCGTGTGATGCAAATCAAAGCGTTTTACTTAGAGGACGAAGAAAATACAACCAATGAAAAATCTC
>JAHDHU010000001.1:80859-116777 GCA_020631135.1 Saprospiraceae bacterium | reverse complement strand
TATATAATTAGAATTTTAAAAAATAAAATAACATATCATGAGTTGTTTTTGGCCTATATTTTTAATGATTGGAACTGCCTTATTAGGTTGGTTACTTGGAAGATCCAGAAAATTTGACACGTCAGATTTGGATCGTCAAATCCAATCTAAAGACAATAAAATAAATGCGTTGGCAACTGATATTACCACAGAGCAAAAAAGATATAGCGAATTAGAAAATAGCTATTCGTTGTTAAACAATAAGTATAACGATGCTGTTTCCGGATTTTCTGGAGAAGTAAAAGAAGTGCCTGTTGAGGTAATCAAAGAAGTGGAAATTATAAAAGAGGTGCCTGTCGAAATAATAAAAGAGGTAGAGGTAATCAAAGAAATAGAAGTTATAAAAGAGATTCCAGTTGAAACAATCAAAGAGGTAATCAAAGAGGTAGAGGTAATCAAAGAAGTGATTAAAGAGGTACCTGTTGAAACGATAAAAGAAGTCATTAAAGAAGTAGAGGTTTCTAGAGATGTACCTGTCGAAACAATTATAGAAAAAGAAGTGGTTAAAGAAGTACCTGTAATAAAGGAAGTGGAAGTAATCAAAGAAGTCGAAGTGATCAAAGAGATCGAAGTCATAAAGGAAGTACCGATAGAAGTAATAAAAGAAATCGAAGTAATTCGAGAAGTCCCTATCGAAATCGTAAAAGAGGTGGAAGTTGTAAAGGGCGTGGACTTAGGTACATTACAACAGATGGTGGCTAATCTTGGTCAAATAGAATTGTCCAAAACCATCATCAATGAATCAAGAAATGTCCAAGAGGGATCGATTGTAGAAAGACGAGTTGTTGTTGAACCAGATGCGCTCAGAAAAATCGAGGGCATCGGTCCAAAAATTGAAGAAATTCTTCATGACGCTAACATTAAATCATTTGAAAATCTTGCCAACTCTACACCAAAGCAAATCAAAGAAATTTTAGTTGCAGCAGGTAGTCGATACAAAATGCATGATCCAAAAACATGGCCGAAGCAAGCTGCACTCGCTGCCGCAGGAGAGTGGGATAAGCTTAAGAAATTACAAGACAAATTAGACGGCGGAAAATAGATTTTCGCAAATTATAATTTTATTCTAGCGACAAAAAGGTGTGATGGAGTTTCCGTCCACCTTTTTTTATTTTAGGCTTTACTCTCGCTCAATCAACTTAACAAATACTGGTTCTCTAAACGTATCATTGCTCGACATTGATGCATAAATAATCTCACATTCCAAAACAGCCTCCATCCAAGTAGTTTCTTTTCTCTTTTCTACATTCTCAAAAACATATTCCTCTACCCTTTTGATCTTATCAAATTTTCTCAGCAAACTTTTCATTTTAATATGATCAAAGCCTGTCCCAACCCTTCCCTTATACACGATACTTCCATCGTTGTTTCTTTGACCCAAATGAAGAGATCCAAATAAAGCAGCACGATCACCTTGACCTTTAGTAAATCCGAGTATCAAACAATCTGCATGATTTCTAAATTTAATTTTCAACCATTGATCCGAACGTTGGCCAATCCAATACTTGCTGCCCTTTCGCTTGGCCATGATGCCTTCTAGATTCATTTTTTTAGATAGCTCATACAATGCTTGACCATCCTCAACCAACTCAGAAACCCTAAAATGACCATTGGTTTTAATTATACTATTTATCCATTCCTTCCTTTTTTCAAGAGGTTCGTTTGTTACATCCTTACCATCCAAATTTATCATGTCAAACAAATAACAATAGACTGGATTCTTTCGACTGACTTGCTGTATTGATTGTTCGCCTTTGGTATGCATTCGACTAATTACCCTGCTAAATTCTGGTTTTCCTTGTTTATCGATACAGACGATCTCTCCATCAAAAATTCCATTAGATATCAATATCTTTTTCCGATCCATTACCAATTCGGGAAACTGCATAGAAAGATCTCTTCCACTCTTACTGTAAATTTTGATCTCATCATCTCTGACTACAATGACAGTTCTTATTCCGTCCCATTTAATTTCAAACAAATATTTTGTTTTAGGTGGGACGTGCTTCATTTGTTCAGTTAACATAGGAGAAACAAACGTAAGTTTATCCTCAACATCCAAACGTTCTATCAACCACTGATCTTCTTTGGTCCTAAAAAGGCTGTAGGACTTATTAAACCCTTCCCCTATTAGTTCAAACTTTAGTTTTTCTTTTTGCTTGCTGATCCATTTATATTCTCCTCTAGAAATTACCCACATTTTACCTGCACCATACTCGCCTTTTGGTATGGCTCCTTCAAAATCTAAATATTTCACAGGATGGTTTTCAGTCTGAATCGCCATACGTTTTACTCCTTTGGCATGCGGGATACCTTTTGGAATAGCCCAAGACCATAATACACCATCTACTTCTAACCGTAAATCATGATGTAAATTAGATGCATCATGTAATTGTATTACGTATTGGTTGTTTTTACCAACTATGACTGTAGCTGGTGGCTCTGAAGTGCGGTCAAAATCTCTTTTCTTGTTGTAATCCGCTAATTTATCAGAACTGTCCTCAATGGACAGATTAATCTGTGTTTTTGCATCATGCAAATTTTTAGCATATGCTTCCATGTTTTCCCATGCATCACCTTTCTTCTCCAAATAAAGCTGATAATTTCGGATATGATAATCTTGTGAAGAATTTAAGCTTTCGAGGTCATCCCAAAAAATAGGCATCGATATAGGAGCACCAAATTTTCCACGTAAACTAAAAGGTGCAACCGTAGTATGTCCACGATGATTTCGAAAAATATCAATTAGCATTTTTCCTTTACGCTTCTCCTTATTCATTTTGAGGGTCGCCAAAGAGCTGTTTCTTTTAACAAATTCTTGTGCTAAAGATTTTACAGTCCTCAACAACTGATCGAAAGAATACTTTGCCAAAATCGGAACATAAATATGTAATCCTTTGCTCCCAGAAGTTTTAATAAAAGGATGATAACCATATTCTTTTAAAAAAACTTTTAATTCGAATGCAAGGTCTTTTAAGTTCTCCCAATTAAAATTTTGAGGAGTATCCAAATCAAAAATAAAATGATCAGGATTTTCTTGATCTGAACTGAACTGCATCGGGTGAATCTCTAATCCACCTAAATTGGCGATCCAAGCTACCACTGCCTCGTTGTGAGCCAATAAATACGGAATCGTTTCATTGGTATGTGTGATAGAAAATGAATCAATCCATTCGGGTGTCCAATCCGGTTTCGTCTTAGCGTAAAAATTAGCCTTTTCGATACCGTCTGGAAATCTGATTAGCGTTAGGGGTCGATTGCGAATATACTTTAACAATTTTGGCGCTATCTCTAGGTAATACTGAATTACTTCTGCCTTACTAATTTTACTCTTAGGGTAAAGAAGCTTTTCTAAATTGGTAAGCTTTACTTTTTGACCAACTATCTCCGTATATAACTCAGATTTCGGCATTTCTATGAACTAAGTTCCATAATTATTTCTAATATAGTAGCCGATGAACAAATGGATTGTATTTTATCTAATCACACTTATTTCCGCATTCGCGAATGCACAGGAAGAATTAGACACATCATCATTCGAACTCATAATCCCGATAGAGATAAATGATTCGAAAGCAATGCTGGGTAACATAGTAAATCTATCTAGAAAAGATTTTCTAACCATGGCTGCATCTTTTGATGATCCTTCAAGATTATTGACAAGGTATCCAGGTTTTACAGGAGGTAATGATCAAAACAACTCGATAATCTATCATGGAATGCCATCCTACATGACAGGTTGGTCTCTCTATGGATCAGAGATTGTAAATCCAAATCATTTAAGCACCGCTGGAAATGTACATGATCATTATGCGCCTTCTTCCGGTGGAGTAAATGCTTTTAGTGGACAAGTAATTGGCGAGTTTAGTTTTCGAGCAAACCCAGACGTTAATACATCAAACGATTACTTTGCTGGTGTTTCGAACATAAAATTGCGAACGCCTTATGCCAACAAACTGAGCATTAACACCAGCTTAATCGGTATGGAATTAGGTGTCGATCTGAAATCTGAAAATTCCGATTTTCTTATCAACGGCAGGTATTCTACCGTTGGATTACTCAGTTCATTGGGATTAGACTTTGGAGACGAATCAATAAACTATCTAGATCTCTCGGCGAAATATGGAAGAAAACTATTCGGAGGAAGAATAAATGTGTATGGACTGTACGGTCAAAGTTCAAATTTTAAAGAAGGGTTGCCAAGCTCAGAATCAAGTGACATTGTTGATGCGACAGCAAAAGATCACAGCAGTGAGTTGCTAATCACTGGAATAAATTTTGAAAAAGAAACAAGCAATGGTTTAATCGAATCCACAACGAATTACTCTGTCGAAGATCAAATGAATTTTTTAAGCAATCCTTTTTTTGTTACCCAGACAAACTTTGCTTACAAAATGTTATCTCACTCGAGTTCATATACGCACTTTTTGGACAAGATGGATTTGGAGTTTAATTTTCGAGCCAAGAAATTTGGAAACAGAAAATTAGACCGAGGAGTATTCCAATACAGTGTTTTTGCAAAACACTCTTTCAGCAATTTTTGGCATTTTCGTTTTGGCTTGTCACTTATGACTGCCCCGGCAGAAGAGCAATTAAATCTGACACCTAAATGGAGGCTAAATCCTTCATTGGGCATTACCAAAATTCATAAAAACTACAATCAAATTACCCGATTTAAATTTTCGAGAAATCAACAACTTGGGACAAGGCCAACCTTATTACTTTATAATGTTCAAGAATTTACCAGTGCTTATAATTTCCAATTGGAAATAGAATGGACAAAACAAAAATTCGCAATCAATGCTTTTTATCATCATTTTGATGATGTTTATCAAAATCCTGGATTTGGGACTGATTATTCAATTTTTGATGATTTCCATTTACTTCGTTCTAATTCATTCGGAGATATTGCAGTAGCTTCAGCCAATATTTTTGGAATAAGTTTTTCGAAATCGACGAGTCTTAGTGATCGAATGTCGTTAAAACTCAACACCACTTTTCTAAAAGGTTTTCAAAAGTATCAAACCAATTTTTTTGGATCGGGGGAGGCAATTTTTGAAAAATCAGAAATTCCATATTCATTAAGATTCAGCAGTAATATTCTTTTTTCATGTAAGGATTTCTTAATCAAACATTTGGATTTAAGTCTTTCTTTTTCCGCCAATGATGGAAAATTTATTAGAGAGCAAATCCAACTAATTGATCCATTTAGAGATCGTCTTCCCTATTTTTTTAGAGCTGATGCCAGGTTAAATTATCATTTCAAGAAAAAGAAAAGAAAATACAAGTCCATGTTATCCCTTGATATTCAAAATTTAACTGGAAGAAAAAATTATAGTGATTTTTACTTTGATCAAATACTACAAGAACTGATTTTCCAAGAACAATTGGGCTTTATACCAATTCTTAGTTGGCGCGTTGTGATCTAGTTTTTCACATTCGTGAATGCTTTTACAATTATTATCAAAAAGATATAAAGTGAAAATTAGATATTGTTCTTAACTTTTAATTAGATAATTTAAACGGCATGAAAAGAAGAACCTTCGTCAATAAAACACCTCTGGCAATTTTCGCAGCTTTGGCAATGACAAGATGCAAATATGAAGTCAAATATGGGCCCAACGATTTTGGCGTCCAGCTTTGGACCGTTAGAGATGCAATGTCTAAAAATCCTATCGAAACTTTAAAAGCCATTAAAGAAATAGGTTATACTGATATTGAAAATGCTGGATACAATGAAGGTTTGTTTTACGGAATGGAGATTTCAGAATTTAAATCGGTCTTAAAAGACCTAGGCTTAAAAATGAGATCTGGGCATGTACCACTCGGGTGGAATACTCCAGAGGCAAAAAGAACCATGGCTGCAAATTTTGAAGCTGTATGTGAGGATCACGTCAAATTAGGAGTAGACTATATTGTTTGTCCTTGGTTTAGTGCAGATAACAAACTCGACAATTACAAAAGATTAGCAGAACTAATGAATGTGTGTGGAGAAATGGCAAAACAGCATGGATTAACTTTTGCATACCACAATCATGATTTTGAATTTCGATCAATAGATGGCGAAGTTCCTTATGATATTCTTTTAAATGAAACAGACAAAGCTCTAGTGGATTTTGAATTAGATCTATATTGGATTAAGAAAGGTGGAGCAGATTGGAAATACTATTTTAAAAACCATGCAGGTCGATTTAGCTTGTGGCATGTAAAAGATATGGACGATACCGAGGAAGCTTTTTTTACTGAAGTCGGTAATGGCATAATAGATTGGGAGCCTATCTTTCTAAAAAAGGAAGAGTCTGGAATGAAACACTTTTATCTTGAGCAAGACGATTGCAGAAATTATCCTCCTTTGGAAAGTATTAAAATCGGCTTTAATTATATAGATGAGATGAAATTAGCAAAACTAACTATAGGCTAAAAGAAGCCCTGCTTCGAGCACTAAACTCAAATGCAGGGCTTTAACAGGATCTCTCCTGTCAAATAACAATCACCTTTTTCGTAATGCGTTCACGTTCGTACGTATATGTTATGTAGTATGTTCCTGGGTTCCATTGACGGATGTCAATGCTATGCTTACCAGAAATAAGTCCTGGTTTATAAACCACTCCCCCTAATTGATTACAAATTTTAAGTTCGGCGTCTCGTTTAAGATCAATTATCAAAAAGTCGCTACTTGGATTTGGGTAAATTTTCGCTGTATTTACATCTAGGTCAAAACTGATATTCACAAAATCACTCTTAATCAAAACCGCATCTAAGTCGTTTTCTAATCCTTCTAAAATGAGTAACGCGTTTTCGGTATTTGATAAATCCACCTGATAATTCCAAATCGACTCATCATTTAACTGAATGGTCTGTTCCTCCCCATTTATACGAACAATCGATTCAATCGAGCTATGTTCATTATAAATCTCAAGATCTATAAAATCATTACTTTGTGAATAGGTCTTTACATAGGTCTTCGGACACATAAAAGAATCAGATAAATATTCCAAATGAGCAAATTCACCTATACGATCCAACATATGAATTAAAAAATATTCTATCTCTTCCTTTTCCATAAAAGTCAATTCATAATGATAGATAGGATTTACCGTTAAGAAATCATCTTTGTACCAAGAACTATGTAATCTTAAGGTATCGTAGTAATTATGCTCTAAGTCAAAAGAAACTATATATTCAATGCTGTTATCGCTTTTTGTATAAGTAGAGATGATGAACTTCTTATCTTCTATTTCGATAGTTTCTAACGCATCTAGATAGTTGCCCTTAGAGCGATACACAAGGTTGACTGCATGATCAAATTGCTCTTTTTTCGTCCATGAGGCAAAAACGTCGACCCATAACTTGTCATTCTTGTAATACTTAGCGCCAAATACTTTGTATGCATTCGTAGTGTTTAGTACCTCATAAGGTGTCTCTTCTATAAGGGATATTTCCGAATCAAAATCGGAAGGAAGCCATTGATATAATGCTGGTTCTGCTAGCAGATCAAAAGAAGAGAAAAAAAGAAAAATGAAACAGTAAGTGATTGTTTTCATTGCTTTAATTTTCTTCAAATATCATGGCAATGCTTAAGTTTTATGGGCTCTATTCTATGATTGGTAGGTCATTCACGATTTTTGGTACGATATTCTCTGTATTTAGATATTAAATAAAATTTTAATATGTTAGGAATAGTATTTACGGAATTTTTCGAAATGGTTGAAGAAAAATTCAATTACGAAATGGTGGACAAATTGATTCAATCCAGCAGTTCTGAAAGCAAGGGTGTTTATACAGCAATTGGTTCGTATCCACATTCTGAAATTGTAGAGCATGTAGTAAACCTCCATAAAGAAACAGAAATACCTATCCCAGTCCTTTTGAAAACCTTCGGAAGGTATCTCCATGGCACATTCGTGAAAAACTATGTAGGCTTTTTTGAAGAGGCTAAAAATGGCTTTGATTTTTTAGAATCGATTGAAAGATATATTCATGTAGAGGTAAAAAAACTCTATCCTAACGCTCAATTGCCAACCTTTGATTCAGAAAGAATCAGCGATAACGAAATGATTCTTAATTATCACTCTGATCGACGCATGGGAGATTTTGCTTTAGGTCTTATCGAAAAAACCATGGAGTATTATAAAGAACCAGCAGAAATCACTTTAACCAATGTTAAAGAAGATGGAAGTCATGTTCAATTTAAAATACTAAAGTCATAAATCTTTGCCCGAGCAGATTGAAATATTAAAGAGAAGATTAGAACGAGAAAAGCTTGCGAGAAAACAAGCCGAATCCATTCTTGAGGCCAAAGCCCAAGAGCTATATGAAGTCAATCAATCTCTCGAAAGAATTGTCAAAGAAAGAACTATTGCACTTGAACAGAGTGAAAAGAAATATAGAAGTATCGTAGAAAGCGCGGCAGATATCATATACAACATAGATGCCAACGGCAATTTCTCGTTCGTAAATCCAGCAGGACTTAATTATACAGGTTACATCTCAGAAGAGGTGATAGGGAAAAGCTTTACCAATATCATTCGAGAAGATCACAAAGCAAAAGTTCAAGCTTTTTATTTAGATGTGCTTAACAATCAAAAAGCACAGAGCTATTTCGAGTTTCCAATTATTACCAAAAAAGGCGAGACACTTTGGATTGGCCAAAACGTTAAGCTCATTCAAAATCCTAATGGGGTTATTTCATTTTCAGTACTGGCTAGAGACATCACGGAAAGAATAAAACTTGGTAGAGAACTACAAGAAGCAAAACTAATTGCTGAAAATGCCCAAAGAGCAGAGGCAGAGTTTCTCGCGAGTATGAGTCATGAAATGCGTACCCCTTTGAATGCAATCATCGGTATGACCCACTTATTGCAAGATGCCGAATTAAACAAGGAAGAACGAGAATTCCTCAGTATTTTGTTTAGTTCCGCCGACGTGTTGCAACGATTGATTTCAGATGTTTTAGATATCTCAAAAATTGATGCAGGTAAACTTGATTTACAATCTAAACCCTTCGATCTTATAAAACTGCTAAAAAATTTAGAAAGAACCTTTGCTGTCAAGCTTGAAGAAAAGAATGTTACCATTCGGACCGAATCCGATGTTACACTTACTCATCTTCTTCTTGGAGACGAGCTTATCATTAATCAGATTTTTTTAAATCTTCTAGGAAATGCAGAAAAATTTACCAAGCTAGGAGAGATCATCATTCATATCAACCAATTGGAATCGAACGACCAAACTCTTAAACTAAGACTTGGAGTTAGCGATACTGGGATTGGAATGGACCAAGAACAATTGGACAAAATTTTTGAGCAGTTTAAGCAAGCCAGTGCCGAAATCAGACAAAACTATGGAGGAACCGGTTTGGGTCTTGCAATTACAAAAAAATTAATATCACTGTTAGATTCTGAGATCGTTGTTGAAAGTCAAAAAGACAAAGGAACTAAGTTCTTCTTTGATTTAGTTTTTCAACGTTCAAGCATACCTGTCGGAAAAGAGGAAGAATTGTATTCCAAAAAATTGAAGTTTTCGAAACTGGAATTTCCAGTGCTAATTGTAGAAGATAATGCGATGAACCAAAAGTACATCACGCGTTTAATGCAGAAGTGGAACTTGGATTATGAGTTGGCCCACAATGGACTCGAAGCAGTAAATAAATGCAAAACAAATAAATACAGCTTGATATTCATGGATCTTCAAATGCCGATAATGGATGGCTATGAAGCGACAAATTTTATTCGGACCAAACCTAATCAGAATAAGGAAATTCCAATTATAGCTTTGACTGCCTCTACCCTACTCTCAAAAAAACAACACGCTCTGAACTCAGGTATGAGTGATTTTCTTTCTAAGCCCTTTAATCCTAAACAATTATCTAAAATCATTTTGTCACACCTTCCTAATTCTGCGAGCGAACAAGAGGAAGAGATAAATATATCCACATTCGTTTTTAACAAAGATCTTGATATCCAATATTTGGAAGAAAATTATGGAGATGACTTGGAGTACTGTCAAGATATTATGGAAACCTTTTTAGAATCTGTACCAGTCGAACTGGAACATTTTGATCAAGCTATAAAAACCAATAATTTTCTTGAAATGGCAAGGATAGCTCATAAACTAAAACCAACATTCCAAATGGTAGGTTATCCTAAACTAACCAAAGAATTTGAAATACTTGAATTGGATGCCAAAATCGAAAGCAAGGACGCAATAAAAGAATATCCCATTTTAAAAAAGAAGATTCTTAAACTCATGAAAATGATTTTAAGTGAAAAAGAAAATATTGAAATTTACCTCTCAAATAAAAAACGATGAAGCTAAAAACCTTAATTGTAGATGATGAGGCCTTGGCAAGAAAATCTTTGCAGCGATTGACAGAAAAATCCGAACTATTGGATTTAGTCTCAGTTGCAGAATCTGCAGAAGAAGCTTTAGATATAATCGAAAATCAAGAAATTGATTTAGTCTTTTTGGATATCGAGATGCCTGGCTTGAGTGGTTTAGAATTACTAGATAGGATTCCTTATATGCCCCATGTAATCATTACAACAAGCAACAAAGAATATGCATATGATGCTTTCGAGTATGATGTGAGTGACTTCCTAGCTAAACCAATCTCACAACCGCGTTTTATAACTGCAGTTGATAAGGTGGTCAATGAAGAACAAAAACTAAAAGACATAGCTGGTAGTTCTATGGCCAACGAATTATATGTCAAAGTAGATGGAAAATATATTCGATTACCCTATTCTAAAATTTTATATTTTGAAAATGTAGGCGATTATGTCAAGGTAATTACTGATGGTTTAGGAGTGCATGTTATATATGGTGCTTTAAAAGTCATTGCTGAAAAACTTCAATATCCAAGATTTTTAAAAGTTCATAGATCCTATATTGTGAATCTGGATAAAGTCAAGGATATCGAGGACAATACCCTAGTTATAGATAAAAAAGTGATTCCCATTAGTCGAGCACATAAACCTGTATTATTAAAAACGATCAATATTCTTTAATGTTAGAGACCATTTCTGAAAGTAGTTTAAAATTATCTAAAATCATTGCAGGTGTAATGCACTGGGGTAAATGGGGTGCTAAATTAGATACTGCAACAATGTCGCAATTGATTGAGCAATGTTGCGAATTAGGCATCACGACATTTGATCATGCGGATATTTATGGCGACCACACTACTGAAAAAGAATTTGGTCTAGCATTTAAACAAAACAATATAGATCGTAAAGAAATTCAACTTATTTCGAAATTCGGAATTTGTTATCCCAATAACCTAAGAGCTGTTAAAACTTATGATACTTCAACAGAACATATCATTTCTTCAGTCAACCAATCCTTGATTAACCTCCAAACAGATTATTTGGATTTACTATTGATTCATCGACCAAGTCCTTTAATGGATGTTGAACAAATCATCCGTGATTTTGAGACGCTCAAAAAAGCAGGAAAAGTCTTACACTTTGGGGTATCAAATTTTACCCCTAGTCAACTCGATCTCTTTAAAGGTTTTCCAATCGTGACCAATCAAATCGAAGCTTCATTATTACATTTAGATCCATTTACTGATGGAACAATAGATCAGTGTTATCGTCGTAATATCCATCCAACAATTTGGTCACCGTTTAAAGGTGGTCAGATATTTAATACAGATCAAAGGACTTTGAAGATAAATCAAGTCGTATCGAAGTATCCTTGGAGTTTAGATCAAGCAGCATTACTTTTTTTACTAAAGCACCCTGCCAATTTGTTTCCTATTATCGGAACATCGAAAATTGAGAGGATCAAATCAGCAATTGCAACTTTAAAATTGGAAATTAGTAATGATCAATGGTTTGAATTGTGGACTGCAAGTACAGGTCATAAAGTAGCATAAACCAAAAATCTTACATTTCTGACCGAAAATCGAAGATTCGTCTCAGTGACTGAATTATCGAGGAATTTTGAATCGTGTTAAAGAAACTAATAATATCATTTCTAGTTCTCCAAACATTTTTGCTTCAGGCTCAGAAAATGGATGAAGGCTTTGCCCTTATAGAAGCTGGGGAGTTTTCTCTAGCAGAAATCTATTTCGATAATATTTTAAAAGATTATCCAAACAATAAAACCGCTTTGATTTGTTCGGCAAGAGCCAAGGGTTTGAGTATTAAAAAGGAAGAAGCATTAAGTGAATTTTTAATCTTAAATCGCGCATATCCAAACGATATAGAAATTCAACTTAATTTGGCTGAAGCTTATTTGTGGAATAATAATTTCGAGGAAGCCAAAAAAATATACAAATCGTTACTTAATGAGGATCCAAAAAATTTCACAGCCAATTTGGGATATGCAAATGCATTATCAGGAAGCAACAATAACTATTTAGCACTTGAATTTGTCAACCGTGCTTTAGAAATCAAACCTCAAAACGAACAAGGGCTTATTTCTAAAAAATATATCATGATTGGCATTGCCTTTCTAAATACCAAGGCAAGAAAATATAAAGAGGCTCATCGCTGGTTGGACAGTATCCAAATACTTGAACCTAATCAAGCCAATGCCTTAGAAATAAAATCACTCATAGAAAAAGAAAAAGAAGTTCGAGCCGAAGTTTCTCGACATTATTCAAAGGATAATGCTGGAAATCTTGCTGTGGTAAATAATGCAAAAATTTCCTTAGGTCTTCACCCACGCACCAGAACAAATTTAAGATTCATCGATCGTGAAACTTCAGAAAATTCTGATCTTTTTGAAGCCAAGCAGCAGATATTAATGTTGGAAAATACTTTTTTTCTATATCCTGAATTAGAACTCACTATTGGCTCTGGTCTATTAAGCAGCATCTTCGATAATGACCACAGTAAACACTTTGTTAGTTCATCTACCATAGCTTTTAAACCAAATCAAAAGAATTACTATCGACTTGGTCACAGCTCCACTTATATGGATTACAACACTGAAATTGTAAAAGGGAACATCAGACAGGATATTCTAAAATTAGAATATCAGTACTTCTCGAAATCTAAATTGGCATTTTATGGTTTTGCAGCATACAACATCCAAAACGACGCAAATCACTCCAAAAACCTATTTGCCTCTGTCTATTATCAACCACTCAATAAACCAATCCTAAAAATTGGAACCAGTTTGAACTACTTAAATTTCAAAGAAAATAATCAATTGCTCTATTTCAGTCCAGAGAGTTATTATTTAGCAGAAATCTTTTTTCATATCGAAAATCTTAACTCTGGCAATTCCAAATACTTTTACAAAGTTTTGATCGCTCCTGGAAAGCAAAAAATTGAACAACTAGATTGGCAAAATACGATTAGATTGGATCTGCAATTTGGCAGGCAAATAACAAAGGCTTTTTCATTAAATCTCTTCTATTCCTTTTCTAATACTGTGCAGATTAATGGCGCAGGCAATTTCAAATTCCAGAATTACGGAATAAGTTTAAAATCTCACTTTTAAAATTTAATTATCGAAGTTTTAGAAAATAATTAGGAATTAATGAGAATTTATCGCAACCTTTGATTATGCTTTTTAGAAACACTCAGCATACTTGTACTTTAACAAATTGTCCAACAACTCAAAATTGGTGGTGGAGCTTTTTAGATTATAAACCTGAGAAGTAATACCGTCGTATTTATAGATATATATAAAAGACCCGCTTCTCGCGGGTCTTTTTTTTTGCCTGAATTTTAAAAATGAACAAAAAAATAACAATTCAATACGCTCAATACCTAGCAGACCTTCACACACCTGTTGGTATTTACAATAAGTTAAGAGACCACTTCCAGGGTTCTTTACTTTTTGAAAGTGCCGATTATCATGATCGTACCGATAATAAAAGTTTTATCTGCTTAGACCCTATTGCCAATTTTGAAGCCAAGGGCAATTCGTATACTTATCACATTGCAAATGACGAACAAAAAGTATGCATCGCAACCGAACCTAAAGAAGTAGTTGTTGCGCTTCAAGACTTTATAAATTCCTTTAAAATTTGTCAATCCGATTTGCCAATAGATTCGCAAGGCGTTTGGGGTTATTCTTCATTCGAATCTGTCCAGTATTTTGAAGACATAGAATTCGAAAATAAAGCCGATGAAATAAAAAATAATCCGGACTTAAAATATCAATTCTTTAGATACCTAATCATCTTTGACCATTTTAAAAAATCAATGTTTATTGTTGAACATTCAATCGATGATGAGCAAAATAAAAAGTCCAGTATTGATTCTATTTATTCCATAATTCAATCAAACAATTACAGCCATTTTCATTTTAAAACCCAAGGAGAAGAATACTCAAATGTTTCGGATGAAGAATACATGAAAATGGTATCCAACGGAATCGAACATTGCCAGTTGGGAAACACATTTCAAGTAGTTCTTTCAAGAGAATTTAGACAATCCTTTAAAGGAGATGAGTTTACCTTATACAGATGTCTAAGAAGTATAAATCCATCGCCATATTTGTTTTATTTGGATTATGGTGATTTTAAAATATTCGGATCTTCACCAGAATCGCAACTCAAAGTTGAAAAAAATGTGGCTACGATTAATCCAATTGCAGGAACGGTTAAAAGAGAAAATAATTTAGAGGAAGATCGAAAGAAGGCCGAAGATCTTAGATCCAATCCGAAGGAAATTTCAGAACATGTAATGTTGGTTGATTTGGCTCGCAATGACCTAAGTAAAAATAGTGATACAGTTGAAGTAGAAACTTACGCGGAAATTCAATATTTCTCCCAAGTTATACATCTGGTAAGTAAGGTCAACGGCACGATAAAAAAGGGAAAAACTGGTTTAGATATATATACCGACACATTTCCAGCAGGAACTTTAAGCGGTGCTCCAAAATATAGAGCACTTCAAATCATCAATGACAACGAAAATATTAGGAGAAATTTTTATGGTGGCGCTACTGGTTTTTTGAGTTTTAATGGCTCAGTGAATCACGCCATTATAATTCGTTCAATCCTTAGTAAAAATAATACCCTAGTCTATCAGGCCGGAGCCGGTATAGTGATAGAAAGTTCTCCGAAAGGAGAACTAGAAGAAATAAATAATAAAGTCAGAGCTATTCGTCTCTCTATTGCTAAAGCCAATGAAATATGAGAGTATTACTTTTAGACAATTACGATTCGTTCACGTATAATCTCGAATACATATTAAAAAAGTATTCCAAAGTTGAGGTGGCAAGAAATGATAAAATTACTGCTCAGGAATGTCAAGCGTTTGATTCTATTGTATTATCTCCAGGTCC
This sequence comes from Saprospiraceae bacterium, assembly GCA_020631135.1. GTDB lineage: Bacteria > Bacteroidota > Bacteroidia > Chitinophagales > Saprospiraceae > JAHDHU01. The sequence continues at coordinate 101,483 of JAHDHU010000001.1, read as the reverse complement.
AGGGCTACCACAACAAGCGGGGAATATGAGTCAAATTATTTCGAGCTGCGCAGGAAAAATTCCAATCCTGGGTGTTTGTCTTGGACATCAGGCATTAGGAGAATACTTGGGAGCTAAACTTAAAAATCTTAATGGAGTTTTCCATGGTAAGAAATCAGAGATCCAAACAAATGAGAACAAGTCTGTTCTTTTTGAAAATCTTCAAAACAAATTCTTCGTCGGCAGGTATCATTCTTGGGTTATTGATCCAGAAAGTCTTTCGAATAAAATCACCGTAACCGCAGTTTCAAACGAAGGACATATTATGGCGATCCAAAATATAGACCTAAAACTTTATGGTGTACAATTTCATCCTGAAAGTATTTTAACTGAAGATGGGGATGAGATAATTTCAAATTTTTTAAAACTGGCTAACAACTCATGAAAGAAATATTATCTAAACTTTTCGAACAACAGGTACTCAGTCGTTCTGAAGCAAAAAATATATTGGGACAAATATCGGAAGGTGGATTTAATGACTATCAAGTCGCTTCCTTTTTGTCGGTTTTTAAAATGCGTAGTATCACCGTTGATGAACTATCAGGATTTAGAGATTGCCTAAAAGAAAGATGCATAAGAATTGATCTAAATGATTTTGACATCATTGACCTTTGTGGCACCGGTGGCGATGGAAAGGACACTTTTAATATCAGTACCCTAGCTTCTTTCGTGGTAGCTGGTGCAGGTTACAAAGTTGCCAAACATGGAAACTATGGTGTCAGCTCTGTCTGTGGATCCTCAAATGTTTTAGAATCCCTTGGTTATAATTTTACATCGGATCCAGATAAACTAAAAGAGCAATTAGATAATAGTAATATCACTTTCTTACATGCTCCCCTTTTTCATCCTGCGATGAAAGAAGTTGCCGATATTCGAAAAAATCTTGGTGTAAGTACATTTTTTAATATGCTAGGTCCCATGGTAAATCCTTCTTTTCCAAGCAATCAACTTGTCGGTGTTTTCTCCTTAAAACTTCAACGATATTATAAATACATCTATGAGACTTCTGATATATCATACAACATCGTTCATTCGTTGGACGGTTATGATGAAATAAGTTTAACAAGCCAAGCCAAAATAATACGTCCAGATAAAGAATACTTGTTTGATCCTAAATCACAGTTTGAACTTAAGGTGAAGCAAGAGGATATCCTTGGCGGAAATACAATAGAAGAAGCCAAAAATATTTTTAAAACCATTATTAACGGAAATGGTACAAAGAAACAAAATGCGGTCGTTTGCTCCAATGCGGCTTTGGCCATTCAATGTTTTGACCATCAAAAAACCTTTGATGAAGCGTATGATGAAGCCCACAACTCCCTAATTAAAAAAAGAGCTTTAAACTCACTGACCAAATTGATCTCATAATGAACATCTTAGAACAAATAGTTTTCGACAAACGTAAAGAGGTACAAAAAGCAAAAGAACTTACCTCAATAAAAGAATTGGAAAAGAATCCTTTGTTTGAGAGAAAAGGAATTTCTCTATCCAATACTTTACGTCAAAATGATCAGCTGGGAATAATCGCAGAAATCAAGCGCTCTTCTCCGAGTACAAAAGCATTGGTTAAAACCATAGATGTTCAAAAAATTAGCACTGGATATATTGAATCAGGCGCATCTGCATTATCCGTCCTAACTGATAAAAAATATTTTGATGGAACCATCGCAGACCTGAATGTTGCAAGAAAATATAATGCATGTCCAATCTTAAGAAAGGACTTCGTCATTGATGAATATCAAATCATCGAATCCAAAAGCATTGGCGCAGATTGCATTTTATTGATCGCTGCATGCTTAGAGCCCAAAACAACATCTGATTTAGCAAAATTGGCTAAGTCATTTGGACTTGACGTTTTGTTAGAAGTTCACGATGAAGCTCAAATCAACACCCACCTAAATCCTTATATAGATATAATCGGTGTAAACAATAGAGACTTGCGAACCTTCAAAACTGACATTCAAACAAGCATTGATCTATATCCGTTATTGCCAAAAGAACTTTGTAAAATAAGTGAAAGCGGCATTACCAACGGTAATGATATATGCCAACTTACTAAAACGGGGTTTGATGGCTTTTTGATAGGTGGTCATTTTATGAAATCCGGTCAACCTGCCATTGCATGTAAAAAAATAATTGACGAATACAAATCAACAGCAAATGAAGGTTAAGGTTTGTGGAATGAAAGAGCCGGATAACATCAAGGAGATTTTGACTATCAGTCCAGATTATATTGGATTTATATTTTACGAAAAATCTAAACGGTTTGTAAATGAAAAAACACTTTCCTTCATTAAAAAAACAAAGATAGATTGCAAAAAAGTAGGTGTCTTTGTCAATGAGAAAATGGATGTACTTAAATCCATTGTCGAAAAATATAGTCTTGATTTTGTCCAACTCCACGGAACAGAATCACCTCAATATGTTTCAGAAATCAATCAATCAGATATCTCAGTCATAAAGGCATTCAACATTGATGAACTCTTCCAATGGGACTCTTTATACGCATACGCGAATGACACTAAATATTTTTTGTTTGACACTGCAAGTTCTACCCATGGAGGAAGCGGAAAAAAATTTGATTGGTCATTATTAAAAAACTACAATTATAAAAAACCTTACATACTGTCTGGTGGAATTTCGATTGACGATACAGAAAAATTGAAAGCAATAAATTCCCACTACCTGCATGCCGTCGACATCAATAGTCGCTTTGAGGAAAACCCAGGATTAAAAAACACAGAATTAGTTAGCAAATTTTTAAAAGAGTTACGAGATGAAAAATTACCAAGTTGATACCAATGGTTATTATGGAGAATACGGAGGTGCATACATTCCAGAAATGCTCTATCCAAATGTCAACCAACTTCAATACACCTATTTAAATATCATTCAAAGTGAAAAATTTAAAAAAGAATTTGAAGATCTTTTGAAAAATTATGTAGGTAGACCAACGCCTTTATACTATGCTAAAAGATTGAGTGCATACTACAAAACAAATATTTATTTAAAACGAGAAGACCTCTGTCATACAGGCGCACACAAAATAAATAATGCATTAGGTCAAATCTTACTCGCCAAAAATCTCAATAAAAAAAGAATTATCGCAGAAACAGGTGCGGGACAGCATGGAGTAGCCACAGCAACTGCATGTGCACTAATGGGTATGGAATGTGATATTTTTATGGGCGCCAAAGACATACAAAGACAAGCACCAAATGTTGAGCGAATGAAAATGATGGGTGCCAGAGTCGTACCGGTTCATTCGGGTAGTAAAACGCTTAAAGATGCAACTAATGAAGCCATCAGAGATTGGATAAATAATCCTAGTAACACTCATTATATCATTGGTTCTGTAGTAGGGCCACATCCTTATCCAGATATGGTAGCTAGGTTCCAATCTGTAATTAGTGCCGAAGTAAAAAAACAACTTGACACCAATCCAGATTATATTATTGCCTGTATTGGTGGGGGAAGTAATGCCATGGGTATTTTTTACCATTATCTAAATGATGCAGTAAAACTTATCGGTGTTGAAGCTGCCGGTCACGGAACGGAGACCAACATGTCTGCTGCAACACTTGCCCTAGGAACAAAAGGAGTATTGCATGCGGCTTTTTCAAAAGTGATGCAAACCAAAGATGGTCAAGTAATCGAACCGCACAGTATTTCTGCTGGATTAGATTATCCCGGCATTGGACCGCAACACGCCTTTTTAGAAGATGAAGGTAGAGTGATGTATGATTCTGTAACAGATAAAGAAGCTTTGATTGCAGCAAAATTATTGTCAAAAACAGAGGGCATCATTCCTGCTTTAGAATCAGCACATGCTTTAGCCTATTTGGAAAAACTAGCATTTAAAGATTCTGACAACATTGTGATTAATTTAAGTGGACGTGGAGACAAAGATTTAGAAACCTATACCAAATTTGACCAAAATGAATATTAAAAGCCTTTTTGAAACCAAAGCTGAAAAGCTTCTAAACATTTACATTACTGCTGGATTTCCTAAGCTAAATAGTTTAGAACAAATAATCCCAGCTTTGTCAAATGCAGGAACGGATATTATAGAAATTGGAATTCCGTATTCAGACCCAATTAGTGACGGACCAACAATACAAATGAGTAATGCCCAAGCAATTAATAATGGAATTACTCTAGAAGCGATTTTTAATCAACTTGAAAAAATTGAGGTCAATACACCTTTGGTTTTAATGGGATATTTTAACAGCATCTTACAATTTGGAATTAAAGAGTTTTGCAAACAATGTAAAAATGTTGGGGTGAGCGGTCTGATCATTCCAGATCTCCCCATTGATGTATATCTAAAAAAATATCAATCGACCTTTGTCGAAAATGAATTAAGTAATATTTTCCTAATTACCCCTGAGACCTCCGAAGAAAGAATTCAATTTATTGACAGACACAGCAGTTCTTTTATTTTTGCAGTCAGTAGCTCTAGTACAACTGGAAATAGCAAGAACATTGAAGATTCTCAAGAGTATCTCCAAGGTTTAAAAGAGATGAATCTTAATACTTCAATACTCGTCGGTTTCAATATCCGAAATAGAAGTAATTATGAATTTGTTTCCCAATACGCCAGCGGAGCAATAATAGGCAGTGCCTTCATAAAACATATCAACAACAGCCAAGATATAATAGATGATGTAAGCAATTTTGTCAAAAACATTAAATAAGAATCTGAATTATACCTTAAATCCTAGGATACTCCAAAAATCCTTCTTTTTGTACCAAAAAACTTAGACCTCCTACCACTCCCATAAAACATCGCTTTTAAGATTTGATTCAAGCGGATATTTGTGTTGTAATAATCATTTATCCTAAAAATTTAAATAATGAATCACTTAGAAGTAATCTTTAACAGCGCAACTCAAACTCCAAATGATGTCTCTGTCTCATTAGCTGGTGCCTTAAACAGCATGAATGCGATAAATTTTAAAAAAGACCTAATCAGAATCTTATCCTCTAAAAATGCCAATTGCATAGTGAACATCAAAGCACTAAAGTCAATCGATTTAACAGGACTTAATGCACTTGTGATGGCGCACAAAAACTTAGCTCAAAAGGGTAAACAACTCACTGTTGTTTGTGATAAAGAAAATGCGGTTGACCAATTCCTTCATTTGACAAAGTTTAATCGCTACCTCAATATCCAAAGAGCCTAAAACACTCCAATCAACCAATCACCTATCATGCAATCATCAATCACCCAATCCAAATCAACCACTGGATTACTAGGAAGTGCAAGCTTCTTAATGATAAGCACTCTTTTTGTTAATGCCGGTAACTACGGAATCAATCTTTTCTTAGGAAGATTTCTTGGACCAGAAGTTTTTGCAGAGGCCAATGTATTGGCAACACTAGTAATGATCTTGTCATTCATTGCGGTTGGCTTACAATTGTGTGTTGCAAAATTTGTAGCTAGTTATTATGAGTCAACCTGTCAAAATGAATTAGAGTCTTTGAAATTTCAATTTATAGAAACCGGTAAAAAAATTGGATTATATACTTTACCTCTTTTGATTTTAATTTCTCCGATCCTTCAAGAATTTCTAAAATTTGATTCTGCATATCCTCTTTTAATTCTTTTCGCCGGCGTTCCGTTTTACTTTAGAATGAGTATCTCGCGAGGAATATTCCAAGGACAAAATCAGTTTAATAAACTTGCCAGTTCATACATTATAGAAATGCTTTGTCGCCTAATCGTTACGATTGGATTACTACTGATAATTACTAAGAATTTCTATAGTGAAGTTGTTAGCTTGGGGTTTTTTCTTTCTTTCTTGGCAAGCTTCTTTATAAACAAACCCATTGCCAAAAAATCCTTAATAAATACGTTTCCGAAAACCGAAATTTTAAATTTTATTCTTGTAATTGGCATTTATGAATTGAGTCAAATCATCATTAACAATGCCGATGTTATTTTAGTCAAACACATATTTGACTCACATCAAGCAGGTCTTTATTCTTCTATTGCTCTAATTGGAAGAGTAGTATTTTTTGCCACTTGGACAATCGTTACACTTTTATTTCCATTGGTAATCGCTAAAGAAAAAAGAGGTGAAGATCATAGACCACTATTTTGGTCAGCTTTACTATTTGTGGCTATGATTGGAATTACCATCACCATTGTATGTTATTTCTTTCATGAGCAAATAATAACAGTAGCATTTGGTAGTGCATATTTAGAAGCTTCTAACCTTCTTTACTTATACAGTTTGGCTACTTGCTTCTTCGCATGCGCGAATGTTTTTGCCTATTACCATATGTCACTAAATAACTATAGGCCTGTTTTTATAAGTATTACAATAGGTGTAATACAGTTTATCAGCATCTACTTAGTAGAGCATAATTCTTTAACCACAATTATTTGGATACAAATCATTTTAATGGCTGTCCTTTTGATCTGTATGATCGCTTACCATATAATGTTTAGCCTTAAAAATCAAACAAGCTTGACCTATTAAACTTCAATCAACCTTCAAAAAAAATAACAATGAAAATCGCTTTAGTAACACCTTATCCACCTAGTAAAACTACTTTAAACGAATATGCTTTTCATTTAGTTAACCAGTTTAAACTAAAAGAGCAAATTACCGAGATCGTTATATTATCAGACCAATTACCTGAAGGCGAAACTTATAAAGAAGGCGAAGGAAACTGCTCAGTAAAAATAAAAACATCTTGGTCTTTTAATTCTCTTAAAAATCTTTGGACAATTCGCAAAGCCATCAAAGAAGAGAAGCCTGATTTGGTTTTGTACAACATACAATTTCTTTCTTTTGGAGATTCCAAAATTGCGGCGACACTAGGATTATTGTCACCATTGATGACGAGACTTGGAGGAATCCCATCAGTAAGCCTATTGCATAATATCGTTGAAACTGTTGATTACGATTCGGCTGGAATAACTTCAAATCCAATTCTAAAATGGATTTATAATTTGGCCGGAACGGTAATGACAAAAATAATATTGATGTCAAACCTAGTCGCTTTGACAATGCCCAAATATGTAAACATCATTGAAAAAAAATACAACGCCAAAAATGTAGCACTATTGCCGCATGGCAGTTTCGAAACTCCACCTACTCCATCTTTTGAAACACCAAAAGGAAAAAAACAAATTATGACCTTCGGCAAATTCGGTACTTATAAAAAAGTAGAAGAGATGATTGAAGCCGTGGAAATAATAAGAAAAAGAACAGGAGAAGAAATGGAAATTGTAATTGCAGGCACAGACAATCCCAACGTCAAAGGTTATTTAAAATCCGTTGAGGAAAAATACGCTCACATTGAAGATATCAGATTTACAGGTTATGTTGAAGAGGAAGATGTACCCAAAATATTCGGTGATAGTTCTGTTGTGGTATTTCCGTACACAAGTACAACTGGAAGTTCTGGTGTTTTACACCAAGCTGGTTCATATGGCAAAGCCGTTGTACTTCCAAACATTGGTGATTTAAAAGAATTGATTGAAGAGGAAGGTTATTGTGGAGAGTTTTTTCAGCCCGGTAATGTAGAACAGTTGGCTGATGCAATCCAGAAATTAGTACAAGATGAAGATTATCGAAAAGATTTAGCTGAAAAAAATTATGCAGCCGCGGCTTCTTTACCAATGGAAGATATTGCAGATTGGTACTTGTTACATTTCGAACACTTGATTAAAAAATCGGAGAAAACAAAAGTATTAGAATCAGAGTTACAAGCCGAACCATTATTTGTTTAAATAATATGCGTGCTTCTATTCTTCCTCTGATTGTAAATAAGCTTTGTAAGAACCATCTACTTTGATTAAACCATAATTTTTTTGATACGCGCGTATCCACGGTTTCCAACCAAAAACATTTTTAGGTGCTTTTGGATAATCATATAAACACCATGATAGGCCGATAACTTTTTGCTTTTTAAGTGTTTTTTCGACAGACTGATAATAAAGCAATTGATCATTTTCGGAATTACCTCCTGGCCATATTCCTTGATAAGTACTTAAACCATATTCCGAAAGCATTAATGGCTTATTGATTCTTTTTTTCAAGCCTTTCAAGACATTCTCGAAAGCATCCTGATTTTCATAATAATGAAAAGAAACTATATCTATTGAGTCAGCAAGGTTTTGGGCATTGTGATAACTCGCCCAACCTATGGTTAAGGGTTTATTTGTATAGCTTTTAGCTCGATCAATAATAAACTTGAGCCAATTTAGGGTTTCTGTTTTACCTTGATATTCGAAATCGATATCTGGTTCATTTTTCAAATCCCAAAGAACAACCGTCTGGCTACTCTCATATCTTTTTATAATTACTTCGAGGTGACGGTCGTATTGAGGATACTTATCCAGCTGGTACCCTACCGGAAAATCAAATAATGTAAGTATCAATTTAACACCATGTTTATCCGCACTATTCACAAAATGATCCAATTTATTTAGCATTTCATGGTTTGGGTTGGCTCCACCAAAAATTTCGAAAGGAATAAATATTCGAACCAAATTAAAGTCTAGAGACTTTACCAACCGAAGGTCAGCTTCAATTGTTTTAGAATCATAGTCTTGCCAAAATAAATGCCAAGGAGTCTTTTGAGGATAATAATTTATTCCTCTCAAGTCAGTTAAGTCATGATTTTTTTTGCTTGCATTTTTTATAGTTTCTTTTTTATCACAAAAGACCGATTCCAAGGCATCTATTTTCCATCTTCCATCTAGCTTGACCATATTGACTTCATAACAATATTTGTTATTATGCATTTCTCCGTTGACTAATGTCTTTACTTCTGAACCAATATCGCTAAAACTTACTACGGAGTTGTCGAGTGATAAAAAATTTAATTGTAACTGATGGGATAAGTTGACTTGTTCGACAACTAATTCTTTTGATCCCAATTGATTTTCAATTCTGCTAGCTAACTCTTTGGTAAAGTGCTTTTCTAGTGCGATAGGCTTCGAAACACTATTTGATAAATTAAGCGTTCGTAAGCTGTGATAATATGCTTGCTCAATTTCTTTTTTTTGATACTCATTCAAATTGCCCTCGATCATTTTATCTTGATCTAACCAAGTGATATAAGGTCGTGCATTTTCAAAATATTTTAGATCAGAATGGTAAATCTCCTCCTTAGAAGCTCCAGAATTATAATAAGCATAGAGCTGAGACAGCAAGAAACACAATAAAAGCATAAAACTCACAAAGATCAAAGCAGCAAGATACCGTGCGTAATTTCTATGTTGTTGATCTTGCATCATCTAAATATATGTCCCGCAATTTTGATGTAGAAATTGTCATAATCCATAGGAAGATGAAAATCTACTTTACCATCTTCAGTTTCTTTAACAGTTGTCTTTTGTCCATCATAATATTCTACTTCTGTACCATCTGGTACATACTGTCCAATATAACTTTCTATTGGGCCAACTAAGAAATGAGTATTGGATAAAATTCTTGGAACATTTTTAATGACATCTTTAAATTCAATGGTTATCGGTTTACTTACAATGGATCCATTGCCGACTATTCCTAAAATTTTCCATACCGATTTTATTTCAGGATTTCGAATGTATGCTTTTGCAACCCCATCTATGGTATATGAATTGTATTCTAGTTTACGATCTCTACTAGTAGCAGAAAAAACCACATGCGTGCCATCAGGTATCATATTACCACGATCATCCTTTATGGTATTTGTTTTAATCTGGTAAAATTGACGACCATCTGCATAAGGTAAGTGATCTACTATTTCAATTGACAATACCTTTGGCCAAAGTGGGACTACTTCTACTTTTTGTTCTTTGGAGTTTGCACTCATGGCCGATGCGCCTGCAAGTATTTTACCGGTAGTTTGTCCACTGCTCAGTTTTTTAAAAGCCAGCTGATCATGAATTTTTATAAACTCTCCTTCAATTATTTTATCTGGCATTTGTAAGTTGATCTCAACCGAATCTAACTCACGAGCTGCATTGCCATATTTGTCCTTTGGCAAAGCTACAACCATCGTTTCTTGAAAATCATTTACCCAAATGGAATTAGGACCAGTAAACAATTTTATAGGATCCGCAATATCTGAAGCTCGGACTTGAAAATTTTTCTCACTGACCAAAACATTGTCAACCATCAACCAACAATTTACAATACCTGATTCCGTTAAATATTTTCCATCAACTTCATATTCACCAACTTTATTTTTTAGATCAAACACAAACACATGATAGGTAAATACAGTTTTTAAAACCAAATGGACCTTTCCTTGATATTTTTCATTATTGATAATTTGGACTGCAATGTCATTACCTGCCGTTACATAATTATTAGGCACAACTAGTTCAAGAGAAGGCACATGGATCGACACTGGCCTTTGACACGCCCAAAGCATTGATATAAATATATAGAGCAGAGCTTTTCTCAATTTTTAAAGTTTACCAATGCATTAATAAATACTTTGTGATCTTCATTCGTTTTGTCTAAAAAAGAGTTTGGTAAAACCCTTCTTAGCTGAGTTTGATTAGCTGAGTTTGAAAGTAAATCTATGGAGGTTCCGCTATAGATCACATCAATTTTCTTTAAGTCTTCCAATTCAATATTAAAAGACTTACTTCTTTGGGGTCTTATTCCTTTGGGCAAATAATTTACATCCACCCATTTAGTTATTCCATTCTCATATTGTGCCGTCAGAATTTGTGGAATTGCCATTTCTTGATTTCCGTAATTTATAATATCACCTGTAATAGATTTGGCAGAAGCCGAATATTCAAGACCATAATATTTATACAAGCGTTGATCTGTAACCATGGACCTAAGATTCAAAACAAATTTGACCGGTTTTCTTGGCCAATGCATTTCTGTTTTTTGATTAGAATCAAAATCCTCAGGAAAATCCGTTTTGTTCATTTGCCAAAGAATATCATCGAAATCAATTCTAAACGGTGTGCTTTCTTTTGGCAATAAGTTGTGAATAATGATATCACTGGTCGAGTATTGGATTATTTCCTCATCATTAACATCATAGAGACTTACGTCAATGCTGATAAAAGCAGGATCATTATCTACATTTATCAGTTGGCCAACTATGTGATAATTTTCATTTCTTTTTACCAGTTGTGCATGAGTTGTGATTACCTCTGGTCTGTCTAAGATGTCTTCTCGAATACTTGTATTTGTCGTTGCCTTTCTTCTTCCTTGGTTGTAAAAATCCACCTCTGCGATCCTCAAAAATTGATCCGGTGGTAATTTCTTTTCGTATTCACTTTTTTCAATAAACCATTGTTTATTCTTCTTAATGAGTTTGTAGTTATGTTGATTAGAATATTTCTTGACACCAGTTATCCAATGAGAGGTGACTTGATACTCTTGATAAGTATCCGAACTGATAAAGTTTGGCTCTATTTCTATTTCATCCAACTTGGCATAGGAAGCTAATAAACCATCTTCTAAAGAAAGTTCTAGTAAAAATTGCTCCTTCGAATAATCCTGATTCGGATCGTATAATTTATAAGCATCATCAAACTCTTTAAAGTCAATATGATTATAATACGCTTCTAACAAATTTTGAGGATTCTTATGTGGGTTCGAGTTAAACAAAAATCGAATAAGAAAAAGGAGCATAAATGCTGAAACGATAATCAACCAAAGCCCATATGTCCAATACTTCAATTTACTCTTATTGTGATATCGTGGCAGCGTATCGCTCTTCCAGCTTTCGCGTCTAGCAACAAAGTTAACCAAGAGGCAAATGATTAAACAGGCGATTGGTAAGATCCCCCACATGTATTTTTGGATTTTTGGAATCTCCTTTTTTGGTAAGATGGAAGGGAGAGGTAAGACATCCTTTCTTTCCCATACATCGATGTTATTTTCAAGTCGTATCAATTTGGTCCAACCATAAAAAAACAACAAAGGCTCATAGAACTTATCGTTATTAAATATGTATTTGAGATGATATTTTTCAGGAACTCCTAAAAACTGCTGCAAAGCGCCAAGTCCTTCCATTCCAAGATATTTCGAGTTTTCTAATCTCTCTACTGCTCTTGTCGTCAGTTCAGGTAATCTTCTCGCGGAGTGATAATTACCATCAACTGATAATGCATTCGTTTGAGTTGCAATCCAAGCCACTTGATCTCCAAAACCCAAAGTCAAATATCTCCAATCATCATGGTTATCTACGCTCAAGAAGTTGACGATCGGATCAGGATCTATTGAGTCAGGTTGCAATGGACGAAAACTCCCAATATTTATGATCAATGCACTGGAAATTAATAAACCAAGAATCAAACAAAAAACCACAATCTTATGACTCAGTCTTCCAAATACATTTATAATATAATCTCCAAAATTACCTTCTACCAAATTGAAAACTAAGTCCCCAAAAAAAGGCAATGCTAAAATAGTCGCCCAAATCGTAAAACGATCCAAAGTCAAAATATTGAAAGCAGTTTCTCCTAATAAGAGCTTGGGAATTGGAGTAGTTCCACCAGTTCCTAACAACAAAGCCAGTGCAAATGATAAACCCAAAAAGATATTGCGTTTCTTAAATACCCGGTAAAAAATACCCGGTAAAAAAAACAACATCATTCCCCAAGGGATAACAAAGAAGACCAGTCCAAGATTAAGATCTTCTAAAAAATTGGCCCGACTACCATGTGGAATACTAACCTGCGAAATCGGATCCGTTTTGCTCCAATACCAGTAAGGAAAAATTATCAAGGCAGTGATGGCAATTACAGATACTCCCAACAAAACAGCCTTGGGAAGTAGGCTCCAGATTTTCTTTACAAAATGCATAAACCGAACATTCTCAACTCCCCCCTTATCTAAAATGCAGATGTCTAAAACTGCTACGCCCATAACAGGTAAAACAAAGAAAACCATCCCAAATATGGTACTGACATGATGTGCCGCTGTGACAGTGGCCAAAATGGAAATCCCGGTATAAAATCTAAATCTATTGTTGTCTCTGATCCATCTATATATTTCTGGACAAGCATTTAATAAAAGAGCAATACCCATCAAACTAGGTAACTGGCCAAATAAATGCAAGGCTTCTATAAATGATGAAGAAAGTACAGCCAATATACAAGCATAAGAAGCGGATAGGTCATTGACCCAAATCTTAGAAAAATGATAGATCCCCCTTATAAACAACGCGACCATTGCCAAGCCACAAACTAAAAATCCAGCTTTAAGTCCAATCACTTTCGACAAAATTGCTATCAGCTGATGAACCAAAGGAGGATAGCTAGTCATGGTAAATCCGGTATACCATTTATAATTCCATGTCTCAAACCAAGCATTTGAATAATGATCAGCAAAAAACATATGGACATAGGCATCATAGGTGTTTTCCATGGTAAACGCCATCACGGTTCCATGAAACAACAAGCCAAAAAGCACGGAGCCTAAATAATATTGTCTAGATCTATCCAATTATAAAAAGTTCTAATATGAAGGTAATGAATTAAGCATTGACCTATAATAAGACGATTAAATCACCTTTTACCGTATACCAAAATTCGTAGGATACTGCCAAAAAACGGGCATCCAAAACCGCTTCACTAAAAGGACCCGAATCAAGCTTCGATTGCATTGAAATTTGAATTATAAAAAATAATGAAAATGAAAAATGTAATTGTCATCCCATGTTATAATGAAGCAGATAGACTCAAATTTGAAATCTTTCAAAATTTTATTAATAGTCATAAAGACTACATATTGTGTTTTGTCAATGACGGTTCAAAAGATCAAACCCTGCATCAACTCCAAAAATTCGCAGCTCATCAAAATAACCGAGTAAAAGTTTACGACATGCCTAAAAATGGCGGAAAATCAGAAGCCGTCAAATGTGGCATAAACTTCATGCTTGACAACTTCCAAATTAAGAGCATCGGCTTTTTAGATGCCGACTTAGCTACAGGATTCGATGATTATAAAAAGTTGACTAATCATTTAATTTCAAAAAATCAAAAAATGGTTTTCGGTTCAAGAAAGGTTGAATCTAATGGGCAAATCAAAAGATCAAAATTTAGATTGTTTGCCAGCAAAATGATCGGAATGGTAATCAGTCTCATAATTGGTCTTCCTGTAAAAGATTCACAATGTGGAGCCAAAGTGTTTGCTCCTATGACTGCTAAGTATGTTTTTAAAAGAAGCTTTTTATCTCGATGGTTATTTGATGTAGAAATGTTCATACGCATTAAAAACTTATATCAAAAAACTACAATGAATTTCATCCAAGAAATAGCGGTCGAAAATTGGGAAGAGGTAGAAGGATCTCACATAACTTTAAGTGATTCACTCAAGTTTCCAAAAGAACTTCTTGAAATCGCTATAGAATATAACTTCAAACCAATCTTAGGTTTTGGTTTTAAGAGTCAAAGTGCAACAGTTCGAAATATAGGCTCTAAGCAAGCCGCTTAAAAATCACAGTTCTCTTTTCATTATTTAAAAAAGGAACATGGCAAAGGCTATGATTCCTTTTTTTATCGTATCGAATCTAAAAAATTGCGTACCCCAGCAAAAGAAACCACCCTATCATCAAAATACTTTAGAGCTTTCGAAGATTCTTCTTCTGTTGCTTTCATTTGGTTTAGAATATTTTGAAGATGCATTTTCATATGACCTTTTTGTATCCCAGTCGTGACTAAAGAACGAATGGCAGCAAAATTCTGCGCTAATCCTGTCGAAGCGATAATACTCATCAACTCTTTGGCATCTGGATTACCTAAAAGTTCAATTGATCTTTTAGCAATGGGATGCAAAGTCGTTAAACCACCAACTGTACCGATGGCTAATGGTAAATCAATCCAAAATTTAAAAATTCCGTTTTCTACTTGCGCATAGCTTAAGCTTCGGTATTTTCCATCTCTGCTAGCATAGGTGTGACCACACGATTCTATTGCTCTAAAATCATTTCCTGTAGCGAGGGCTACAGCATCTACTCCATTATATATTCCTTTGTTGTGTGTCGTTGCGCGATAGGGATCTATGTGCGCAATTTTTACCGCTGTCACAAATTTTTCGGCGAATGTTTCTGAATTTAAACCTCCTGCAAAATCACCAAGTTCGTCTACTTTACATGAAACACTGGCACGTACCAGACAATCAGGGGTATAGTTTGATAAAATGCTCATCACAATCAGTACATCTTTTTCATCCTCTGCTAGTTTGTCAGATTTGATCACATAGTTTCTCAGGGTAGCTCCAAAGCTCTCCAAACAAGAATTTACAAAATTTGCACCCATGCTATCACAAGTATCAAAATAAGCTCTAATCTGATACAGACCTTTTTCCTCTTCATTAAAATCTAGCAATTCTATATCCAAAATTCCACCACCCCGTTGTTCCATGTTGACTGTTATATCTTTCGATTCTAGAATTAGTAATTCTTTAATCTGAGGAAAAATACCTTTAAGCTTTTCTGGATTACCACTCCATTTAAAATGAACTTGCCCTACTTTTTGAGTATCCAAAATTTCCGTTTTAAAACCGCCCCTACTCATCCAAAACTTTGCCGCTGCTGAAGCAGCTGCCACAACTGAAGACTCTTCTATCACCATAGGCACCACATACGTTTTGCCGTCGATCAAAAAATTTGGTGCCACACCGTAAGGCATAGGAAAATTACTAATGGTATTTTCCGAAAATCCATCTAAAATTTTCTGTTGAGCCGCATCACCGTGCCAATAACTTATGAGCTCGTTCATTACGTGCTCAGGATCAGTAAAGAAATTTTTGGCGATCCATTTGATCTTATCTCGTTTACGCAATTTGGAAAAACCTGATATTGTCTTTTCTGGAGTCATTAATCTTTCTTCAATCTTAAATATGCATATGCCATTTCAATTCCTTTTTTCTGACCTTTCATAAATTTTCGCAACTCACTATATTCACCCCTGGCATGTTTTAGAAAAGCACCTGCCTGACCATAAATGGCATTTACTTTAGATTTCTTTATAAAATAATATCCATCTAGAAAATCACTTACTCCACCTGAGACAATAATTTGATTACACAAAAACTTATCTCCCAATTCAGAAAACAATTGGTTTGACATTTCTACCATTTCATTCGCTGTATGGCCAACTTTAACCAAAGGAATTAATGAAGAATTTTTCGAACGCAATAGTTCTAATTTAGTAAAATTGGTACCTCCATGAGCTGCAAAATCTACAGCGGCCAATGGTAATTTAAAAAGTGCTTCTAAACTCCGATAACCCATACCTTGACCAACTTCCTTAACTATAACTGAGACATCCAATTTATCAATCAAACTTTTGATGGATTCGAGCGGACTAAATTTTATGACATCACCTTCAGGCTGCGTAATTTCTTGCAAAGGATTTACATGAATGATTAATCCATCAGCCTGAAGCTTTTTAATCAGTTCAGAAATAACAGAAAATTGGTTTCTTGCAATCAACTCTTCCAACTGTGCAATTCCCAAATTTGCATAAAGCGCTTGATCCCCAATGTATTTTCTAACATCAAAATCTTCCAAACGATCATCGCTATACAATAATGATCTGCAAGAACCTAATCCCATTCCAATTCCAAATTCAGAACATGCTTTTGCAAGATTAATGTTTATAATTTTTGCCCACTCCGTACCACCGGTCATGCTGGAAACCCAAATTGGTAGTTTAAACGATTTGTTCAGAAAAGTAGACTCAATATCTTTTTGATTGGCAAAATGTCCAGAAAGAATTGGTTCATAATAAAATCTCGTATCAGTATTATTCACCTGCGATTCTAGCGCCAGCTCTATATGGTCTTTCTTTCTCTGTTCTGCTGTGGGATCTTGATTCAAGTTCTTTTTATATTAGCGCTTATAAAAGTAGTTAATTCCATTAGCAATATCCTGTTAACAAGTTTAACTAAGTAACAAGAATAACCAAGAATTCGTTTAATTTTTATTACCCCAAATCGAATGAAATTTATTTCCTTCCTCTTTTTGTTATTGCCAGTTCTTTGTTTTACACAAGACGAACGAAAAGCAAAACTGTATTTTAATGAAGCAGTAGAATCCTACAATGCCAAGGATTTTGAAAATGCATTAATTTATTATTCAGAGGCGATCAAGCAAAATCCCTCTTATGTGAAAGCATTTTACAATAGAGGAAATATTCACTTAAGTCAAAAAAACTACAGGGAAGCAAAAAAAGATTTTAATTCAATCGTTGGTTTAGATCCTACCCATGCCAAAGCCAATATGTATTTGGGTTATATCGATATACAAGAAAAAAAATATGAATCTGCAGTATTGCAATTAGGCAATGCCATAAATTTAGACCCTACACTTTCCAAAGCATACATTAATAGAGCTTCCGCTCAAATGAAATTAAAAAATTACAATGCCGCTTTGGTGGATTATGATACTGTTTTAAAAAATGATCCTCAATCATATAGCGCTTATTATAACAGAGGCATTTGCAAGATGCAAACGAAAGATTATACAGGAGCAGCAGCCGATTTTGGACAATGCATTAATATCAAACCAGGAAAATCGAAGCCATACTTTTATAGAGGGAAGTCCAATGTGCAATCTAAAAATTATGAAGAAGCGATAACTGATTTTTCCAAAGTGATCGACAAAGAAAGCAACAATAAGGATGCTTGGTATTATCGCGCCTTTGCTAAAAATGCAAGCAAGGATTTGGCAGGTGCCAATGCAGATTACGCGATGGTACTTCAAATAGACCCTCAACACAAATCTGCTCTAAACAACAAAGCGATTTGTTCTTTTTCATTGGGCAAGTATGATGAAGCGATTCAGGATTACAGCAATATCATGAAAGTTAAAAAAGCAGATCCTGCAGTCTTCGTTAATCGTGGCATTGCAAAATTGAAGACAAATGACATAAAAGGTGCTCATGCAGATTTTTGTCAAGCGATAGATTTAAACCAAGACTTTGCAGAAGCTTATTTTAATAGAGCAAACACCAATTTAAAGTTGAAAAAGCAGAAAGACGCGTGTAAAGACATCAAAAAGGCCGCTAAACTTGGATTGGATATAGCCTTTAACCACATAAACTCTGTCTGTATATAGTGTTGTACCCCATTCGGTGAATGGAATCCTTTATGAAAAATGCGATAAAATCAAGAGTCTTGAAAAATATTGAGCGATTTTTTTACTGATTATCAGCGGTTTATAAACCATTAAGGAAAAATAATTGCTTCAAAGTCTTGTTTTAACCGTAATACACTCCTACATTTGCAGCCCGTTTGGAAGTAAGTGATATTTACTCCATCGGATTTATTAAAATGCAAAAACACAATTAAGTGAATACATTAAGTTACAAGACCAAATCAGCCAAAAAAGATGAGGTACAACGTAAGTGGTACATTATTGATGGTGCAGGTGAAATCGTGGGCAGAAAAGCTACAGCTATTGCAACGGTTTTGAGAGGTAAACATAAACCTAGCTATACACCACATGTGGATACTGGAGATTATGTTATTGTCATCAATGCTGATAAGATGCGTTTTACTGGCAACAAAAGGTCGGATAAAGTTTATTTGACTTATTCAGGATATCCAGGAGGTCAAAAAAGTAGAACTGCCGCGGAGATGTTTGATAAACGTCCTATAGGAGTGATCGAAAATGCTGTAAGAGGCATGTTACCTAAAAATAGTTTAGGTCGACAAATGTTTAAAAAATTATTTGTTTACGAAGGTTCCGAGCACCCTCATTCTGCTCAAAAACCAGAACCTTTCAATTTCTAATACATGGAACAAATTAATACAATAGGAAGAAGAAAAGCTTCTGTAGCAAGAATTTATGTCAAGAAAGGTGGTGGTAACATTACAGTTAACGGCAAGGACTACAAAGATTACTTTCCATTGAATCACATTCAATTTAAAGTAGTAGATCCACTTTTAACAGTGGAAGTGCTCCAAGAGTACGACATAAACGTCAATGTAAAAGGTGGTGGTTATAAAGGACAAGCTGAAGCAATCCGCTTAGGGATTTCAAGAGCTTTATCCAAGATTAACGAAGATTACCGTAAACCATTGAAAGTTAAAAAGTATCTCGTAAGAGATGCGAGAGTCGTTGAGAGAAAGAAATTTGGTAAGCCTAAAGCAAGAAAGAGCTTCCAGTTCTCTAAACGTTAGAATTATATTATTGAATTTATAAGTAAAGGAATAATGAGCAAAGCCTTATATAAAGATCTTCTTGATGCTGGTGTACATTTTGGACACATGAAAAGTAAATGGAATCCTAAAATGCTACCATACATTTTTATGGAGCGAAAAGGGATTCACATCATTGATCTTAACAGAACCATTGAGTGTATGGAAGATGCTGCTGCGGCAATGAAGCAGATAGCAAAGTCAGGACGAAAGATCATGTTTGTTGCAACAAAAAAACAAGCTAAAGATATCGTTGCCAATGCAGCTAGATCAGTAAACATGCCATATGTTACTGAAAGATGGCTAGGGGGAATGATGACCAATTTTTCTACCATTCGTAAATCTGTAAGAAAAATGCAGAATATCGAAAAAATGTTAGGAGATGCTGGTACTTCTGCTTCTTTGAATAAGAAAGAGAAGTTGATGATGGATCGTGAGAGAGGAAAATTAGACAAAGTACTAGGCGGTATCGCTGGTCTAAACAGATTGCCTGCAGCAATTTTTGTTGTAGATATTCACCACGAACACATTGCCGTAGCTGAAGCAAAGAAATTAGGCATCAGAACATTCGCAATGGTTGATACAAATTCGGATCCAACAAAAGTTGATTTCCCTATTCCTTCTAACGATGACGCTTCTAAATCCATCACCAAAATGATGGATTACTTTACTTCTGCCATCAAAGAAGGTTTAACAGAAAGAAAAAATAATAAAGAAGCTGCTGAAGCTTAATTTTTAAAATTTTAAATCAAAAATTTAAATGAGTATATCCGCTAAAGATGTCAAAGCATTAAGAGACCAAACTGGTGCTGGAATGATGGACTGCAAAAAAGCACTTGCAGAATCTGGAGGAGACATGGAAAAGGCAATTGAATACCTTAGAAAAAAAGGTCAAAAACTTTCAGAAAAAAGAGCAGATAGAGAGGCCAACGAAGGAGTATGTATAGCACTAACCTCTGATAATGGGTCAAACGGTGTCGTCGTGAGACTTAGCTGTGAAACTGATTTCGTTTCTAAGAATGATGACTTTGTTAATTTGACAAAACAAATTGCAGAAATTGCATTAAGCAATATGCCTTCTGATTTAGAAGCTCTAAAAGCACTTCCTTTTGATTCTTCAATCAGTATTGGCGAAAAAACCATAGAACAAACAGGAGTAATTGGAGAAAAAATCGAACTAAGCAAATACGGAAAGCTTGAAGCGACCAATGGTAAAATTGTTCCATACATTCACATGGGGAATAGAGCTGGTGTAATTATTTCTTTAAATCAATCTGGAGACCATCTTTCAGAGCCAGGCAAAAATGTCGCAATGCAAGTTGCCGCAATGAAGCCAATAGCAGTAAATAAAGACGGTGTTGATTCTGCTCTTGTAGAGAAAGAAATCGAAATAGGAAAAGAAATTGCACGAAAAGAAGGAAAGCCTGAAGAAATGCTTGAAAGAATTGCAAC
>JAHDHU010000001.1:0-80849 GCA_020631135.1 Saprospiraceae bacterium | reverse complement strand
AAATTTTTTAAAGAGAAAACCCTTTTAAACCAACAATACGTAAAAGGAAATAAAGAGTCAGTTGGAGACTATCTTAAATCCATTGATGAAAACCTTACCGTTGACGGTTTCGTGCATATTGCACTTGGTTAACAATATAAGCGATCAGAAATGATCGCTTTTTTTATGCTTATTTTTACCCTAGTAATAAACTAAACAAATCATGGCCAAAGTAAAATCAAAGAAGAAATCTCCTGCCAAAAGTTCAAGTAAAAAAACTGCCGGCAAAAAAGCTTCTTCAAAGAAAAAAGTCGCCGCTAAAAAAGCAGGATCTAAAAAAACTTCTAAGAAAAAGCTAACTGCTAAAAAAGCTTCCGAAAAAGCAACATCTAAAAAAACAGTAGCGAAAAAGTCAACACCCAAAAGAACTACCGCTAAAAAAGCGACTGCTACAAAAACTGTTGCGAAAAAAGGAACTACAGCTAAAAAAACTGTTGCGAAAAAGGCAGCTCCTAAATCATCAGCCAAAAAAGCAACAGCAAAGAAAACCGTGGCTAAAAAAAGAACCGCTCCTAAACCAGCTGCAAAAAGAACTGCTGCTAAGCCCGCTGCAAAAAGAACAGTAGCTAAAAAAGCAAGTAGCACAGTGGGTAGAAAAAAGACTGCAAGAAAGGCCGCAGTAAAAAAAGTTGTCAAACCAAACATTGTAAAGTCTTACAAAAACGAAATTTGGAAACAAATTAAATTTGTTGCCCCTACAAAGCAAGCCAACTACTTTATCTCCAACATGGGAAGAATAAAAAGTATTCATAAGATTACTAAATCAGAATACTTGCTAAAATGTACCCCACTAAAAAGAGGTGGATACTTACAGTTTAATATAAAATTAAGCGGAGATAAAAGAGCTAGTAAGTACGTTCATAAACTAGTAGCAGAATACTTTAAGTCAACGAAGAGAAAGAACGTTTTTGTGACCCACTTAAATGGTGACAGAAACAACAATAAGGTGACAAACATTGCTTGGATGAATCGCGATGAATTAAGTGCTCATCATGCCAAACTCGGAACGTATAAATACGATAGAACAAATATCGTTTTAGGCTCTCACGTAAAAATGACAGAAGCCAAAGTTCGAAGACTTAAAAAAGCCTTACGATCAGGCAAAAAAACAAGAACTCAGTTATCCAAAGATTTTGGCATCACCATGACTCAGATCAAAAGGATTGATCGTGGCGAAAACTGGGGGCACGTAACAATTGATTAGAATTTTATTTAAAAGCCTATCTTAGATTATAAATATTCTTCATATGAGTTTAAAGTACAAAAGAATCCTTCTCAAACTCTCTGGAGAATCCTTAATGGGTAAGCAGGGCTTTGGCATTGATCCAGTAATGGTCAAATCATATGCTCAACAAATAAAATCTCTTCAAGAAAAAGAAGTCGAAATAGCAGTAGTCATCGGAGGTGGAAATATTTACCGAGGACTAAATGCTACTGAGTCCGGAATGAACAGAGTGCAAGGCGATTACATGGGTATGTTAGCTACATGCATAAATGGAATGGCCTTGCAATCTGCTTGTGAAGGATTAGGGATTTATACCAGGTTGGTTTCAGCAATAGATATGAAGCAAATCGCTGAACCCTATATTCGCAGAAGGGCTACTAGACACCTAGAAAAAGGTAGAGTTGTTATCTTTTGTGCTGGCACAGGAAGTCCATATTTCACAACAGATTCTGCCGCAGCATTAAGAGCCAATGAAATCGATGCAGATGTTATCCTGAAAGGAACACGTGTCGATGGCATATATTCTGCTGACCCAGAAAAAGACCCATCCGCCACAAAGTTTGACTGGATTAGTTTTCACAAAGTAATTAGCTTAGGTTTAGGTGTAATGGACATGACAGCATTTACCATGTGTCAAGAAAATAACCTACCAATTGTTGTCTTCGATATTGGCGATCCTCAAAATCTCACAAAAATAGTAGAAGGCGAAAATATAGGTACTTTGGTTTGTAATGAAGAACATCACCGAGACTATCTTGCAAAAACTTCAGGGGTTTAAAATAATCAAAGAAGCCTGTGTAGAAACGGCAAACCAAGCTTTTATAGCTTCTGTCAATGGAGCTGATCAGATAGAATTGTGTTCGGATTTACAAAACGATGGACTTACCCCGGATCTAGAACTGGTAGAATCTACCTTATCTAAAATTTCTATTCCAGTCAAGTGCATGCTCAGAAATAAGAGCGGTGATTTTATTTATACAAAACATGATATGGAAATCATGTTAAACCAATTAAAGAAATTAAAAGAATATCCAATTCAAGGAATTGTATTCGGCGCAATGACCAAAAACGGAACACTAGATTTAGAGTCAATCCAATTGGTTGCTAAAAATTGTGAAGCCTTACCGCTAACCATTCACAAATGCATAGATCTAGTAAAGGACTACCCTTCTAGTATTGAACAACTCAAAAAGATAAGAAACGTGAAGTATCTTTTGAGTTCGGGTCAAGCACCTACAGCTTGGGAAGGAAAGGAAGTATTATTAAAAATGAAAAAATTAGCTTCTCCGGAAATAGAATTGATCGCTGCAGGAAAAATTGATAAAGACAATTTGACAAAACATCATGACTTTATTAGTTGTAGTTATTACCATGGCAAAAAAATTGTTGGTGATTTACATTAAGTATTAAGAATGCTGTTCACTTCATTTCGTAAAACTGGTAAAACATCTACTTTAAACCATTCGTTTTTTTTCATCCATATATTGTTTCTTGGTGAAGGATGAGGTAAAACAAAATACTTTGGTAAATAACTATTATAACTTTTTACGGTTTCAGTAAGATTTCGCTTGACTTGTTTTTTTAAATAATAGTCTTGTGCATATTTTCCAATCAACAATATCAATCGAACGTTTACAAGCTGAGTCATGATTCTTTCATGCCAATGGAGGGCACATTCCTTCCTAGGTGCTAAATCTCCACTTTTTCCTTTCCCTGGATAGCAAAATCCCATTGGTACAATTGCAAATTTATCAGCATTATAAAAATCATTATCCGAAACGCCCAACCACTTTCGCAAAGATTCTCCGCTTTTATCATCCCATGGTTTTCCAGTCCTGTGCACAACTGATCCAGGCGCTTGGCCTATAATAACAATTCTGCTTTTTGATGAAAACGAAACCACAGGATTTGGTCCCAATGGCAAAAAAGGATTACAAATGGTACAAGATCGGATCTCTTTAAGTAATTTTTTCATAATGAATTAGTCCGTGATATTCAGATCCAAGTCGCCATAAAATTTTAGATCCACATTATTTTCTTGCTTGGTAAAGAACGCTATTTGACCAGTATGATATGACAAATGTTCGGTAACATGAATCAAAATTGAACATACATTTAGGCTGAAGCCTTGAACTTTCTTGACTAAAATGAGGTCACTGGGAAGGATTCTATTTAAAACTTCTAGAACTTCCAATTCTAATTGGGACAATTTCTTTATTAAAATTTTCTTCTCAAGTGGACCAACAGTAGAAAATTCCAAATCTCTTTGACGAATGTCATTTCTTCCACCTATACCTGAAATAATATATTGTCTGATATTCCCGCATAGGTGCAAAACCAAATTTCCTACGCTGTTTGAACATTGATTTTTTCGTAACCAGATTTGATCTTCATCTAGTTGATTAAGACACTGAATAATTCTTGGAAAACTCTCCTCAAAGAGTCGTTGCTTTATATCCGAAATAATTGATTGTGTGATTTTTTCAGACAAATTCATTTACACCGTTTTTGTTATTGCTAAAGTAACAAAAGAAAAACGCTGTACTCCAAAGGATTTTAACTTCAACGCACAAGCCTCCAAAGTAGCACCAGTTGTAAGAATATCATCAACCAATAACACATGTAGTCCAATGAGATTTTCGCTTTGATTTACACAAAGTCCGGCATCTATTTCTGCAGATCTTTCATATCTAGATTTCCGAGTTTGGCTTTCCAAATTTTTGACTTTAGTCAAAATTTGATTTTTTAATGGAATATCAAGTGTTTTAGAAATTTCTGAGGCGATTAATTCTGCTTGATTATAAGCTCTAATCTTTCTTCGCTTTTTATGGATCGGGACTGGGATAACCACATCAGGTTTTTCGAAAAAAGCACATCTTGAAAGTTGGACTCCCAACAAACGACCCAATGCCAATCCAACATCCCGTCTTCTTTTATATTTTAAACCATGTAGCATATTTTTTAAAATGTGTCCAGAATAGTAATTGTAAAGAGCAGCACCAAATTCTAATGAAATCCTACCGTAGAATTTTTGCATAAAGTCATTTTCCCTTTTTTCAAAATGCATAGTGTATTGCAGCTCTAGTTTACAATCAAGACAAAAAAAGTCTCCTTTTATAGGGATGGTACTATCACATGCTAAGCAAAGTTTAGGGTAAACCAAATGTAGAAGAGCTTCGAGATATTCAAAACATATATTCATCAATTTACAATACCGCAAGCCATCAATATGTAACAAAAAACGTCCACCCCTGGGAAAGGTGGACGTCATCAAAACAAAACGAAAAACCAACTTTTAATCTCTAATCAGAACGCCGCAATAGTTGCTCTGATTTTAACTTATATTCCTTTTCGCAGCTTTACTGCTATTGTCTTTTTTCTCTTATTTCGGACCAGCTCTACATTTAGAACATCTCCTACTTTTTTAAACTTCATCATCTCCACTAAATCATCGCCGTCATTTATCTGTTTACCATCAATTGAAGTGATCACATCACCTGGAAGGATACCTGCATACTGAGCAGCGCTTCTCTTTTCGACCTCATCAATAAAAACACCTTTATCAACACTGAGGTTTAGTTTATCTTTTAAACTTCGATCAATATCGTAAGTATAGATTCCTAGGTTAGTTCTTTCAATGCTCCCCCCGTTTTCTATTATATCAGAGACGATTCTTTTTACCAAATTGGTTGGTATCGCGAATGAATATCCTGCATAAACTCCAGTTGGTGTCGCAATGGCAGTATTAATACCAACCAATTTTCCTTGAGCATCTACCAATGCTCCTCCACTATTTCCAGGATTAACGGCTGCATCTGTTTGAATAAATTCTTCAATTGCTTTTCCTCCTTTAATAATATCCAAATCTCGACCTTTAGCACTAACTATACCAGCGGTAACGGTCGAAGTCAAATCGAAGGGATTACCAACTGCCAACACCCATTCTCCAACCTGAACTTTGTCACTATCTCCATACTGTATTTCACTCAAATTATTTTCATCAATTTTTAAAACAGCCAAGTCTGTGCTAGGATCTGTTCCTATTTTTGTAGCTTCTATTTTTTTACCATTGGCAAGAGTGACTAAAATATAATCCGCAAAACCTACAACATGATTATTAGTGACGATATATCCATCGTCTGAAATTATCACACCTGAACCTGTACCATTTTTAGGCCTATAGAAATTTCCAAAACCATTTCCTCCGAAAAAGTCTTCCATGCTAAACCAACCATTGCCAAAAGGATCTCTATTTCTTCGCTGTTCTTGTTCTTGCTTTCTCCTTTGCATTGCCAACTGATCACTTTCTTCAGCATAGATATGTACTACAGCATCTGTAGCTTTCGCGGATGCATCTACAAAATCCATATTGCCAATTACCTTAGGGGCTGAATTTAATAAGCTTACCTGACTTGCATTATTTAGAATTTGAACATCCGCAAGTTCTTGATCATCTTGACTGTATGTAAAAGCCCCAAAGGAAATGATTCCTCCGAGTACTCCAGCAGCCAACATGTTTAAGAATTGTTTCATCTTTTAAAATCGTTTTGTGTTCAACAATGTCTAGAAGTAACGCCTCAATTTCTAAGTTGTTTTGCAAGCTATTTTGTTTTAACAGTACATTAACAAGCTCTTAGACGGAAGCTATATTTTTATCGATGAAAGGAAATAATTGGCTAAAAACGCCAAGCCAAGATTCGAGATTTTTTATTACCAAGTTCTAGTGGAATGATTTTTACTTCTCGCACTTGTACATACTTTAAGCGCTTTTGTAAATTATCTAGGTGATTTTTGTTTGCCACAAGAGAAGAGATCCATCCCAATTGAGATCTACACTGAGAAGATTCATCAATGAGGGTTTGTATAAATCTTATCTCACCACCATCACACCATAACTCATTGGGATTGCCACCAAAAGTGTTTTCTTGTATGTCTAAGTTGAGATTTTTATCACTTCGATGACTTTGAGCTTCTTCTAAAGATTTGTAAAAAGGTGGATTACACATTATTAGTTCCACCCTATCCATTGGCTTCAAAATATTCGCCAATAAAATTTCTGGATTAGCTTGATGACGGATAGCCACTCTAGAAGACAAATTATTTGCTTCCAATATTCCCTTCGCTGCTCTCAAAGCTTTAGGATCAATATCAGTAGCTATAAATTTCCAATTATAGATCTTGACACCCAGTAATGGGTAAATGATGCTGGCACCAGTTCCTATATCCAGGCAACAAATTTTTTTATGTTTCTCGTTCTCTGAAAGCAAATCATTTAAATGATGAATATATTCTGCTCTCCCTGGAACTGCAGGACACAAATAACCATCCATTACATCCCAATATTCGATTTGATAATGGTATTTTAAAATGGCCTTATTGAGAGCAATTACAGATGCTCTGTCAGAAAAGTTTATTGTGAGTTCTTCACTTGGATTTTTAATTACAAATTGCTCTAATGCTGGTAAAGCTTTAACAAGTGATTGAAAATCATAAGACTTCTTATGAAGATTATTAGGATGCAACTTTAAGTATTAGAACCATTAAAGATTTTTACGATACCTTTCGCCAATTTTCTGTCTTTTTCGGTGACAATATTTCCAGCATCATGTGTGCTTAATTCTATTGTTACAGAATTCCAGACGTTGGACCAGTTTGGGTGATGGTTTTGTTTTTCCGCCAAAAATGCCACCTGTGTCATAAAAGCAAAAGCTTCAGAAAAATCATTAAACTCAAATTTAGCTCTGAGACAATTGTCTATTTCTTTAAACATTATCTAAAGCTCCAATTATATTTATCTATAACCAACAAACAAGCCACTAAAAGGTCGATTGTTCCTTGCGTATCGTCTTTATTGACCATTTCAATAACTTGATGCAAATATCTACATGGGATAGAAATTCCCCCAGCTATACTTCCTCCGTTAGCATCTCTTTGCAAAGCAGCAGTATCTGTACCACCAGCTGTGAGCACTTCTAATTGATATTGAATTTTATTTTTCTTAGCTACCTCTTTCATAAAAGCGACCATTCGATAATCACAAATCGTTCTTCCATCTAAAACTTTTATCGCCGTACCAGCTCCCAATTTCGTACAATATTCATGAGGAGCAATACCAGGCATATCATTTGCCAAGGTTACATCTAGATTAATGCCGAAATCTGGATTGATTCCAGAAGCAGCAGCAGTAGCTCCTCTTAATCCTACCTCTTCCTGAACAGTAAAACACGCATACACATCATAAGGAACAGACTTCTTTTTTAAAGCCCTTAAAGTTTCAATAAGTATAAAGACAGAAATTCGATTATCGAGAGATTTAGCATTTACATTGTTGCCCATCTCGATCAACTCCCTTTCTCTAGTAATAGGGTCACCAATGGTAATATATTTTTCTACTTCTTTTTTCGGTAAACCAGTATCAATAAAATACTCATTCGTTTTGACCACTCTATTTCTTTCTTCTGGCGTCATAATATGAATTGGTTTACAACCCATGACACCGATGATATCTTTTTTGCCGTGTATAATTACGCGTTGAGCAGTTAAAGTTTTAGGATCAAATCCTCCCAATGTTGTAAATCTAATAAACCCATCCTCTTCGATATGTGTCACCGCAAAACTGATTTCATCCATATGAGCCGCAATCATTACCTTTTTTCGTTTCTTACCCTTTTTTACGGCAATAAGATTTCCCATGGCATCTGTATATACTTCATCAGCCAATGATTTGACTTGTTTAGTTATATATGCTCGAATTGGTTGTTCAAATCCAGGAGCTCCTGGCACCTTACAAACTTGACTTAATAGCTTAATATTCATTTTTCACTTTGTTCGCGTCTCAAATTTAGAAAATTCATAAGCTTTCGAGCAATATGCGCAATGTGATATAAGTTAAAGCTTGACATTGATGCAGCATTCGCTGAATGTTATTTTGTCCATAATGATCATCTTTTTCAGTACCAGCTTTTTTGTTCATCTTAGCATTGTTATATGTCTTTACTTAAGCAACTCGCAGGACAAACTATCTATTATGGTCTGAGTAAGATTTTACCTCAGATTCTTCATTTCTTGGTGTTTACCATTTACTTGAGCCATAAGGTTTCTCAAGATGAATTTGGTATTTATCTGGATCTTTATGCTTATGCAGCTATCATCTTAGTGATAATGACATATAGGATGGAAACGGCTTTCTTTAGATTCGGCTCAGAAAAGGCTAATCAAAACAGTGCTTTTGGTACAGCTATGTTGCCACTCATTCTTATAGTATTTCTAATTGTTGCATTGATGTTTGTTTATAATCAACAATTGGCAAATTTGATCAATTATGATCACAAGCCTTACTATATCAAGTGGTTTGCTCTTATCTTAGGATTTGACGCTTTAATGGCATTGCCATATGCCAGAATGCGACTAGATAATCAGCCTAAGAAATTTTTATTTTATCGTGTCGCAAATGTCTTGGTAACAGTTTTAATAGTTCTATTTTGTTTCGAAATTATGCCTAGTCTTGATAGTAGCATTGCCTTGCTTCAATTTGACCAAAAAAATCAAATTGACTATGTTTTTGGTGCTAATTTGATAGCTAGCACATTCATTTTTCTTTTGATGCTTAAGGAATTTTTCAAGGTCAAAATTCAATTTGATTCTAAACTTTGGAAAAAAATGTTTTGGTACAGTTTACCTTTGGTTTTGGTAGGTATTGCTGGAAATATAAATCAATCTTTTGCAGCGCCAATACAAAAGTATTTTTTAGGAGAAAGTATTCAGGATAATTTGTCTAACGCCGGTGTCTATGGTGCTGCCGCAAAAATGGCCTTGTTATTAAATCTTTTCACTGTAGCTTTCAATTATGCAGCTGAACCTTTCTTTTTTAATAATGCCAAACGGAAAGATGCCAAACAAGTCTATGGAACTGTTGCACTGGCATTTTGTATTGTAGCTTGTGCAGTTATTGTTGGCTTAAGTGCATACATGGATATCGTTGGTAACATTTTGGGATCAGATTTTCGATCTGGTTTACATGTTGTTCCAATTTTGCTTTTTGCCTATTTATTTCTTGGACTTTATTATAATTTTTCGATCTGGTATAAGCTTGATGATAAAACCTATTGGGGTGCGATAATTTCAGTAATAGGAGCTTTTATTACTTTGGCTGTTAGTATATATCTACTTCCAAAAATCGGATATATCGGTTCAGCTTGGGCCGCCTTATGCTGTTACGGCTTTATGGCATTCGCCGGATGGCTAACAGGAAAAAAGTACTATCCAATACATTATCCTATTTTGAAGATACTGTCCTACATCGTATTGACATTGATAATAGTCGTTTCGTTACAATATTTAAATGGATTAGGTATAGATCCTATTTTGCTTTTCGCAATTAAAGGAGTATTGATTTTAGTGTTTTCTTTTTTCGCTTGGAAAAAAGATCTCTCTAAGATTATTAGTGAATAACTTTAATAAAAGTAAGTGACCAAATGATCTTTTAGGGCAATACGATTTTTGTAAATGAGCACTATAATTGCTATGATTCCAAATAGGATGATCCATTTGAAGCGTTGAATAAAAGTTTTGTTTTTTTCTCTTCTACTCTTGTATCTTACTCGTCCAGAATAACTCATATGTCTTTATGTCTTTCCCAATAATTTTGTTCTTCAGTATCTTTTAAAAGTTGCAAGTAACTCGAATACCTTAATTCGCTAATTTCTCCTTTCTCTAGAGAGTTTTTAACTGCACACTTCGGTTCGTTGCGATGTGTACAGTCCCCAAATTTACAATCTTTAGATAAGGCAAAAATTTCTCTAAAATTATGAATGATGTCTTGTTCTTCTAAAAAATTAAAAGATAAGGTCTTAATTCCAGGAGTATCAATGATGCTAGTCTGATCGTCCAAGAAAAACATCTCGGCAAAGGTTGTTGTGTGTTGCCCTTTGCCTGTATAGTCTGACAACACCTGTGTTTTAAGGTTTGCATTATCGATCAATAAGTTTACCAAGGTTGATTTTCCAACTCCAGATTGACCCGAAATCAAACTTTGTTTATTGAGTAGCAATTCTTTAAGCGACTCTATACCTTCTCCATCTTCACATGAAGTCGACATGACTTGATAGCCAATATTTGTGTAAACTGCTTTGAGATAACTAAACAATTGCTTGTCTTCTTCATCATATAAATCCCACTTGTTAAAAACTATTGTAACAGGTATACTGTAGGGTTCTGTCATCATTAAAAAGCGATCAATGAATCCTTGCTTTAGCTTTGGCTCTTTGATGGTAATAACTAAAACTGCTTGGTCTACATTACTTGCTAAAAGATGAACGAAATGCTTTTTTCTAGGAGACTGTCTAACTACATAATTTTCACGAGGATCAATTTGCTTTATGATCCCAACATTACCGTCCTCTATTTCAAAACCTACCCAATCACCAACTGCCACGGGATTGGTAACTTTTAATTTTCCTAATCTAAACTTCCCTACAATTCGACAGTTGAATAATTTTTCATTTGACTTAACTGTGTACCAACTCCCAGTGGATTTTATGACAATGCCTTTAAGTAAATCCATTATTTACTTAGTTCGATTTCTTCTTGATAATTTAGTGGAATTTCAAATTCAATGCCTCCCAATTTCAGGGTAACGTGACCTTTATATTCTACCAATGCCCTTTCGTTTGAAAACAATTGAAGTGCTGATTTTAAAAGGCCTTCACTTTTTAATATTTTCTTCGGAGGAAAACTCACACTTGTGGGAATAACAAATTCTGAATTCGCTTCGATGAGTACATCCCCATTTTGATTAAGTTTTCCAATTTCGATATTGTTGACATTCACCATGATGTCAAAAGCACTGATATTGGCACCAATTACATTAGGATTAAAATATATTAGGTCGCTTTCCAAAGTGACATTTCTTACATTCAATTCCTTGATATTGATTTTCGTCGCTTTTCTAAACTCCGGTTCTTTATAAGTAGAGCAAGAAGAAATGAGTATAAAGGATAATCCAAAGAAAAGCAATCTCATTATGCCTTAACTTTTACTGAATGAATCGCTGCTGACATATCCATGATGAGCTCAGGATCTTTCTCAATCGCATTGCCTACCACGATTACATCCGCTCCTGCTTGCGCATTGGCCAAAGCTTTTTCAGGAGTCCTAATTCCACCTCCAACAATTAATGGAATATTTACCGCCGAACTCACCATATCAATCATCGATTCAGAAATAGGGTTTTTAGCGCCACTACCTGCATCCATATAGATACATTTTAATCCCAGCATTTCTCCAGCAATAGCAGTACTCATTGCTATATCTTCTTTATCAGCAGGAATTGGACGAGTATTGCTGATGTATTGAACTGTGGTACTCACTCCACCATCAATCAACATATAACCAGTAGAAACGATTTCTAATGGACTTAATTTTAAGTACGGAGCTGCCAAGACATGATTACCTATGAGTAGCTCTGCATTTCGACCAGAAATTAGAGAAAGAAAAAGAATAGCATCCGCCTTGTATGATAATTGAAATGAATTTCCTGGAAATAAAACACAAGGGATGTTGGTATTTTCCTTAATTGACTTGAGAAGTAAGTCCAACATATCATTTACGATCAAACTACCCCCGATATAAAAATAATCCACATTCGCTTCTTTGGCTAAGTTGATCACTTTGTCGATCTTACCCATTCTGAGCTTATCAGGATCTACCAAAACAGCGAATTTCTTTTTCCCGGAGGATTTGGCTTTCTGTAAGTCCTGATAAATGTTTTTCATCCTATTCTATTGGTCCTTAAAGATATATTCTTTTAATCGTCCTTTTCTCTTTAAGACCGCAACATTCCAGTTAAGCAACATTTTTTGATAAATTTTTTGCATTAAATGAACAATATTGATCAATTCGTATTTCATTGTTGAAACAATGTTGTTTAAACACTAATGAATGAGGTTAGAACAAGAAATTAATCAAACAAGAGAATTTAAATCTTCTCGTCAAAAGCTGATGGTTAACATATTTTTTACAAACAGCTGGCTACAAGGAGAAGTGAAAAAATTTTTAAAACCCTTCGACATAACTACTCAACAATACAACATACTTAGAATCCTGCGTGGCGCCGA
Organism: Saprospiraceae bacterium; assembly: GCA_020631135.1. Taxonomy (GTDB): domain Bacteria; phylum Bacteroidota; class Bacteroidia; order Chitinophagales; family Saprospiraceae; genus JAHDHU01. The sequence goes on along the minus strand of JAHDHU010000001.1, from coordinate 68,471 downwards.
AAAACCAATTAGTACTTCCATCATTCGAGAGAGAATGTTAGACAAAATGTCTGATACCACCCGAATGATCAATCGAATGATAAAAAAATCCTGGGTGAGCAAGGTTACTTGTTTGAGTGACAAAAGACTAGTCGATGTCCAAATAACTTCCATTGGCTTAAGCCTACTCGAAAACATCGATAAGGAAATGCAATCTTTTCAAGCAAAGCTAGATTCACTTGATCATAAAGAAATTGACACCATAAATGAATTACTCGACAAACTGAGAGATTCAAACATTAACTAATTAGTACAAATAATGAAAATGAAGTTTTTAAAATTTTTAAGCATCCTAGCTGTTTCTCTTTTCCTTTTTTCTTTTACTGTTTTCGATTATTCCCATTCCACGAATGTGGAAGAAAATACCATTACATGGAAAGGTGAAAAAGTGGCAGGCGCTCACGATGGGACGATTTCTTTAAAATCTGGAGATTTACAATTTAATGATCAAGGTATATTAACAGGCGGAAGCTTTGTTGTAGATATGAATACCATAAGTTGTTCTGACTTAAAAGGCGAATGGGGTGATAAATTAGTTGGTCATCTTAATTCTGAAGATTTCTTCAATGTGGCTAAGTATCCAGAAGCCCATTTTACCATTGATCAAGTAAATCCAAAAGAAGGAAAAAATGAGTATCTAGTAAATGGAAAACTCAAGATTAAAAATATTGAACATGAACTAAGTTTCCCTGCTACTGTTACAGAAATAGGAGGTAAAAGAATGGCAAAGGCGGACATAACAGTAGACAGAACCTTATACGACATAAAATATGGATCAGGAAAATTTTTTCAAGGTCTTGGCGACAAAATGATAAAAGATAATTTCGAATTGCAGGTGGTACTCACAAGCAATTAGATCTCTTTTCATAGTGGTTTTTGATCGAGCTTGGCATAAAATACCAAGCTCTTTTTAATTTAGCTTAGAACCAACAAACGCTATCTTTGTTTCTTCTTTAAAGGCTTGTAAATGAACGTACAAAATTTACTCAAACGTGCTTTGGATCGAGAATTTTTAAATGCTGAAGAAGGCGTTTACTTATTTGAAAATGCCAAAACTTCTGAGCTGATGTTTGTTGGCAATGCTTTAAGGCAATATCACCAACCCAATAATATAGTTAGTTGGATTATTGACAGAAATACGAACACAACCAATGTCTGTATTGCCAATTGTAAATTCTGCAATTTTTATCGTCGACCTGGACACGAAGAAAGTTACATTACAGACATTGAAACATATAAAACGAAAATTGATGAGTTGTTTGAATATGGAGGAGAACAATTATTGCTGCAAGGAGGGCACCACCCTGATCTCGGCTTAAAATACTATTGTGATACATTTAGAGAACTAAAAAGTCTTTACCCAACTTTAAAGTTACATGCCTTGGGTCCTCCTGAAATAGCGCATATTTCAAAGCTAGAAGGTATGAGTCATTTTGATGTCTTAAGCGCTTTAAAAGAATCAGGTTTAGACTCACTCCCCGGAGCTGGTGCAGAAATTTTAAATGATCGCGTTCGAAGACTAATTTCAAAAGGTAAATGTGGAGGGGCAGAATGGTTAGATGTCATGCGCGCTGCCCACCAGGTTGGATTGACAACTTCAGCAACCATGATGTTTGGTCACATAGAAACCAATTATGAAAGAATGGAACATCTTGTTTGGTTAAGAGAGGTTCAAGAAGAAAAGCCAGAAGGCGCAAAAGGTTTTTTAGCTTTTATCCCTTGGCCATTTATGGATGAGGACACCATTTTAAAAAGATTAAAAAGAGCACGAAACAGCTGCACAGGAGATGAATATGTCAGGATGATCGCAATGTCACGGATCATGCTTCCAAATGTCGTAAATATCCAAGCTTCATGGTTGACTGTCGGTAAAAAAATAGCACAAGTCTGTTTACATGCAGGAGCCAATGATTTTGGTTCAATTATGATCGAGGAAAATGTAGTTTCTGCTGCCGGTGCAGCATTTAGATTTACCGCTCAAGGCATCCAAGACGCGATAAAAGAAGCAGGTTTTGAACCTAAATTGCGTAACCAAGAATACGAGTATCGCAAAGTCCCAGAACACATCAAACAACAAGAATTGGATAAAGAGAATATGATCGTGGATTAATGGAAAATATATTCGAGAAACAAAAAGAGGCTTCAGATTTCATAAAAGCTCAAATTTCAAATATTCCCTCTACTGCAATACAGCTAGGCACTGGTTTGAGTGATTGTGTGGATTCAGTCATACAATCTATACCCTATTCTGAAATTCCACACTTTCCAAAAAGTAATTTGGCTGGACATAAAGGAGAATTGCAAATTGCCCAGATGGGCTCAGAAACAATTCTAGTTCTTTCTGGAAGATATCATTATTATGAAGGTTACAACCTTCAAGAGGTAACTTTCCCAATAAGGGTATTAAAAGAATTGGGGATTGAAAAAATATTTATCACGAATGTTTCTGGAGGACTAAATCCCGACTACAAAGCTGGAGATATTATTTTCATAAAAGATCATATTAACCTTTTGCCAGATAATCCATTGAGAGGTTTACAAGATGAACGTTTGGGAATTAGGTTTCCAGATCTTAAAGATGCCTATAATCCTAAGCTACTTTCCCAAGCCAAAAATGCATGCATTGCTCAAGGCATTGATTTTAAAGAAGGCATATATGTTTGCTTACAAGGACCAAGTTTAGAAACTAAAGCAGAATATAATTTCCTCCATCACATTGGAGCAGATTTAGTAGGTATGTCTACTGTACCTGAGGTTATTGTTGCGAAACAAATTTTATTGCCCGTACTTGTAATTTCTTGTGTTTCGAATGTGTGTTTTCCGATTGAATTAATAACCGAAACCACAGTAGAAGAAGTAATTGCCGTAGCTAAAAAAAGTAGTTTTAAAATAAAGAAACTACTGGCAGAATTGCTGTGATTAAATATCGTATTCTTTACTTTTAGCCTTTCGAATCAGTATGTCAAAATCAAAAGATCAAGAATACATTGAAGTTATCGGTGCCAGAGAAAACAATCTCAAGAACATCTCGGTAAACATACCTCGAAACCAATTGGTCGTAATTACCGGAATCAGTGGATCTGGAAAATCTTCTTTAGCCTTTAATACAATTTATGCAGAAGGCCAACGCAGGTATATTGAAACTTTTGCATCTTATGCTCGCCAGTTTCTTGGAAAAATGGAACGTCCTGAAGTTGAAAAAATTGACGGTCTCAGTCCAGTAATTTCTATAGAACAAAAAACCACAGCCTGGAATCCAAGATCGACTGTCGGGACCACTACTGAAATATATGATTTCTTTCGATTGCTTTATGCCCGAATAGGAGAAGCTTATTCTCATGTGACTGGAAAGAAAATGACCCAGTATACAGAAGTACAAATTCAAGAAAACATTCTCAATAAATTTGAAAACAAAAAAATCGCCATTCTCTCTCCAGTAGTGAGATCCAGGAAAGGCCATTACAGAGAACTCTTTGATCAAATACGCAAAAAAGGATATACCAAGGCTCGTGTTGATGGAGAGATCGTCGACCTTGTACCTGGTTATCAAGTGGATAGATATAAGGTGCATGACATCGAAATTGTCATTGACCGAATCCAATTGAAAAATGACAAAAAAGAAAGACTGATCGAATCGCTCGGTTCTGCCTTAGGGCAAAGCAATGACTTTATTTATGTCATGGACTTAGACACAAACGAAGCTTTTCCTTATAGCAAAAGATTGATGTGTCCGGACTCTGGCATTTCTTACGAAGAACCATCTCCCAATTCTTTTTCTTTTAATTCTCCTTACGGAACCTGTCCTTCTTGTAAGGGATTGGGTTTATTTAATCAAGTCGTGATGGAAAAAATAATTCCAGACGATTCATTAAGTATTAATAAAAAAGGAATCGTTCCGTTTGGTGAGGTAAGAGACAATCTTACCTTCAAACAATTGAGAGCGATCGCAAAAAGATATAAGTTTTCTTTTGCTACACCGGTAAAAGACATTCCCGAAAAGGCACTAAAAATTATACTTCATGGTGACGATGAAAGCTTTGGACATCATCCTGCATATGGAGCTTCTGACTTAGTCTATAATCTAGCCAGTGAAGGTTTGGTTAGGATGATCGAAAGATGGTATCGTGATTCTTCCTCTGAGCGTATTCGAAAATGGGCAGAAGAATTTATGACCATAAAGATCTGTCCAGAGTGCAATGGCTATCGCCTAAAAAAAGAATCTCTGCATTTTAAATTAGGCAATAAGCACATCGGAGAATTGGCGCACATGGATCTGAATGATTTGTTTGAGTGGATGTCTTCTTTGCACAAAAAGCTCAATAAAAAACAACAAGAAATCTCTCAAGAGGTTCTGAAAGAAATCAAACTCAGATTGGGATTTTTACTCGAAGTTGGATTGGAATATTTGTCTCTCAATAGACCTACGCGAACCTTATCAGGTGGTGAATCTCAACGAACCAGATTGGCCACACAGATTGGTTCTCAATTGACTGGTATCACTTACATAATGGATGAACCTTCTATCGGTTTACACCAAAGAGATAACCAAAGATTGATTAAAGCCTTAAAGAATCTAACCACGATTGGAAACTCAGTTTTGGTTGTGGAACATGATAAAGACATTATGCTGGCTTCAGATTATATCATCGATTTAGGTCCTGGAGCAGGTACTCATGGTGGAGAAATTGTAAGCGAAGGAACTCCGAAGCAATTCAAGAAAAATGGAAGTCTAACTGCTAAATATCTTTCTAATAAAGAAAAGATCGAAATCCCAAAAGAGCGCAGAAAAGGAAGTGGCAAGTTTATAGAGCTAAAAGGCGCAATTGGTCATAACCTACAAAAGGTAAATTTAAAAGTACCGCTTGGAAAATTAATTTGCGTGACAGGGGTTTCGGGTAGCGGAAAATCATCCTTAATAAATGGTACGCTTTATCCAATACTAAGAAGTCATTTTCACAAAGCCATCGATCGCTCTTTACCCCATGATTCCATCAAAGGTATGGACAACATCGATAAGGTCATCGAAATAGATCAATCACCAATTGGAAGAACGCCTCGTTCTAACCCTGCCACCTACGTCGGTGTTTTTTCCTTTATCAGGAATATTTTTACCAATCTTCCAGAATCAAAAATTCGAGGTTACAAGGCAGGAAGGTTTTCATTTAATGTAAAAGGTGGAAGATGCGAAGTTTGCCAAGGAGGTGGTAAGCGAGTTATTGAAATGAATTTTCTTCCAGATGTATTGGTAGATTGCGAGGAGTGTCAAGGAAAAAGATACAATAGAGAAACCCTTGAAATATTATATAAAGGAAAATCAATTTCGGATGTTTTATCAATGACGGTAGATCAAGCAACCGAATTTTTTCAGCACATCCCTTCCATTTATAGAAAACTAAAAACCTTGTCCGATGTCGGCTTGGGTTACATCACTTTAGGTCAACAGGCCACCACACTTTCTGGTGGTGAGGCACAAAGGGTCAAACTGTCCTTAGAATTGTCTAAGAGAGATACGGGTAATACATTATATATTCTGGATGAACCAACCACAGGACTGCATTTTGAAGACATAAAGCACTTACTTTATGTATTAAACAAACTGGTGGAAAAAGGTAATACTGTTGTGGTTATAGAACACAACATGGATGTGATAAAAGTGGCCGATCATTTAGTTGACTTGGGTCCAGAAGGAGGAAAAGGAGGTGGAAAAATCATTTTTGAAGGCACCCCAGAAAAAATGATTAAGAACAAGCTTAGCCATACGGCAAAGTATTTGAAAGCTGAGTTTTAAGAAATACCAACCCCTATAAATGAGAAAATCCCCGAATTGAGAATTCTGAGGATTTTCCTAAAAACACCTTAAATAATTTGAGAACTATTGCAAATATAGATGCACAAGCTTTCCTTTCCAAGAAAACAAGAAGCTAAAAAATATAAATTTCGAAAATGTCAAAAATTATCTGTTGATATAGAAAATGAAATATTGAATAGGGGTCAACCCGCCCAACCTTCTCTATCTAAACTTCTAAATTGGATCGCTTCGGCGATATGTTCTTGCGCTATTTCATTGTTTCCATCTAAATCTGCTGCTGTTCTGGCAACTTTGATGATTCGATCATAAGCACGAGCCGAGAGTTGCAATTTGTTCATAGCTGCTTTTAGCAATGATTTACAAGATTTGTCGATATGGCAGAGACGTTTCACCATATTTGATGACATCTGAGCGTTACAAAATACATCTTCGTTGCTTTTAAATCTTCGATCTTGTTGGATTCTAGCTCGGATTACTCTTTTCCTGATAATCTCACTCTTCTCCGAATTCTGATTTCCACTTGAAAGTTCTTCTACCGAAACCGGTGTAACTTCTACATGTAAATCGATTCGATCTAATAAAGGTCCAGAAATTTTGTTTAGATATCTTTTCACATTTCCTGTACTACACATACATTCTTTGTCTGGGTGATTATAAAAGCCACAAGGACAAGGGTTCATCGAAGCGACCAACATAAAACTAGCCGGAAAATCTACACTCAACCTTGCTCTCGAAATCGTCACTTTCCGTTCTTCCATAGGTTGTCTTAAAACTTCTAAGACTGATCTTTTAAATTCCGGCAATTCGTCTAAAAATAATACACCATTATGCGCCAGTGATATTTCGCCTGGATTAGGATTAGAGCCGCCACCTACCAAAGCCACATCACTAATGGTATGGTGAGGAGACCGAAATGGTCGTTGAGAAATCAAAGCCAAATCCTTGTTTAAAGCTCCAGCAACAGAATGTATTTTAGTTGTCTCCAATGCTTCTTGAATATTTAATGGAGGCAATATCGTTGACAATCTCCTAGCAAGCATGGTTTTACCTGCACCTGGTGGTCCGATCAAAATGACATTATGTCCACCAGCAGCACTTAGTTCTAATGCTCGTTTAATATTTTCCTGCCCTTGGACATCAGAAAAATCTAGTTGAAATTCATCTTTCTTATTCGAAAAAACAGACTCAATATTGATAGATAAAGGCACAGCATCTCCTCTTTTTTCAATAATATCAACTGCCTCGGTGATTGATTCGATACCATAGACATCCAGTCCATCTACCATAGCCGCTTCTTTGGCATTCACCAATGGTAATATCAGTCCTTTAAAATTTTCTTTTTTTGCTTGTACAGCTATGGGTAATGCACCTTTTATTGGTCGGAGTTTACCATCGAGAGATAACTCACCAATGATCACAAACTGATCTAAACTTTCAAAGCTCATTTGTTTAGTAGCTGCCAATATTCCTATAGCAATCGGTAAGTCGAAGGATGATCCTTCCTTTTTTACATCTGCTGGTGCAAGATTGATCACTTGTTTCATTCTTGGATATCGAAATCCACAATTTTTAATAGCAGCTTCCATTCTGTGTTGCGCTTCTTTTACCGCACTATCGGGAAGACCAACCATAAAAACCATTTGTTTGCCAGCTGCTACTGTACCTCCCGCGTTTACCTCAATGGTTATTGTTTGAGCTTCAACACCTAAAACTGAGCTCGCATAAGTTTTGACCAACATAAATGACTTTACTCATCTATACCAAGTTGTCTTATTTTCGTAATCAATAAATTTTATTTCGAGACCAATTCCTTAAAAAGCACTTCTGTTTGATCAACTGTATCGTCAATATTGAATCTGTCCCTTATTCTTTTCTTTGCATTGCTACCAAGGTTTTTTCGCAAGCTAGGATTTAAGTAAAGTTTTAAAATTTGCTTCTTTAGTTCAATCACATTTCTATTTGGAAAAATCAAACCACTGGTTTCATTTTCAATTAATTCTTTATTGCCAGCGATGTCAGAAATTATCACTGCTTTACCAAGAGCCATTGATTCCATCACAGATTTATTGATCGATTCCCCGCTAATTGAAGGCAAAACTTTTACGTCACAAGAAGCCATAATATTCAAGGCATCTGTTCGATAACCCAATATTTTTACCTTTTCTTCTAATTGGTATTTTTTAATGGCTTTTAAATTTGCTTGATCATCCATATCAGATCCAATCAAAAGCAATATAAAATCTAATTCAGAAGGTAAGAGCGATATGGCTTCCAATAGATAAGGAATACCTTTCATTTTACGATTGACCGAAACATTAAAAAATAATACCGTATCCTCTTTCAACTTTAGTTCTCTGCGAATATCATAAGGCGTGGGTGATTCGTACCAGCTTATGCGATGTCCTTTATTTATGGTCACCAGTTTTTCAGCTTTGAGGACTCCTTGTTTTTCGAAAGCTTCTCTAACACCGATCGAATTACAAACTACCTTATCGACAGCAGAATGGTAGAACTTAAAGTACATGGTGGGATCATACCATTGAACATTCGCCGAAAGGCCTCTATATAAAACCACTTTACACTCCAGTTTTTTGACCGCTTGAATGCCATTTAAAATTGCTCTACTATTAAATAGATAAACAATTTCCGCCATCCAATCAATTGCCTGTTTCCTTATAAATTGGATTTCTGCTCTATCTAATCTTTTGATGGGATGAAAGTCTGTAATATCGATTCCCACACGTTCAAAATTTTCGATATGTTTTCCTTGACGGAAAGTAAGAATACGAATTTTGAAACCGCGTTTTGCCAATTGAATAAATATTTCAGCCTCACCTCTCGTACTGTGATATTTGCGATAATCGCTAATGACCAAAACCCTAATCGACATTAGTTGTTTAATTGCTGAAAGATGAAAGTAGAATTAATTCTTTGATAATTTGAAATTCCCTTAAGAAGTATAGAGTTTTGCAGGCCTTTTAGTTTAAAAGAATGATAAAAACAGATTTAATTATAATTGGAGCTGGACCTTGTGGTTTGTTTACAGTTTTCGAAGCAGGATTGTTAAAGTTAAAATGTCATTTGGTAGATGTGTTGCCTCAAGCTGGTGGTCAACTGACAGAAATTTATCCGAAAAAACCTATCTATGATATTCCGGGATACCCTTCAATTTTGGCTGGTGATCTAGTGAAAAATTTAATGGAACAAATAAAACCTTTTGAGCCCAGTTTTACTTTAGGAGAAAAGGCCGATTCTATCGAAAAAACAGGAGACAAAGAATTTACCTTAACGACTGACAAAGGAACACAAATTCAAGCTCCAGTAATTGTAATAGCTGGAGGATTAGGAGTTTTTACACCTAGAAAACCTCCTTTAGAAGGATTAGAAAAATTTGAAGACCACGGAGTCGATTATATGGTTAAGGATCCCGAAAAATACAGAGATAAAAAAATAATTATAGCTGGTGGTGGAGACTCGGCATTGGATTGGACCATTGAACTTGCAGAAATTGCAAAGCACATAACCTTAATTCATAGACGTAGCACATTTAGGGGCGCTTTGGATAGTGTTGACAAGGTAATGGAATTGGCTCAACAAGGGAAAATAGATTTAATAACCGAAGCTCAAGCCATTGGAGTAGAAGGAGATTCAACATTGACGCATGTCAAAATAAATCAAAACACACTCGGTGAAAAAAGCATCGATGTGGATTACTTTATTCCCTTATTTGGTTTGACACCAAAGCTGGGACCTATTGCCGATTGGGGCTTAAATATTGATAGGAGCGCAATAGAAGTAGACACATTGGATTACAGCACTAATGTCGAAGGTATTTATGCTATTGGAGATATAAACACCTATGAAGGGAAACTAAAACTAATATTATGTGGTTTTCATGAAGCAACACTTATGGTTCAATCTGCTTTTAAATATATTTATCCGGATCAAAAACTGAGTTTTAAATATACCACAGTTACAGGCGTTGAAGGATTTACAAATGGCTAAAGAAACTATACAAATAAAGGTTAAAGATCGTAAAGGCGAGGAGCATCATCTGGAAGCACCAACGGATATGAACCTCAATCTAATGGAGGTATTAAAATCTTATGACTTTCCTATAGAAGGTACTTGTGGTGGCATGGCGCTTTGCGCTTCTTGTCATTGTTACATCCGTTCTGATCACCAACTAAAAGAAGCTTCAGAAGATGAAGAAGATATGTTAGATCAAGCCTTTTTTGTAGAAGATAATAGCCGTTTGACCTGTCAAATTAAAGTATCCGAAGAATTGGATAATATCGAATTAGAAATAGCTCCTTCAAGCGAATAAGAATCTTATTACTTTTTTTGTTCTTCCAATTTTTGAGCAATCTTCATTCCGATACTCATACCCCACTCTTGACCAATAAGCATAGCTTCTTGCGTAATTTGCGGGCTGTGTTTGGCAAATTTTGAACCCAATGGAGATTCGTAAAATTTAATGAGTCCATTGAGATCCTCTATTGTTAGATACTTTTGGTAAACAGGCACCAACATAGTGGTCAACTCCTCCAAAGAGTTTTTCTTCATTTCAATCGCAAATTCTTCCCAAAATTCTGAAGGAATTTCTGAGTTACTATCAGTATTGAACATCGTAATCATTTGATCAATGACGGTTTCGTAAGTTTCTTCGCTTCCTGATACAGAAAACATTTTAGCAAGCGTTTGATGATAATCCGATCTCGTTTCTGCTTGAGCATTTCCAATGGACATCGAAAAAGCAGTAAGAATAAATACCATTAAAATGGACTTATAATACCTCATGGTTCTGTAATTAACAAAAAAAATGAATCCGATTGGATTCATTTTTTTTTATTTGTTTTTTAAGTTCTTGTGGCTATAAATTTCGAGATCGTGTCTTGAAACTCTTTCAAGGTTTTGGTATAACCTGTTTTGCCTAGAGCGCTAATATTAAATTTACCTTGATCATCTTTATCTAAATCAAATACCCAGATAGATGGATAACCTCTAACTCCAAAGGCTTGTTGCAAACCTCTGTTTTGTTTAGCAATATCTTCTGGCAATTTAAATCTTCTTGGAAAGTCTAATTCTAGCAAGACGACAGTATCATCAGCCCAAGATTCAAATCCATCTTGATGAAAAACAGATTTGTCTAATCTTTTACACCAACCACACCAATCACTTCCAGTAAAATTAGCCAAGATCGGTTTACCTGTTTTCTTTGCTTCCTTATAAGCATCTTCCAAAACAACATGCCAACCTTCATTTTTTGCTTTGTATTCTTGCGCAGAGATCGTCGTAACGCCAAAAATCAATGCTGCAAATAAAAAAACTGCTTTAAAACTTTTCATCTTATATTATTATTTCACAAATATGAAGCTTTCAACTGAAAGCTAGTACACTTTTCAGACGCAAATTTCTATCAAATGTTTATGGTTTTTATCGTAGATTTCAACTTTAAGGATTATTTAATAGTTATATGAAAGTTTCACTACGCACGAGTAATGATTTAAGTCAATTTATCTGTTCTAACAAAGAGGGTAATTCCATCACCTTAGGTGAAAATGATGCCGTAGGTCCAATGGAGGCTGTGTTGATGTCCATTGCGGGTTGTAGTACCATCGACATTATAATGATTTTAAAAAAAATGAGACAGGAGGTCAGAGATGTTCAAGTCAAAGTAAAAGCCAAGAGGAGTAAATCTCATCCTAAAGTTTTTACTAAAATAAAACTGAGTTATAAAATTTACGGGAAAGTTAAAGAAGCCAAAGCAGAAAAAGCCATTGACATTTCTTTAAATAAATATTGTTCAGTATCTCAAATGATAGAGAAGTCAGCTAAGATTATCGCCAAATTCGAAATAATCGAAAAATAGGCTGTCATTTAACTCTCGAGTTTATTCAGTTTATCTTCTACTTTTTGCTTCATTCTATCTCGTAAAGCTGTATAAGTATCGATGCGGTGATTAATTTTTTCTTTCTCAGTTTCATCCGCAGCATTTTTCAATTGAATTTGTAATATTTTAAGTTTTTCTTCTACATCACTCATCGTCTCTTTAGATTTTTCAACTTCTTCCGCTTTCTCTGCTTTATCGAAAATTAAATCCTCTACTTTATCTGGTTCGATTGTTTCTTTTTTCTTTGCCACCTTCGACAAAAACAACTGATCGTTTACTTGTCTTTGGTTCATAAAAGTCGGAGATACTATTTCGATTTCAGCCTCATGTAAACAATCCAACATTGCAGAATGTAATCTTGATTTGGCGCTAATGAAGGTTTTTACATCTACTAGTTTTCCAAGAACCTCATAGACAATAGAAAAATCACCTAATTCTTTAACCAAAACAAACCCATCTTGCAAGTCGGCTTTTACCGTTGCTTTTACCAATACCTCTTTCACTTTTCCATGAAAGACATCATAACCCAAAGAACACGTAGCAGAAATAAAAGTACCCGATGATCTTATGACTTTGACAGGATTGTTAGCCAAGTATAAATTCGGTAAAGTAATTAAATCACGATCTTCCGTTTGTACTTCGGTGTGAAAAAGTCCTCTTTCTGAAACCCTCCCAAAAGTATTTTCAATTCTTATAAAATCCCCGATTTTAAAATTGTTGATTGACCTTAATAAAACACCTGCCAATCCATTTCCAAAAAATGTGGCCGAACCCAAAGACAAAACCGCGGCTATCACAATCCCTATTAAACTCGAGACCTGACCTTTTAAAGATGAGCTCATTGGCAAAGCCAAAACGATCATAATTACACCTATGAGTACAATACAAAACAAGATTACTGAGCCCAAGACTGAACTGCCTTTATTGTTTTTCATCCTTTGATCAAGCAAGTACTTAGAGACACGATAAAGCACAACTATAAATAGTACTGTCAAGAAAAAAGGTACCCAGTTCTTTAATAATTCACTGAAATTAAACTCCATATGTCAAAAATATTCAAAATAAAAAAGAGCTTGAAAAATATAATCCTCTTCCAACTATTACACAATTGTTCTGAGCTAGTTGTGCTAAATAAATCTACTTTTTACCTCGTGTCAAATCTGTCCAGATAGTATCGACAAATTTTTCAGAAGAAATAAATCCAGTCCCCCACTCTTCATAACCTTTGTCCAGTTTACTTTCTTTGATTTCTTCAATGGATTTTTTCTTCTTTACTTTCTTTGCTACTCTGTCCCTCATTGTTTTCAACATTTTTAAATAGCTTTCAAGTTCCTTTTTATTAGCCAATGCACCATGACCAGGGACGATGGAAGTTTCCGTATCCATAAATAACAAGATCGACTTGACGGATTCAATTAAACCATTGATCGTACCTCCACTGGTAAGGTCTATATATGGAAATCTGTCTTTAAAATAAGTATCACCCATGTGTACGACATTTTCTTCTGGGAAAAAGACTCTTGTGTCTCCATCTGTATGACCATTCGGCGAATGCAATAAGACTATTTCAACTCCTTCAAAATAAATATTCATTTCTTGACTATAAGTTATATCCGGCCAGTAAGAATTAGGCTTGGCTTCTACAGTTTGATTAAATGCCTTATAAAACTGATCCTTGGATAAGCGTTCTTTTACATTGTGATGGGCAAGGATTGTCGAACTGGTAAAATTTTCATTTCCACCGGTATGATCACCATGAAAATGTGTGTTGATCAAATATTGAATCTCCTTGTTTCCTGATAATTGGTCAATCTTTACTTTAATTCTTTCAGAAAGAGGAGCAAACTGACTGTCTATCATCAAAACTTTTTCTTGACCCAGATAGATCAAAATATTTCCACCACTTCCTTCAAGCATATACATGTGATCGTTAATCTTATGCTCTTTGATTTGGACCTTGCTCCAATCTGGCTGACCAAATGTTAAAGATGTTAATAAACTCAACAAAAAAATAAAGTAGTATTTCATAGCTTTTACTTAAAGAAATGTGAATATCGGTTAAACCAAAATAACTTAAATGTTAAACAAATTATTTCAGATTTTCTGACGAAAACATTATTACCAATGTTTTGTCTGGGTTTACGGTGACATTGGTCAATTCTTGAATTTAACACTATTTATCGTCGTCGTTAAACATATTTCAAAGACCCAAAGTTATGGTGACCAAAGCTTTTAATCGGAATAATTTTGAGTGTAATTCGTAACCACTAAAATCTCGAACTATGAAAAATCTCTACTTATTATTGCTTGCTCTTATCACGGTTTCAGCCTGTAGTCCTAAAAAATTTATTACGCACGATTATCATAGCTATGCCAATCAACACCGTAAAATTGCTGTCCTTCCTTACGAAAACTATTACTCTGGAAGAATTCCAGACAATCTAAGCGATGAAGATATTCTTCAACTTCAAATCGAAGAAGCTATTTTATTTCAACGTTCACTGTATTTTCAATTATTGGAAGAATCCAGAATAAATCGGAAAAGAAGCAATATTCAAATTTCGATTCAAAATATAGATCGCACTAATAAAATTCTTGCAGAAAATGGAATTGAAATAGATCAAAGTTGGGAAAAATCTCCTGAAGAATTGTCCAAAATATTAGGCGTTGACGCGGTGGTTAAAGTTGATCTTCACAAAGATTTTTGGTTGTCTAATACGGAATCTGCGGTTGTTGATATAGCCACGACACTATCAGGAGTTTTTATCCCTGGCGTCAATGAAAGAAGGCTAAAAAGGACTTCGGAGATATATGTTAATGCCAATCTTATAGATGGAAGTGAAGGTGTCTCTTTATGGGCATGGAATCGAAAAATTGATACAGATTGGCAATGTGAAACAGATGAAGCGGTTTCAAGAGTAAATCATCAAATTTCAAAGAGATTTCCGTATCGAAAAGAAATGTAAATATTAAGTGGGTCCGCATTCGCGAATGCGGGCTTTTCTCTTTTTCTAAGATCTTAATACAAGGACCTTTAATCTAATTTGATCTTGTTAATGACCAGTTGTTTATCATTTAAAGTAAATAACAAAAGCCAATAAATCTCCTAAAACTAGAGGGAATTGAAAAGAAAAAAAGTTGTCTCCACTTTGGTCGACAAGAAAAAATGATGCCTCAAAGTGACACCCTCTAGAATAAGCATTTCGTAAACATTGAGTTTTGAAATATTAACCTAAAGCATGTTTCTTAATACTTCCACAAAAAGTACCTTTGCGGTTTATTTTTAAAGGAGAAAAATGTATAGAACTCATAATTGTGGAGACTTAAGAATCTCGGATGTTGGTCAACAAGTAATCTTAAGTGGATGGGTACAAATAAGTAGGGATCTAGGAGGCTTGACCTTTGTCGATCTAAGAGATAGATATGGAATCACTCAATTGGTATTCAATATGGATGAAAACCAATCTCTTTGTGAATTAGCTCGTAAACTGGGAAGGGAGTTTGTAATTAAAGCTTCTGGAAAAGTACGTGAAAGAAGTAGCAAGAATCCAAATCGACCAACTGGTGATATTGAAATTGAAGTTTCCCAACTAGATGTTCTCAATGAATCAAAAACTCCTCCATTTACTATTGAGGATGATTCGGATGGTGGTGACGAATTGAGAATGCAATACAGATACTTAGATCTGAGAAGAACACCTTTGCAACAAAATATCTTGTTTAGATCCAAACTAGCAATCGAAACAAGAAAATACCTTGATGGACAAAGTTTTGTTGAAGTAGAAACGCCAGTTCTTATCAAATCAACACCGGAGGGTGCTCGAGATTTTGTGGTACCGTCCAGGATGAATCCCGGCCAGTTTTATGCACTACCTCAATCTCCTCAAACCTTTAAACAAATTTTGATGGTTGGTGGATTTGACCGGTACTTCCAAATTGTCAAGTGTTTCAGAGATGAAGACCTTAGGGCAGACAGACAACCAGAATTTACTCAAATAGATTGCGAAATGGCTTTCGTAACGAGAGATCAAATCTTAGATACTTTCGAAGGACTCACCAAACATCTTTTTAAAGAATTAAAAAGTGTGTCACTGTCTGATTTTCCAAAAATGTCTTACGACGAAGCAATGAGAAGATATGGAAGTGACAAACCAGATTTGAGATTCGGAATGGAATTTATAGATTTTGCAGAATCTATGAAAGGTCAAGGATTTGGTGTTTTTGATAATGCAGAGACCATCGTAGGGATTGTAGCAAACGATATAGCCGAAAGTTACTCGAACAAAGATTTAAAAAACCTTACAGAATGGATGCAACGTCCACAGATAGGTGCCAAAGGTTTGGTATATATCAAATACAATCAAGACGGGACCATCAAATCAACAATAGGTAAATTTTATGATGATGAATTTCTCCTAAAACTAGCAGAAAAGCATGGTGCCAAAAAAGGTGACATCATCTTTATGCTTAGTGGTGAAGATGAAAAAACAAGGAAACAATTAAATGAACTACGTCTCGAAATGGGACAAAGGATGGGACTTATTAAAGAAGGAGATTTTAAACCTCTTTGGGTAATCGATTTTCCTCTATTAGAATGGGATGAAGATTCTGAGCGATTTCATGCGATGCATCATCCGTTTACCTCTCCTAAAAAAGAAGAAATTTCTCGCATGATGAATGGTGATCACGCAACTATGAAAAGCCTCAAAGCTGATGCGTATGACCTGGTTATCAACGGTGTTGAAATCGGTGGTGGCTCGATTAGGATTCATGATAGAGAACTACAATCCAAGAATTTTGATTTGTTAGGATTTACCAAAGAAGAAGCGGAAGCTCAATTTGGATTTTTATTAGGAGCTTTTGAATATGGAGCACCACCTCATGGTGGTATTGCTTTTGGATTTGATCGATTGTGTGCAGTGCTCAATGGTAAAAATTCAATTCGAGATTTTATCGCCTTTCCTAAAAACAATCAAGGTCGGGATATGATGATAGATGCCCCATCAAAAATTGACAACATCCAAATGGAAGAATTATTTCTAGACTCAACATTTAAACCAGCGGATTCTTAATTTGGAAAAAACTCAAATCCAGGCTTTATTTATCACGATTTTAATTCTAGGTGGAATCGGATACTTTTTTATCCCAGACACAGTCATGGATAAAATCGAGGTCAAAGAATGGATTCCAAAAATTCCAGAACGTAAAAACAATCCGCCTAAAAGAACCAAGAAGAAAAGTAAGGTTCAAACTTTTAAATCAAATCCCGATCGAACAACTTTGGACGATGTCAAAATAATAGACAATCATCTGGGCGTTGCGGTTTATCATAACGGATCTTTAAGTTCCGTATATGGTCGTCATGTGACAGCAGATGGTTACAACTTAGGTTTAAAGTTTCAGTGTGTAGAATTTGTAAAAAGATTTTATTACGAATATTACAATCACAAAATGAAGCAAAGCTATGGGCATGCTAAAGAATTTTTTGATTGGAATGTAAGTGATGGAGGCTTCAACGAAGCCAGGGGATTAAACCAATATCGTAATTATAGTTTTTACCAACCTAGAGAAAATGCCATTTTGGTATTTGGACCTGATGCTACAAACTCTTTCGGTCACGTCGGTATTATTTCTTCGGTTAGAGATGGGGAAATAGAAATGGTTTCTCAAAACAATGGACATTCTCAAAAGTCCAGAAGCACCATCCCTTTGCTTTTTGTTAATGGTAAATGGAAAATAGACAGCAAACATGTTATTGGCTGGTTGTCCAGATGATCAATATTGCAATAGCTATCTTTAACAAATCTTGGACTGGTTAAGAAAATATTATATCAGCATATTAGGTGGCGTTTGCTTTACCTTAATTTTTATTCTTTCAATCATATTCTATAGAGAACGAATATATTTTTCTGATCCAGCGTTTCAATTATTTCTTTTAGTCAATGATCAAAAAATCGAAGTGATGACCAATCGATGGCCTTCGATAATTTTTAGGCTTCTTCCTTTTATCGCTTTAAAACTGAATCTGAGCATGGCTACTTTGGCCAAATTGTTTTCTATCTCTTTTCCCTTATATCACATAATTGTTTTCTCGATATGTCATTGGGTTTATCGAGATAAAGTATTCTCTATGCTGGTACTTTTTACCGTCCTTTTAGGTTGTTCCGAAACCTTTTATTGGTGTTCGTCTGATCTATTACAAGGTATACTAACTGTCCTTCTTGCTTTTGTGGTTTACAAAAATTCTAAGAAACTCCTTTTCAAATATGCTCTAAGTGCCTTTTTTATTGTCGCTGCAGTATTTTTTCATCCATTGGTTCTTTTTCCCTTTTTCTATATGATCAAGGATGATGTATTAGAAAACAAAAAGCTGAGCAAAGAAATTATTTTCTTACCGATCGTTTTTGTGATCACATGGTTGGTAAGAAATCAATTCTTTACGACTTGGTATGATGCAGCAAAAAGCAAAGAATTTTGGGAAAACCTAAGCTCTCGAAATTGGTTTGATTTATACGCACATGAGGTATTTATAGTTGAAATTCCATTCTTTTATCAGACTATATTTTTTCTACTCATTGTCAACTTATTCATTTTTTTTAAGTATCGAAATTGGCTTCGTGCTATATTTCTTATGGCGAGTTTTCTTGTTTTCATCCTTGTCGTACACCTTGGCAATCCGGAAGGCATTCGAATGTTTTATCGAGAATCTAGTTATACCTGTTTGTCCGTATTTGTTACTTATCCTTTTTTAAAACACATTTATATATCTGAAAGGGTTCAAAGTAAATACTTGTTGATCATACCTTTGATATTGATGATCTGCTTTACAAGAATTACGCTTTCATCCACTGCATACACTCAGCGAATAAATTGGTTAAATAATAAGCTCGCATTCGCGAAATGCGAAAAATCAGTGGTCCCTGCTTATGTTAGATTAAAAGGAACACTAAAAATGGAATGGGCAATACCATTTGAATCAGCATTGTTAGCAGCAGAAAGGAATGAGTATAAAACTGTGTTTTACACTAAAAATTCTCAAGACTACATTAAAAAAGAAAACCCAAGTGCCTTTTTGGGTCCTTTTAAAACTCTTAATACGGACGATTTTAATCCTAAGTATTTTCAGTTCAAGAAAAGTCATTATTGTTTAAATCCGAAAAGATAACTTGAGGACCTGATTATCTTTACCTTGATGAATAGCGAGAAGAAAAAAGAGTTTTTACAAATCATTAAAAAATGTATTGACGAAAATACATTTGTCCGACTTTTATTGATAAATAAAAAGAACAAAGCGGATGACTTAAAAAAAATAATCATTCGGCCAGTTCAACTTAAAGCTGGTTTTAGATTATCATTTGTTTATCGATATTCGACCAATGACCTCACCAAAAATTACAATTTAGAAACTTCCCTTAAGATAATTGATGAGCAACTTGAAAATAATTTTGCTCAAGCAGATCTGCACGACACCAAAATCGAGCACTACTTTTCTTATCCTGAAAAAGGAAAGACAAAAATCAAATCCAAAATATTAGGAAAGGAAAAAATTCTTGACCTCAAACATGATCACCAAAAGAATAGATTGGTCTCCTCAAAATCTCCATATCTGTATCATCTTGGCATTAGTAGTGTGGATGGAAAAGTTTTAAAAGACAAACAAGATAAATTCAAACAGATAAACAAGTTTATAGAAATAATTGATCCAATTATTGAAAAAGCAAACTTACCTGATAAATACACGGTAAGTGATATGGGTTCTGGTAAAGGGTATCTAACTTTTGCCTTATATGATCATTTGAAAAATAGAAAAAACCACGAACCAGTTATAAAAGGTATAGAGATTCGATCCAATCTTGTAGAGCAGTGTAATGCTATTGCGCGATCTTTAGAATACAATGATCTGAGTTTTCATGAAGGTAATATTGAAACATCCAGCATTGAGTCTTCTGATATACTAATTGCACTTCACGCTTGTAATACCGCGACAGATGATGCCATCGCTGCTGGAATAAATAAAAAAGCTAAGATTATAGTTTGCTCGCCTTGTTGTCACAAACAAGTCCGAAAACAAATGAAACTAACTCCAGATGTTGGTTCCATTCTTCAATACGGCATTCTCAAAGAAAGACAAGCCGAAATAGTTACGGACACTATAAGGGCTTTGATATTAGAAGGCTTTGGATACAAAACAAACGTAATGGAATTTATCTCGACCAGCCATACACCAAAAAATCTCCTCATCGTAGCGACCTTTCAACAATCAGTTGAAATATTTCCTAAAAGTGTTTTGGAAAAAATTCAACAAATTCGAAAAACCTTCGGTGTTGAATATCATTTTTTAGAAAAACTTATGAAGCTGGTATAAAAAAAGGGGACATCTAATGTCCCCTTTCCAATAGTTATATTTTGATCTTATCTTTTAATTATTCTTTCTGCAAACTTTGCATCTGATGTTATCACTTGAATCAAATAAACTCCCGAATTATACTGGGATAAATCAATTGGATAAATCCTACCCTTAGACTTTTCGGAGGCAACAACTGACAAAAGTTTTCCTTCCATATTTAGTACGCGAATCTCGATATTCTGTGCTTGATCGAAAGTCATGTTTAAATGACTGATTCCATCCGAAGGATTTGGACTAATTTCAAATGATTCTAGTCCTTTAACCTCATCTATTGAAGTATTCATCAAAGTTATTGTTTCTGTTTGCATGCAACCATTGGCATCTGTTATTTGGAGTGTTAAGATTCCGTCCTCAAGATTGAAAACAGTATCCTGAGTTTCGCCGTTGGTCCATAAATATTCATAAGGTGCTACCCCACCAGTAACATCTGCAATTACATAAGTATTAAATGGATTATCTAAACTTATATTTATCTGTGGATTAAAATTCACAATCAAAGAATCTGTCGACACATCACAAACAGTAGCTAATGGATTCCCAGCCAATTCATAGACACTAGATTTAACCACCCAAGTTCCACTTAGTGCATCTAATCCATTCCCAGACATGATTCCATTTAGATCACTATCATAAGTTTCATTTCCTGTTACATTTAGCAATATAAATCCGCCTGCCTGTCCTCCCGAACCACCTAAAGCATCATCAAAACTCCACGCAAGTCCGCCTGTCGTTGGAATATCAGTCATTTCGGTTATTACACTAAATGTTTCACCGTTACAAACAGTAGTTTCTCCTATGGTGGTCATTGTTCCTGCCGAACAAGTCGTCATCATGACTGGACCAAATTCAACAATTAGTGAATCTACTGTCACATCACAAAAACTGTTTAGTGGATCCATGGGATCTGTAAAAATTGCTCCTTTGAAAATCCAGACTCCCTCCAATCGCGGCAGACCGTTTGCACTAAGAATTCCGGATAAATCATTATCCCAAGTTTCCATGCCAGTAATTCCTGTAATTACTACCGGCTGTTCTAATCCACCTGTACCATTTGAATTAGTGTTATCTAGAAACCAACACCAAGTATTTCCAGTTGGGACCATCTCATTGGACATCATCAAATCAAAAGTATCTCCATCCGGAACAGCCACCATCCCTGTAGAAGTCATATCTCCTGCAAAACATTGAGCTTTTAAGTTAGTTTGAGAAAATGCTGTTATAAGAAAAAAAACAATGCAAAAATTTAAGTAAGGTATTCTTTTATTCATTTGAAATTTTTAAAATTAAGAAGCCCGCTAACTGACTTCGGAAATGGTTACGTTTGTAAAATAATCATGTTTGTACTTTATTTATGTCCAATTCACTACTGCTTTTCAATTCGTACCAAAATCTCATTCTCTCGTTACTATTGATGGCTTTTTCAATGAGTAGTTTATTTTCCCAAATTGAAATGCATGGCAACATTCAAGGAGCACATACTTTTTTATCGGATGAACTGATCCTGAGCGACAACTTGATTTCATATAATTATTCTGGAAAAGGTGATTTGGAATTGGGATTAAGTGGCAGTTCAAAGTACCTACATAAATTGAGATGGGCCGTCACTTTGGGACTGGCTATGGCAGACTTCACACGTCAAGAACCAACAGCAAAATTAATTGACACTACTGGTCTTGTAAACTTAAATGATTTAGGGTATCAAAATTTCCGTATTTCATACATGACCCTTGGGATTGGAGCTTATTATAAGCTGTCAAAAATCCACAAAAATTTTTCAATTAGAGCAATGCTTAAATTCAATTATCTAAATTCAGCCAAATCCACTATTTATCAATATGGACCTTATCCTGAAATACAAGAGGATATCAAGGCCGAGTTTAATAATGTTGTACCTAGCCTTTCTATTCTTCCGAATTTTAAGATTAATGCATTAGATTTTATGGCATTTGATTTCGCTGCTGGTATTGACCTTCGACCAATGCAATTTCATAAATCTCACAAAAACCGATCATTCATTGCTTTCAATATTTTATTAGGAGCGAGAATTCGATTTGCAGAATTTCTCAATGAAATAAAATAATCTATAATCTTGTGTGAATAACATGGGTCAATTAACTTCAGGAAAAAACCAAGATGTCCAAACCAAAAAACATTGAAGAATACATAGCCAACATCCCGGAGGAACGTTTAGAAACTTTCAATAAATTAAGAAAAACCGTTTTGGATAACTTACCGAAAGGTTTTGAAGAACAATTGAATTATGGAATGCCAGGATATGTGGTTCCGCTTAAGGCGTACCCTCAGGGATACCATTGTAAAAAAGACACTCCTCTTCCGTTTGCCAATTTGGCTAATCAGAAAAATTTTATTGCCTTATACCATATGGGTATGTATGCAGAACCCAAAATTCTAAATTGGTTTCAGGAAGAATATGCCAAGAGAAGTAAGTACAAATTGGACATGGGTAAAAGCTGTGTAAGATTTAAAAAATTAGATGATATACCTTATGATTTGGTAGGAGAACTCATGAAGAAAATGTCTATGAAAGACTGGATAAATCTATACGAAGAAAAGCTTCAAAAAAAATAATAAGAGTTTAATAAGGAGTTTTGCGCAAAGCTTCGATACGTTGATAATCTAAGAAATATACTATTCTCAGTGAAACGCTATTGGTTCTAAAGTGATCATTTAGGCCAATCAAATTTTGAAAATAATTTCTTTCAAATTCTTCATCACTACCAAATATTTGTTGTTTCCAAAAGAAGATGATGTCACTTCCTGGAGCAAATCTTTTGGTGAATTGAAAGTCCAGACTAAAAATATTTACGTTTCGGTCAAAAACAGGTACATTATCAACTATACCATCAAAAGCTATCGGATCAGTCCATCCTGCGTCGTTTAGTTTTCCTAAGTCATGCCATCTTACGCGATCCTGATAGTGTCGGATAAATACTGTTGCCGATGCTGTATTGCTATGTACATATCTAGCTGAAAAAGAGTTATTCCAAGTATATCTATCTCTTAAACCATACAATATGTCGTCACTTCCAATTTCTGGAATGTCATCATCATAACCATTTCGATTGACATAGCCTATTTGATTTTTCCCTAATTCAAAATTACCTGCTAAAGTGAGTAAGATTCGATCATTAACTCTCCATCTCGGAGAAACTCTATAATTACGGTAGCGAACACCTCTACTATATGAATTACCCATAACCACATTTACATCTAAGGCCAATGTTTTTCTGTAATCTGAAGATAAAAAGCCACCAATGTATTGGAAGGCTGGTACTTTCGAAAAAGTTTCAAAATCTCCTGTCCTCGGTTCAAAATAATTATGAGCGTCTATTGGTTGCCCTCCTGTGAAAAAGCCAAAACCAAAGAATTTTTTGGTGAAGAAAAAAGTATTCAAGTTAAAGCTAGTAGCTGTAAATGCATTTGGTCGATACAGACGCTCAAATCGAATTTGTCCATTTATATTGTATCGATTTAGCTTTTTTGTAGGTGTAAATTGATTGAATTGCCAACTTGCTCCGTATGAAAATTCGTTATTGCTAAACAAAAGTCCTAAATCATTTATATCGTAGGTGTCAGACTCTACATTCGCGTATGCGTTATATTGCCATTTACCACTTATTTTTCCTAACTCCACAGCATATGCTCCTCCCCGTTCAGTTTCGTCCTCATAAAACTGCTGGCTAACTGCCCCAAACACATCCAAGCCCCAAGTTTGATTTTTACTACGAAAATTTCCCTGCAATCCAGTTACATTCGCATCATAAAAACTCCCTTGTCTAGTTACATTGGTATTCACCAATGCCAATGAAGAATTATTTGGAAGATTTTGATCAACAACAAAGACATTGTAGTTGGTTAGAGGATTGACTATCTCCTCCCTTTCTTCCCCATTATCGTTGACTATGATAGCCTCTTCTTGTGCTTCCACTGCATTAAAAAATCCAAGACCAGTTCCTTTAAAAGTTCTGCCCGAAAGTTTTAATGCATTGTAAAGTTGAGTCACAGCAGGTTCGTTAACAATGGTTTCGTTATCAGCAAGTTCGGCAGATCTGAAAGTAGTTCCACCTACCCTTCTAGAATAAAATAAATCCCCTTTCGAAAACAACTCAGTGCCCTCCGTAAAAAAGGGTCTTCGTTCTTCAAAGAATTGCTCGAATGGGCCAAGATTTAAAACTTGGTTATCTGATTGGGTCTGTCCAAAATCAGGAATCAATGCCATATCTAAAGTAAAAGCGTCATTTATTCCATATTTCAAATCCATCCCTGCGCCCCAGGCCGTTCCGCTATCTTTCTCTGGATTAGCCTCAGGATCTTTGACCGTATTTACATATCCAATGACAAATGGGTTTATGCTTAGTCGCAATGGAGATTTTATGTTTTCCAATCCCTCTAAAACTCCAAACTGATTAACAAATCCATCTATATTAGGATCCATTCGATTCCAAAAATTTGTTTGACGATGTCTTCGGATATTCCGCATGATTTGCATTCGCCAAAGCTGCTCGTTCGAATCACTAAATCTGAGTGCGGAATAAGGAATTTTTAATTCTACATACCAACCATCTTCACCTATCCTAACCTTACTGTCCCATACTGCATCCCAGGTACTATCTTCCCCTTGATTTGAATATTTGACATCTAATTGAACTCCAGCGGAAGTAACCGCAAAGGACAATGAGTTTTGACCATCTCTATAAGAATCAAAGGAAATAGAAAACCAGTCAGCATTTCCTGTATTATCTCTCAGGGTTAATTCTCTTAAAATTGAATCCGGACTAGTGTCATGCAAATGAGCAAAGACATAGATCGCTTCGTTATCATAAAGGAGTTTAACAATAGTTTTTTGTGAAGGGAGCGAATCAGGATTAGGATCAAATTGAGTAAATCCAGTGGCAATATCAGCTGTCAGCCAATCGCCTTCATTTGCGTAAGCATCTAAATCTATTCGTGACTCGGTACGTTTTATGGTCAAGGATTTACGCTCGATATCTTGGCTAAATAGAGTAATTAGAAAAGCGCATAGCAGAATGGTGGTAAGTAGCTTTTTCACTTTACAAAACTAATGCTATGTGTTGAATTAAAATAGTCTTTTCGACAAACTACAATTTATTTTTTTAGACTTATCTAATTTTTATTTATAGTGAATCTAATTAAATGAACTAATGATCACAAATTTTGAAGGTTCAAAGCTAAGAAGCCCTTATTTTTAGGGATAAATCAAAATAACTCTTATGAGTATCATCGAAATGAAAGTTCCCACAATTGGAGAATCAATTACTGAAGTAACCTTATCGCAATGGTTAAAATCAGACGGAGATTATGTAAACATCGACGAACCAATTTGTGAATTTGAATCCGACAAAGCAACCTTGGAGTTTCCAGCTGAAGCATCGGGCAAATTGGTTTATGTTGCTGCCGAAGGAGATGATCTCGAAATCGGAGCCTTAGTAGCGAAAATTGATACCAGTGTCGAAGCTCCAGCTGGAGCCAAAGAAGAAGTTACCAGTGCACCCGCAGCAAAAGATCCAGAGCCACCAGCTCAGGCTCAAACGCAAACTAGTAATCACGCAACAGGACACCCTTCTCCTGCAGCAGCAAAAATACTAAGGGAAGCGAATGTGGATCCTAGCGGTGTTAAAGGAACAGGAAAGGATGGTAGAATCACGAAGGAAGATGCTACAAAAGCTGCCAGCAGCACTCCCAAAGCGCCTCCCGCTCCTTCAACACCAAGTACGGCAACTGGAAGTCCTTCGCTGAGAGCAGGCAGTTTTAGTCGTGGATCGAGTAGAAAGAAAATGAGCAGAATGAGAAGAACGATAGCCAGCAGATTGGTGGAAGCTAAAAATTCAACTGCCATGTTAACCACTTTTAACGAAGTGGATTTAACAGAAATTAAAAAACTTAGAAAAAAATATCAAGAAGAATTTATTGCCAAATTTGGGATCAAACTTGGCTTCATGTCTCTTTTTACAAGAGCTTGTTCAAATGCATTATTAGAATTTCCAGATGTAAATTCTATCATAGATGAAGAAACCAACGAATTGATTTATCATGACTATACAGATATTTCAATTGCAATTTCGACCCCAACAGGTTTGGTTGTACCACCAGTGCATAATTGTGAATCTTTAGGATTACATGAAATAGAATTTAAAATTAAAGAGCTTGCTGGTAAAGCGAGATCAGGAGATTTGACTTTGGATGAAATGAAAGGTGGCACTTTTACGATTACCAATGGAGGGATTTTCGGATCGATGATGAGTACTCCGATACTAAATCGTCCACAATCCGCCATATTAGGGATGCACACGATACAAGAAAGGCCAGTTAATGTCGATGGTGAAGTAAAAATCAGACCTATGATGTACTTGGCGATGTCATATGACCATAGAGTAATCGATGGGAGTACTTCTGTTACATTCTTAGTTAGGGTTAAAGAACAACTAGAAGATCCGATTCGTCTATTTATGGGTGTCTAATTTTCTTTTATTTATTTTGAGGCTTAAATAAATATGACATGACCCTTGGAGATTGTTTTGAAGCCATAGGAAATAACCCATCTTGGATTTTATTTTATTTTTTAGCCATTCCTTTGGTTGCCTTTTTAGCTTGGATTTTTGGAAAGGAAGAGGGCACGGCCACTCCGTGGAATTATCTATATTCTTTATTGGCTTATTTCACTACCTTACCAGGCATATTTGCGATTACGCTAAATGTTTATCTATTTCTTTTTGAACGGCAAAGTGTATTTGACGCAAATATTTATACTCAAATACTGCCTATACTCTCCATGATTTTGACACTTTACCTTATACGTAGAAATGTATGTTTTGAAGATATTCCTGGCTTTGGAAAATTATCCGGATTGGTAATGATTCTTACTGCGCTAATTGCATTTATGTGGGTACTCGAAAAAACGCATATCATTGCCATCACCTTCCTACCGGCTCAATGGTTTTTAATAGGGTTTTTGCTTGTCATTGTGATTTGTGTAATAGGATGGAAAAAGTTGTTTAGTTAAATCAGGGACTAATCTTTTATCATTTGTGCATCCACGATCTTGTACATCAAGTTATTGATGTCTTCAGCGTTTAACTTCAATTTTCCTTTTATTCTTATGGATTCGGATCTAAATTTTATTGGATCCATTGCTTCTACTTCCATCACTGTTTCGGGACCTGCACCTCCGCAGAAAAAACACATATTGTATGGAAAGGCAGAGAAAATAAATTCTTTATGACTCTTGTAACCTTCGACTGGAATAATATATCCTTTGACCTCGATCTCTTTTCCTTCTAAAGCTTTAACATCATCAGAAAAAACAGGGACATCCACCTTAAATCCCATGATCTCATTATACTGTTTTTTGTAACTTATTTTTCCGAGTGTACGCCAAACATTCTTCTTCTTTTCTTCTTTGAAGTCAACGTTTTCAATAATTTCTTTGGTCTCTTGCGCATTCGCGAATGCGATACTTGTCACAGCCAAAAAAATGATCAAAATGCCGTTTGTAATCTTCATTTAAAAACCTTTATACCAAGGAGACGTTATTTACCGCTCAATGTTTTACTAATATCCGTTTTAAAAGCTTTAAAAGCAGGAATCAATGCCGCAACAATACCAATAAGCAAAGATGCGATCAATAGTTTGGCCTCATTGCGTCCAAACTTCCACGCGCTAAAATCATACTGATAAGCATCACTCATAGCTTGACCCATCAAAGCCGAAGCAAGATGACTTACAATTATACCAAGGACAAATCCCAAAATGGCTAGCACCAATCCTTCCAATAAAATCAACCAAGCCAACTGGCCTGGAGATGCTCCGTTTACCCGCATTAATGCCAATTCATATTTTCTTTCTTGGAGTGATTTAAACAAGCTTATAAAAATGCTCAAACCAGACACAAAGGCAATGAGCAAAGCTAAATATCGTAAGGCATTGGTACCTACCCCAATATTGGCGTTTAAGTTATTAATTTGATACGCTGGAGAAGCTGCCATTAAATCCGTGTTTTCATTGATATTCCTTGGCATGCTCAATGACTGAAAGTTCTTTTTGTTTTTGAATCTTATCAAAATATTTGTGATCTCTTCTTCAGGATGATTTAATAAATCCTCCACGCTATTGTCATGATTATGATCGTGATCATGAGAATGTTCTTCATGATCGTGATGATCGTGGCTTTCGCCTTCGTGCGCATGAACATTCCAAATTGTCGCGGTATTGGTTAAAATCAATTGATCTATCACGGATCCGGTGGGTTCTAGAACACCTACAACTTTTAATGCCGAGTGATCATGTGCCAAGTCTTCATCTTCTTCAAATCCATGACTACTGACAAACTTATCACCAATCTTTAATCCTGTTTTTGAGGCAACGATTGCACCTATTGTAACTTCCTCATCATGTAGCCATTTGTTTCCTTGCCCTACTTTGGCGTTGTATAGATCTAGGATGTCATAGGTAGTACCTACAATGCGATAAGATCTATAATTGTCCCCAAGAGATAACGGAACAGCCATTTTGATAAGCGGATGTTTGGGATTTAAAAAAGGCTTGGCTTCTTCAATCTTAATATTACCAGTTGGATTATCAACATGATACATGCTACAAAGTATCATTTGCAATGGACTTCCTTTGGCTCCAATCACCATATCTATTTGAGCCAGATTGCTTTCGAATTTTTCTTTTACTTGATCATTAAAAAGCAATAAAAAGTTAATCAAGCCAATACCCAATGCAAACAAAATTAGGTTAAGAACTAATGTCCAAGGATTAGCAATGATATTTTTCCAAGCTAGTTTTAATAGACTCATGATAAAATGATTTGGTTATCAATGATGTCCTTTAATCTTTTGTCATGAGTAACAATCATTAAAGCCGCTCCAATTTTTTTAGCTTGTTGGTTTAAAAGGTCCACTACTTTCTGACAATTTTCATCATCTAATGCAGAAGTTGGTTCATCCGCCAATATCAGTTTTGGCTTATTAACAATGGCTCTTGCAATAGACACCCTTTGTTTCTCTCCTTCAGACAAATTGGAAATTTTGGCATTGGCCTTTTTTGCAATCCCTAAATCTTCCAAAATTTGCAAACACACATTTTTATCAACACCGACTTTCGCTAATTTTTGAGTCAACAATAAATTTTCGATTACGCTTATAGAAGAAATGAAATGAGGCTTTTGGAAAACAATCCCAATATTGGATCCTCTAAATTTATCGAGTTTACTCAAACTTAAATCACTAATCTTGGTATCGTCAATCAAAATCTCACCAGATCTAGAAGGCATCAATCCTCCAAGCAGATTTAATAAGGTTGATTTTCCGATTCCTGATTTTCCCAAAATCAAAAGTATCTCTCCAGAGGCGCAGCTTAAATCTGGAAAACTAAACTGATTATTGCCATCGTATTGATATGTAAGTTTATGGGTTTGGACCATGATACAAAACTACATTGTTTCCACTTTTAAACGAAGTAAAACCTTCTTTGATATACGATACAAGCAAAGATTTAGCTTTGTTTTTTGGGATTTATTAGTAATCGTAAAGATTGGTCATAGGTGAGGTAACTCCATGCCCAATTTATAAAAACGAATAGTCGATTTTTTACTCCTAGTATAGCCATCAAGTGAACAAACAACCAAAGCACCCAAGCAAAAAATCCTTGGAAACTAAACCAAGGCAAATCAGCTACTGCAAGATTTCTACCTATAGTTGCCAAGGATCCTTTGTCTTTATAATTAAATTCTTTCCATCCCTGATTTTTTTGATCTCGTCTTAAATTTTTTGCTAATAATTCAGCCTGCTGAATGGCAACTTGAGCAACTTGAGGATGACCTTTTTCATATTCATCTGATTGCATCAATGCGATATCTCCAATTGCATAAATATTACGTTGACCATTTAACTTATTGAATTGGTTCACCTTCAGTCGACCTCCATGTCCTAAAACTTCTTCACTCAAACCATTGACTGGATTTGCTTTTACACCTGCCGCCCAAATCAAAGTGTCAGTTTGAAGCGATTCTCCGTTGGCCAATTCTACATTTCTCCCATCATAAGACTTTACAAAAGTTTCAGTTAAAACTTTTGTTCCCAGTTTTTCCAAATAGGCTTTTCCTTTTATGGATGAGATTTCAGAATATCCATTTAAAATCTTGTCATTTGCTTCGAGCAAATAGATATGCATCATACTAAAATCCAATTCTGGATAATCCTTAGGTAAAATATTGTTTTTCATTTCTGACAAAGCTCCTGCTAACTCAGTACCTGTCGGCCCTCCTCCAACAATCACAAAATTTAATAAGCTTCTTACCCTTGATTCTTCTGATTCATTTAAGGCTTTTTCGAAATTTCCCAAAATCACATTTCTGAGTTCTATTGCCTCTGAAAGAGATTTCATTGGAACAGCTTTTTCCTGGATATTTTTGTTGCCAAAATAATTGGTGTCAGCGCCCATAGCTATCACCAAATGATCGTATTCTAATGATCCAATGTTTGTTGAAATTGTATTCTGATCCGAAGCAACTTTTTCTAATGTTGCTATTCTAAAATGTACATCTTTACGGTTTTGAAATGCTTTCCTTATCGGAAAGGAAATGGCACTCGGCTCTAATCCTGCCGTTGCTACTTGATAAAACAAGGGCTGAAATTGGTGATAGTTGTTTTTGTCAAGTAGAATGATTTGGAAATCATTTTTCTTTAAAGACTTGGCAAACTGTAATCCTGCAAAACCGGCCCCAATAATGACAATTCTCTGCTTTTCTGTGGTAGGTATTCCTTGGATTTTATCCATCTTTTATTTTGTGATTGTCTATGTATTAAAACAAATTTGTTGCTTGTATGTTGCAACTATTTCAACCTAAAATAAATACATTCTCACTCAAAAGAGTGGAAGTTTTAAAAATGACTTCAGCTAAAATATTTTCGATTATTTATTTGCGCTAACTTCATATTGTGTTGAAAAAGACCTTATCCAAATCTGAGCGTTTAAAGAGTCGAAAGTCTATTGATAGACTTTTTAAGGAAGGTGCCTTTATGGGTAAATACCCTCTCAAAATGGCTTACATAATTGAGGAGCTTAATGAACAAAAACATCCGACTCTATTTGCGGTTAGCGTTCCTAAGAAAAATTTTAAAAAGGCCGTTGACCGAAACAGAATCAAAAGATTGGTCAGGGAGGCTTTTAGAATAAATTGTTTGGAGGCAAAATCCAAATTGATCGATCATCAAAAGCAAATGCAATTAATGTTTGTTTATCAAGGTAAAGACATGCCTACTTATGTTCAAATAGAGGCATTGGTAAAAAGTGTTTTGTCGTCCTTAGAAAAAAAGCTGTGATATGATCATCGAGTCTAATCCGGCGGTTCAAGAAAAACTCAATTCGTATTCGCCTAAAATCAAAAAGCGATTAAAAGAATTAAGAAGATTGATTTTAGATACTGCGAAAGATCTTAAGATTGAAAAAATAGAAGAAACTTTAAAATGGGGCGAACCAAGTTACTTGGTAAAAAAGGGCAGTACGATTCGGATGGATTGGAAAGCTAAGAATCCAAATCAATTTGGATTATATTTCAAGTGCACTAGCAAGTTAGTTGTCAGCTTTAAAGAAGTTTTTGGCGACCTTTTTAAATACGAAAATAAAAGAGCACTACTTTTTAACCTAGATGAGAGTCTTCCCAAAGATCAGCTTAAACAATGTATTGCCGCTGCGTTGTGTTACCACTCAGTGAAAAATCAGAAATTCTTAGGATTAAAATAAATCCCTTATCCGTTATTTACTCTTCCAGATTCTGATTCCATTCCTGTCTTTCTTTTACGACTCGCTTTAATTTTAGAATTTCCAAAATCGTAAGAGATGCTCAGTCCCACGGTTCTGCTATCCCAATTGCCTCTTCCTTCTCCTCGTAATCCATTAAATTCAGATGCTCCGGACCATCCAGATTGGAAAGTCACATCTTGAGCACTAAGCTTGAAACTTAAACGATCATATTTCTTTTGGAGTCCTAAATTCAAGGAATAACTTGAATCATATTTAAAGACCCCGCCCCAAACACCGGGTCCACCAAACCAACCACTAATTTCTCCTTTGAAGCCTTTTCCTAAATCAAAAGTTGATTGCTGAAAAATACTGTAAGTGAAAACTTGAATATCAACGATTCCTCCGTCTCCATCCGAGTAATCAGCTTGATTATCAATGTGAGAAGCATTCAGATTAAGAAACAAACTCCATTTCTGACTAACTGTAAAAGGAGCAGAAATATTAAAGTTGATGACAGTTTGCTCGGCAAGATTCTCCCAAGTGATAAAACTTGCTCTTAAGTCAGTTTTATCAGGTGCAATAAGTCTAGTTATCTGATTTGTTGTATAACTATATGCTAGCTTAAAATTATATCGGTAGTTGAAAGTATAACCCAGTTCCACATTGTTTACTATTTCTGGTGAGAGTTTTTCGTTTCCTTTCTCGAATGAAATTTCACTCAATTGAGTTCTAAAAGGATTGAGCACATTATAATTTGGACGATTTATTCTTCGTCCAAAATTTAATGTATAAGTTTTGTTAGGTTTATGGATATAAGTTAGTCCTCCACTAGGAAAAAAATTGACATAATCCTGAATTACAGGATCTTCTTGAAGATTAGGATCGAAAGCAGTTAAATAACCATTACTATTTGTCTTTTCCACCCTTAGACCTGAAATCATATTCCATTTGTCATTTAATTTTCGAGCATAACTTAAATATCCTGCGATTACCTTTTCGGAATACTCAAATCGATTTGAGCGTTGATTGTTTTGTATAGATTGATCATTTAAAACATCGTAAAACAAAAAAGTATTGTCCGTATCAACATTGCTATATTTCGATCCAATACCGATTTTGCCGCCCAAAGCCTCTTTTTCAAAATCAATTTTTGCTGTATAAATATTAATCTCTACGGGAGTGTTATAATTGGTGATGACTTCGCTAAGGGCTTGAGTTTGGTTAAGATCGGTGAAATACAAATTTGGTTGATCCCAATAAGTTTCGTTGTCATACCTCCCGTAATCCAAGTCAAAGTTTAATCGGTTGTCCGCTTTTTTAAATACATAATTAAGATTGTATGTGTTTTGATTTCTAACTCCTGAAGCTACATTATCAGCAAATAAAACACTGTCTAATTGAGTAGGTGTAGAGATATTAGAAATTTGTATTCGGTTTTCTACGTCTGTTTTTAAATCGGTATCTCCTCCCGATATAATAAACCCAAGGGTATGATTATCCGATAAAAAAAAGTCCGTTCCAATTCTGTAATTCGATCCCCAAAAATCATTGTATATGACATTACTTTCTTTCATAAACAATGTGTTTTGAAAGTTGTCAAAAAACATACGATTCCAATTTTGATTGTATGAATATCCTAGGGTACCAAAAGCATTGAACTTTTGGTTTCTGTAATTTCCGGATAAATTAAGATTGGCACGCGTTCTCCTCCCACGTGTGACATTTGAATTTAACTTCGCATTATAACCAGTATTTTTTTGCTTTTTTAGTATTATATCAATGATCCCTGCATTTCCCTCGGCCTCATATCTAGCTCCTGGATTGGAAATTATATCAATTCTATCAATTTGCTCCGCTGGAATATTAAGCAAGTAATTGGTCAACTCTTCACCTGATAGTGGCAATCTCTTTCCATCTATGTAAAATAGCATTCCACTTCGTCCTAAAACCATTACATTATTGTTGTTGTCCACAAGTACACCCGGAGCCTTTCGAAGTAAACCTAAACCATTATCTCCAGCACTATTAATGGTTCCTTCAACATTAAATACAGTTTTATCGGGCTTAACCTCCACCATTGCCCTTTGCGCGGTTACCACGGCTGTTTCTAATTCAATTCCTTTTGATTGAAATATTAATAATCCAAGGTCTTGGTCATCACCATCAAGAAGTTCAACATTTTTATTTATGTCTCCATATCCGATATAGCTTGCTGTCAAGATATAGCTGCCTGGAACAATATTGGTAAAAGTGAACTGTCCATCCTCATTTGTTGTTTCGACTTTTACTAATTGCGTCTTGTCCGAGTTATATAAAACAACGTTTGAAAAGATAATTGCTTCTCCTTCATTGTCTTGAAGAATACCTGTCAGACTTGAACTTTGACCCAGAAGAATTGATAGGGTGAAATAGAAAATGCTGGTTAATAGTAGTTTCATACATTTTAATTGTATTTCGAAGTTAGATTTCTTTGAGATCGCGAGAAACTTCATACGATCAATGTATCAACAATTTATACCAACGGATGGATTGGATGGATTGGATGGATTTTATTGAATGGGATTTACCATGATTCTGAGATATAATCAGGTAAAAGTTTATAAATCCAGTATTGTTTTAATCGCATCATCATATCCCTTTAGACCTTTACCAACGATTGTTTTTACTGCAACCAATTCTACATAAGAATTGTGTCTAAAACTTTCTCTTTCGTAAATATTGCTGATATGCACCTCAACAACTGGCGTACTTATCGCCTTAATACAATCCATAATCGCGATCGAAGTATGGGTATATCCTCCGGCATTTAAAATAATTCCGTCAAAACTAAATCCCAATTCTTGTAGTTTGTCAATGAGTACACCTTCGTGATTGGATTGAAAATAACTAAGGTTGACTTGCGGATATTTTATTTGAAGCGCATGAAAAAAATCTTCAAATGATTGATCACCATAAATATCTTTCTCCCTCTTACCGAGAAGATTTAGATTTGGGCCATTAATGATGATGATTTTTTTCAACTGACTAGTTAGCGTGAACTGTTAAATATTTTATTCTTGCAACTTGGATCTCTTCCATGGTTATATCTTCTTCTTTTAATTCGGCGAAAGCCGTATCCATGCTGTCTGACTCGGCATCTCCAAAATAGTCAAAAATATCTTCAAGCACTTCTTCATCAACCAGTTCTTCTAAATAGTAATCTATATTAAGCTTCGTCCCTGAGTCTACAATAACGTTCATCTCTTCTAACAATTTAGAGACATCCATTTTTACAGAGCTGGCAATATCGTCGAAAGGTAATTTTCTATCGATACCTTGAATAATGACAACCTTGTTTTTTGATTTATTCGCAACCTGACGGACAACCATATCACCTGGTCGTTCTATGTTATTCGACTCGATATAATCTTTAATTAGATACATAAAAGGTCTTCCATATCTTTTTGCCTTCCCCATACTAACTCCCGTTATGTTTAGCATATCTTCTTCAGATATCGGATAAAAAGTTGCCATATCCTTTAGAGAGGGCTCTTGAAAAATAACCCAAGGTTGAACATTATGTTTTTTTGACTCCTTCTTTCTTAAGTCTAACAATTCCCTAAACAAAGCTTCATCCAAAGCGGTACCTTTCGAACCAGAAGTTAAAATTTCTTCATCCGTCATTTTGGAGTAGTCATGATTAATGACAATTTCTTGATCGGTAGGGTTTTTAATAAACTCTCTTCCTTCGTGAGTAAGTTTTAAAACGCCATACTCTTCTATTTCCTTTTTTAAAAATCCTTTGAGCATTGCTTGTCTAGTCAGTGAATGCCAAAACAACTCATCCTTATCCTTGCCATTCGAAAAAAGTCTATTATTAGTATATCCAAAGTCCTTCATCTCTTGTGTGTGATTGCCAAAAACAAAATCAATCAAAGGTTTGATTGTGAATTTTTCTTTTAATTCCATCACACTTTCCAAAACAAGTTTTAATTCATTTTTGACACTAATTTTTTCCTTAGGATTTTTACAATTATCGCACATGGTGTTACAATTGCTCTCTTCAAATACCTCACCGAAGTAATGCAAAATTCCTTTTCTTCTACATGAGCCAGTTTCTGCAAATGCACTGACCTCTTCTAACAATTGGCCTTGCATCTCTCGCTCGGCGAGTGGTTTATCCTTTAAAAATTTCTCGAGTTTTAAAATGTCTTTGTAAGAATAAAATGCATAACACTTTCCTTCCAATCCATCTCTACCCGCTCTTCCTGTTTCTTGATAATAATTTTCTAAACTTTTAGGAATGTCATAATGAATTACAAACCTCACATCGGGTTTGTCGATTCCCATTCCGAAGGCTATGGTCGCCACAATCACGTCAATATCATCCATCAAAAAATCTTCTTGAGTCTTTGCTCTGGTTTTGGCATCCAATCCCGCATGATAGGCTTGCGCATTTATCCCATTGACCTGAAGAATTTTGGCTACCTCTTCTGTAGATTTTCTACTCAAGACATAAACAATTCCTGATTGACCTTTCATACCTCTGATGATTTGAACAATTGCCTTTTGGGTTTGCTCAATATCTCTTTTGGGTCGTATCTCGTAATAAAGATTGTCTCTGTTAAAAGAAGAGATAAAGACATTTCCCTTTATGTCCAAATTCTTTTGAATGTCGGACTGGACTTTAGGAGTAGCCGTTGCGGTCAAAGCTATACTTGGTATTTCATCAGCAATGCTGTCAATCATTTCGCGAATGCGTCGGTACTCTGGTCTAAAGTCGTGCCCCCATTCAGAAATACAATGTGCTTCATCGACAGCAACAAATGAAAGTTTTATCGTTTCGAAGAAAGCCCTAACATCTGGTTTGGTCAAAGTTTCCGGAGCTATATAAAGTAGTTTAGTTTTGCCTGATGACAAATCATCTTTTACTCGAGCAATTTGAGTTTTATTGAGTGAAGAATTGAAAAAGTGTGCCACAGCATCATCTTTGCAATATGATCTTATCGCATCGACCTGATCTTTCATTAAAGCGATCAAAGGAGATACTACAATTGCAGTTCCTTCTGACATTAATGCCGGTAATTGGTAGCACAATGACTTTCCCCCACCAGTTGGCATGATTACAAAAGTATTTTTATTATCTAGTACACTTTGGATTATTTCTTCTTGATTTCCTTTAAAATCATCAAAGCCAAAATATTGTTTTAGCGCAGCACGCAATTCACTCATTATATTTTATTGATTGTTGTCAATGAACAGATAATTCATTGAATTCATTAGCTTATAAATTCAATTATCGAGAAGATCTTAAAATAACTTGTCTCAAATTGGGCTGCAAATTTAGTATTAACTACGGTATCAATCCACAATTTAACAGTCTCATTTTTGTCATAAATTAGTCGGATTCGATGTAAATACTTTCGAATTTAGGCTCAAAAGAATTTGGATCTGCAATGGCTACATCATTTCTCCATTCTACCGGAACCGAATCGTTGTTTAATAAGCAACCTTCGGCCAAATAGGGGAAAATTTCGTGATAAGCTTTGGTACGATTTCGGTCGACTCTTCGATTGACATGAGAACGATTAATTTTATCTGGATCATCGATTCCAGCGGCTGCCATTAATTCTATGAAACTCTTTACGGTTTCCTTATGGTAATTGGCTACGCGATATTTTTTATCTGAAACATCCAAACCTTTTATAAGCCTCGGATCTTGGGTTGCGACTCCAGTGGGACAAGTATTGTGATTGCATTCTAATGCTTGAATACAACCAACGGCCATCATCATTGCACGTGCAGAATTGCAGGCATCCGCACCTAAAGAAATGGCTCTAAATATATGGAAGCCAGAAACGATTTTTCCAGAGGCGATCAAGGTAATTTCCTTTTTTATATCGAAGCCAATTAAAGTATTATAAACAAAGCTGAGTCCTTCAATAAAAGGCATCCCGACAGAATTGCTAAATTCCAAAGGTGCTGCACCTGTGCCACCTTCTCCTCCATCTACAGCAATAAAATCTGGTTTAATTCCCGTTTCCAACATCGCTTTACATATAGCGATAAATTCTGATTTTTGACCCACGCATAATTTAAAACCAACTGGTTTACCACCGGATAAGTTTTGGCATTTACCAATAAACTTCATTAATCCTATTGGAGTAGAAAATGCCCTATGAAAAGGAGGAGACAAAACAGCCTTATGTGGTTCGATATTTCGAATTTTAGCTATTTCAGGAGTGGCTTTTTTAGCTGGTAGAATTCCACCATGTCCTGGTTTTGCACCTTGAGATAATTTAATCTCAATCATTTTAACATTGTCCTTGCTGGTTCTTTCCACAAACAGTTCATCTGAGAAATTTCCATCAGCAGTACGGCAACCAAAATAGCCTGTACCTATTTGATATATGAGATCACCATTAAACTTATCGTGATATTGAGAAATGCCACCTTCTCCAGTATTGTGCGCAAAATTGCCAATTGCTGCCCCTCCATTTAAAGCCATGACCGCGTTTTTACTTAAAGAACCAAAGCTCATTGCAGCAACATTAAATAGACTCATGCTATAGGGTTGTTTACAATTAGTTCCACCAACGATAACTCTTGGGTCTTCTTCTATCTTATGATGATCTATGGCTGCTATGCTATGATTAATCCATTCATAACCTTCATCATAAATATTTAATTGCGTTCCAAAAGGAGTGGTATCGTTAACATTTTTGGAACGTTGGTAGATGATATTTCTATCCAATCTATTAAAAGGTCTACCATCTGTATCAGGCTCAACAAAATATTGATAGAGCTTTGGCCTCAGCCATTCGGCAACATATCTCGAGCGTCCGATGATTGGGAAATTTCGAACAATGGCTCGTTTTTTTTGATTGGCATCATAAAGAGCCCACAAAAAAATTGGAATTGAAATTAATAAGGTCCACCAAAATCTATTTGAAACAGTGAAGGTTAAAATCAAAGAAGCAAGGGCCAATAAAAAGCTAAATACCAATACGATAATTCTCATAAGGACAAAATAATATAATTGTCTAAAATTCTAAAAGAAGAGTGCAGCCCTTAATTAAAATTATATGCCATTTGAAGGAAAAAAGATCGGCCTGGACCAATCACGTTTCTGCCCTGCGCACTGTGTACCCCCGTACTCGCTCCTCCTCTTGTCGCAGTATTATCAATGTCCAACAGATTTTTAATTCCCAATGTAAATTTTGCGCTTTGTTTTGTCATTGCATAATTCAAACTGAAATCCAATAATGCATAAGCTTCAATAATACTTACCTGAACATTGTTGTCTCGAATGGAATAGTTGGGTTGCTCTCCATTAAAACGGTAATTAATAAAAGCAGTCAAATTCTTTATCGGTAGTTTGTAAAGCAGGCTAGAATTAAAATCAAAAACTCTCCCGTATTCGGGAGCTGAGGTATCGTCCAAATTTGTGGACCAGAAACCTAAATTGGATGAATTATCCCATTGAGCATTTCTTGTCTTTATACTTAAGCTTGCTTGTAAACCGCGCACTTCGTAAGTATCCACATTATCGTATCTAAATTTTAAAGTTTCATATTCGAACAGTGAAATGCGCTCTTCAATTAAAGTGCGATATACATTCACGGATGTGCTAAAAGCCTTTGAAATTTCATAGTCCATTCCAAGTCGAAAATCATGGCTGGTTTCCGGAAGCAAATTTGTATTGCCCAAAATATTGTGATTAACATCTACAAACTCCAAATACAATTCTTTTAAAGAAGGACTTCGATAACCTTGTGCATAACCTCCTCTCAAGGTCCACTTAGTTGTCGGATTATAAACAGCTTGAATTGAGGGAGTGAATTTACCTTGATAAGTACTATGTATGGTTTGCCTTCCGGCGAATGAAACTTTTAGTTCTTTAGAAAAATCGTAATTAAAATCAAAAAATGGTGCTACTTCCGTAAAAGAAGCTCGAGTAGAATCT
Organism: Saprospiraceae bacterium; assembly: GCA_020631135.1. GTDB lineage: Bacteria > Bacteroidota > Bacteroidia > Chitinophagales > Saprospiraceae > JAHDHU01. The sequence goes on along the minus strand of JAHDHU010000001.1, from coordinate 28,591 downwards.
TTTAGATTATTGCGATCCAATATCCTATCTCCATATCCTCGTTCTTTGTTGTAGTTAATTCCTGCATTTACCTTTAGGCGATCATTGATGGGATAGGAAAGAACCAAGCGATTAAAAAAATTATCAAAGTGCGTCGTGTCTTGATTTTGCAAATCAATATCAAAGGAATCCGTTTCGATATAATATCGTTGTTCGTCTACTATTCGGTCAAATTGATTATACGCTGTCGTAAATTCTAAATACAATTGATCCCAACTCTTCTTATAGTTAAGAGATAAATCTTCTCTTTTTGTGTTGAAAAAGATTTCATTGGCATACGGATTAAATTGCAGTCTTCTGATGGCACCGTAATCATCTACATCTTCTTGCATCCGATCATACTTTAATGTCAGGTCAGATTGATCATCAAACTGATATCTAAAAACTGATCCTAAGCTCGCCTGTGTTTTGGGATTCAAAGGGTAGATAGATTGTGTAATCTTTGTTCCATCTGAAAGTATTACCTCTTCTGTTCTTCTTAAACTGTCGATAGGGTATTGATTGTAATTAAAATACCTTCCATGAATACGCAAAGATGCTTTTTTCATTTTGTATCCAATACCTGCTTCAATATTTTGACTACCTATCGACTCAAGCTGCCCCGAAATATTTGCTTCTAAGGGTTTGACTTGGCTTTTCTTAGTAATAATGTTGATAACTCCTCCCGCTGCATTATTGCCGTAAAAATTAGAAAGTGCGCCTTCTACCAATTCGATGCGTTCGACATTTTGCAAAGATATTTGAGACAAATCAATAGATCCTCCTAATCTTCCAATAACAGGAACTCCGTCTACCAAAATCGCGACATTGCGAGATCCAATACCCCGCATCCTAATTGAAGTCCCCAATATTGGATCTTGTTCTAATCGTATCGAAGGACTAATGGTTAAAGCCTGTTCTAAATTAATGGCTCCTCTTAATTGAATCGCTTTTTTACTAATTACTTCAACATCGTGAATTGCCTCTTTGTAGTGCGTGGGTTCGTAATTTGCGGAAATGACAAACTGATCCAAATCGATGGAAAATCCAATGCTATCCAAATCTTCTACTTGTCCAAACAATGGAAGTAGATAAAAGAAAATAAACAGGCAGAATAGGATTCTTTGCATTAACCTTCAAACTTATTATCTAAAGTACTAAGCATCAATGATGGTTGACTAATTTCAAGCATTTCGCCCATCTTATTACATTGGTGTGACAAGACTATAAAGATCAACTATCATCATCCACTATACTTGTTTGAAGTGATTTTGAAAAATCATAAATTGATTAATTCTATTAGTACAATTCTGAATTTACTTAAAGCAATTATATCAATCCACTTCGCTCCATTCGTTCAATCTTAACTGAGATCAAAAAACCCCGTGGTTCGATGAAAAGATCAATATTCCCAACATCCGTTTTACTTCTAATTGCCTTTTATTTAAAAGCCAACGGAGGACCTGTAGACTGGCCATATGCGTTTGCTACAAATTGCAGATATCACCTTACTCCAAGAAAATTTAAAGATCAAAATAGTTGGAGATTACACGGAGATAACCGTGGAATACCATTTAAAAAATAACGGTCCGAGTCAAAAAGTAGCATACGGATTTCCAGTTGATGCGTTCGAAACCGATTGGTGGTTTGGGGATCCTCTAAAAGTTTTTAGTCGAGGCAATGACTGTCTAAAATATTTTAATGCTTATGAAAATGAGCAACCTTTGAAAGTATCACAATGGATCGTTGATAATTTATATTCTGCAAGCACTTATGGTATTGAATATTTGAGTGAACGCAGAAAACAAAAAAAATATAAGGTACACAGGAAATGGTCTTCGCTTAATCTCTTTTTCAAATCAAAAGAAACAAAAAAACTGACAATAAAGTATAAAATTAAAAACACCTTAAGGGACAAAAAACTTGGCTTCAAAGAAATCCCCGAGTTTACAGAAAGACATTTTACCTACGACCTCAATCCTTCCAAGAATTGGGATAATGGAATCGTAAAGAAAATGAATGTTTCCATTGACATATCCGATATTGGAAATCAAGGTGCTCAATATGAGGTGACAGGACTTAAAGATTATGAAGTTATAAATCACAGATTTACACATTCGTCTTCAAATTTTGATTTAAAACAAGCAGGCAGAATCGAGATTCAATACAACACCATCCCCATTAAATTGTCAAAGTTTATTAAGAAGAAAAAATTATCTGACTCTCATATAACAAACATAAAGTGTTCTACAAATGAAGAATGGGTTTGTAATCTAATCGATGGTGACGTGAAAACAACCTGGGAAGGAACTGAAGGTGATTGCATAGAATTCTCTTTTGAAGGTGAAAATGGTAAATCAATACTTGGTTTGATGATGCTTAGTGGAGATTATTCCAGTAAAGAAAATTTTGTCAAGTCGAATAAAATAAAAAAACTCAAAATCTTAACCAATGACGTTCGCTATCACTCTACAGAACCATGGATTGGAAAAGGAGGGAATAAAACTATTTCTCTTGAAAATCCACAATATCTGAATTTATCCACAGAGCACATGCCTGGTTTCTCTGTGGTAATGGCTGATGGTATTTTTCCAAAACAATGTAAAAAACTAAGAATTGAAATATTAGAAGGCGAAGGATCGATCTCCGAAATATATATTCTTGAGAGGCGTTATGACAAGCCCCAATTTGATAAAAAACTCAAAGCTTCCAATTGACACCAAAGTAAAAGTTTCTGCCAGTCGAAGGAATTATTCCTGGACCAGGATAACCCGTTGCACGTCGAGTAAAATAGGCAGCGTCGAACAAATTATTTACTCCAGCACTAATTTCGACTCTATCCAAATTATGACTTAGATGCAAGTCGAATATTTGATAAGCAGGAATTTCTCCAATTATACCACTTCGATTATCTCCAGCTGGAGCTATCGAAGAATTTTGAACATCCGTATACTGCTTTGAAATAAAACTGTATTGGGCACTTATCTGAGTTCGTTTGTAAGCCAAATCAACACCCGTTTTTAAATTTATTAGAGGTATAAACTCTACTTGTTTTCCTACAACATTGCTTTCTTCAGATTCAATATAACGGGAGGTAGTGATAGCCATATTGACGAACATGTTTGTTGACCATAATGAAGTAGAGTCATTGATAAAACGTACTGGGTTAAAAGTCAACAAAGATTCAAGACCTCCTATTAAAGCTTTACCAATATTTTTCCTAATCCGATTTGCACGATCATCCAAAATAATTCCTATCCTATTGTCATATAGAATACCGTAAGTACTTAGGTCATAAGAAAGGTATTTTCCATACCTCCCTTTTATTCCAAAGTCCGCTGTAAATCCTGTTTCGTCTTTGATATCAGGATCGATAACGAAGGTTGGACTCACTGTTCGAATATCACTAAAAGTTACCGATCTATAGTTTTGAGAAAAGTTGAAAACGCATTGAAAATTTTCACTCTTCTTATGTTGAATTCCAATACCCAACAATAAAAAATTTCTTTCTAAGAGTCGATCATCCGTCAAGAGGTTATTGGCGATTGGATTTCCTGCGTTATCAAAAATTACCTGATTGTAATTTCCTTCTGATTGGGTTTTAATGTATTCCCATCTTATGCCAGGAGTAATAGAAAATCGTGGATTTAGATAAAATATATTTTCCGCGAATGCGGAATAATTAAAATTAGGAAATAGAAAATTGGATTGGCTGGGATAATCAGGATACAATTCATTCGAAAAACTAAACTCAGGATCTACACCATTTGAACCAGGTCCTTGGATCGATGCGTTTTTTGCTTTGAACAACTTTTGTCCAACCAAAGCGATAGACTTTATTTCGCCAACATATAAAGGCTGAATATATCTAAATTCAAATCCCGCATTTCTAAAAGTTCCTTTGATTAAGTCTCTCGGTAAAATAAATTGACCTTGTAAATCCTGCTCATCTAAGGCGGTTATTGGATTTTCATTTAAATTGGAAGGATTCCCTCTAAATCCTAAGGCATTACGCGCAGCATCCAAAGCAAATAAGCTCAACGAAATTTTATGATCTTTTTTAAACTCATGAATAAACTCTAGATTATATAATTTCCAATCTACCCCAAACCAATTTCTGGATCTAGTACTCATCTGAGGATCTATTTCAAATTGTTGATCTGTCAATCCACCTGCCTGTTTGGCCAAATAATTAAAGTAGGTAAACTCGAATTCGACGTTGGTCTGCGTACTCAATTTGTAATCAACAGCAAGCCACAAATTGTTCGATTTAAATTGTGAATTTTCTCGAAAACCATTACCTCTCTTATATTGATAAAAACCATTGACCGAAACCTTTGATCGGTTGACACCAAAATTTGTCAAGCTCGAATACAAACCATAAGAACCAATTGTATGGCTAGTTTGCAAATCAAATTTTTTAAAGTTTGGGGCTTTCTTTATTCGAAAATCTATCAAACCTCCAAACTGAGTTCCGTACTGTAAAGAACTTGCGCCTCTTACAATGCGAATTTCTTCCAATGCTTCTGTAGGTGGTGTATAGTAATTTTCTGGATAACCTAAAACATCTGCACTGATATCGTATCCATTTTGCCTTGTATTAAAATTAGATGTACGATTGGGGTCCAAACCTCTGCCTCCTAAATTTAATTGTAATCCACCATCTGATCCTTCGTAAATATTTAGACCAGAAACCTGAGCGTATACTTGACGTGCTTGATTGATGGCCACATTTCCTCGGACCAAATCCATCAATACAACTTCAGACTTTTTCCCTGCGTAAATTGCCGTGCCTTCCACGTCTTTGAGATGCCTGATTTGGAAAATTTCTTTTTTTCGTTCAGCTATTTCGATGGCATTTAATGCAACGGATAATGATCTCAATTGAATCAATATCGTTGTGTCAGAATCAAGATCAATTTCTTTATTCAGAATATCAAAATCTTCTCTAAAAACTAAAAATTCATGCTTCGCTTTTGCCAAATCATCAATTTGCAAAAACCCCTTAGCATCACTCAAATAAATTTTCCCTTCTACTTTATGATATAGCTCTACATTTTGCAATGGCAAATTTTCTTCTTCTGAAACTACATTAACCTTTAAGGTATATTGTCCAATCAAAACGATTGGAAAGAAAAAAATTATTAGCGTGATATTTTTCTTAAGCCTAATCATTGATTGGAACGAAAATATCTTTGTGTTTTAATGAATTTTTAATCTTAAGTAAATCCACATCTGAACGAATATATTCTTGGCTTGGCCTCCCATTCAGAGAAGCAACACTTTCGACATACACCTCAACATTTTGATGTCCTTGATCTTCGAAATGCTTGCCCAAATAATGAGCATACTCTACAATAAAATCAGCTTGGGTGCTCATTTGTTTTTGCTGGAACGGAGTCAGAAAATCTTCATTCTGTACATAAAACCGTTTTCCTGTTTCACCATCTACGATTTTAAAATTAGCGTATGCCGTTTTTTCCATCAACATCACTCGCCACGAAAAACGATAGCCTTGTTCTGTCCAAAATAGATTTCCTGGATAAAGGGTAAATCTCCAAGGAAGTACAATTTGTATGATCAACACAACTGCTACCATGATAGGGGCAAGCTTTGATGTGAAATCACTTTTATTTACTATACTCGTTTTGTTTTCATTGTGATAAAAAGACTTACCTATAAAGCGGTCAATTTTTTTTAGTACATATTCATGAATGGAAGCATCGAAAAATAACAAAGTACTTATGATCATGATATATGGAAACATCCCAATCGGAAATAATATTCGAGTGATTAAGTGAAAGAAGACTACGGCAGCAAACGCAAACAACCTGGTTCTCCTCCACATTAAGAAAAAAACTATAGTGAGATCATAAATTGCTCCACCCCAGCTAAATAAATAATGCAACCATTTCTCATCCAATAGCGGTCCAATGATTGGAATATTCGACTTGATTGGCAACCATATACCTAAAGGCAATGCATTAAGCATCCAATCCGAATTGAGTTTAGCAAGTCCCGCATAAAAATAAACCAACGCAACAAATAGCATCACACTGTCAATACACCATCTAGGAATATTGGCTGATCGTAGGTTTTTATCTCGAGTCGCATCGATGGAAAACCACATGTTAGCTGGCAGGAAAATTAAGATGAGGCTAACCACCGAAACAAAATAATAATGATTCAAGTAGGTGGTCTTATCCATCAACTCGATGTAAGTAAAACTCAAGAAAAATGTAATTATACTAAGTCGATATTTAAAACCCAGTGCAAATAGCAATGCAGAAACTCCGCAAATAAAAAAGAGGAGATAAACCCATCTTCCAGGAACCTGTATCCATTCAAATCCCAAATAGTGAAAATGAAATTTTGGTTCTAGATACAATTTTTCAATCCAACCATGATACCAAAATCTAATGATGCTAAAACTCATGAGCATCCCAAATAAAATACGAAAGACCGCTAATGGAGCGGCCTTCGTTGTTTTGTTCAAATACTTGTCAATGCTTGCTATCATCAATCACCATCAGCGTCAACAAAATCAACCTGTATGCAAAGCGCTTGCATCATATCTACTTTTAGTATTACTACCACTTTTTGAATTTCATCATAAGTTTCAAGCATTTTACCATTGTCGTTTTCGATCTGATTTTTAAAATCAGCATCTAATTCTTGGATTTTTTCCTCTACTATGTCCCACCCGTTTAAAACTCTCGAAGAAATGTTTGAAACTCCTGTGATTTCTGTCGCGTAATCCGTGTAATCTCGTAAACTAGGTCCGGATACAGTTCCATCAAATGAAATGCCTTGATAAAATTTTTGAATTGCTTTTAGTGATTCTTCAAACAACATCTTAGAATATTGACCCGAATAAGGAGCCTCTACTTTTTCACCGGCAATATTCCCTGAAAAGATTCCTGCTGGTATTCCTATTTTACCTGCTCGAAAAAACTTTTCATAATAAAGTAAAAAATCGTTGGTCAACTTATCCACCGAAGAAATTGCAGATGATCCATCATTTGAAACAAAAGTCTCGCGAAAGCTACTGTTCCAATCATTTAAAACCATGGTAGTTAATTCAACAAGTCTTTGAGTCAAGGCTTTTAAATAATTAGTACGACTTGTTACTGAAAAAAAATTCAAAATTTCAGCATCACTCGAACCGGAACCAAACAACAAATAATCCAATGCTGGCAATCCCTGTGCATCAAAGTTAGAAGGCAAACTCAAGTCATACGCATTGGCGGTAATATTTGATTCGATTTCAGATTCGTTTGTTGGGAAAATATTGCTGTAATTTCTTAGACCGATTTCCTCTGCTTTGCCGATATCAAACATGGAAACATATTGCCAATTTTTAGCAGCTAGAATATAACTCTCTCTGAGTTCATTTAAGGATGTAACAGAGGGATTGGAAATAAAATTCGTTGCATCGGTATCAAGTTCAATAAGTTTCGTGTTGTATTCCGCGAAGGCGGGAATAATTATTTGATCAGCCCAAAACGCCAACATCGCTTGGCGATCATATTCATCATTGAAGGACTTTTCAGCATCACCACAAGAGTGCAAAAACAATACACTCAAACTCAAAAAACAAATTATGTATTTCGCTTTAGACATTTCTTTAAATTAATTGGCTGCTTGTTCCACTGTGAATTCAAATTTGTCAGCTATCTCTTTAGAGATTTGATCTAAAGTATTTGCTGAAACATCCCAAAATCCGTTAGCTTCCAATAATTGCTCAATAAAGTTGTTAACCTCAGTTCGAGAAAAATAAGGCAATGAACTATTGCTTTGTCGACAAAATTGCAGGCTATAAATAAATCCAAATCCTTCAGACAAATCATGAAAGGCAGTGCCCCATGCTCTGGAAGACAATGAATTTTTTCCTTTCTGTAAATAATAAACTGCTCTTACCCCAATAACTGTAGCCAATTTTTCTCTTAGTATTTCGGCTTGCTCATCTCTAACTTTATAGTTACCGGCAACAATGGCTGCTCGGCCCAATTTAAATGCATTGTAAATATCTATTCCGATTCCAGAAAAATCATCATCTCCATCTACTCTCCCGAGGTATTTGTTTAAGAATGAATCATCACTTCCAATTGTCCCTGTTGGATCATCGCTATTGGCAGAAGCTCCAAAAAGATATCCATAGGCTTCATCCCATTTGTGTTCCATCGTAGTATAATTCTTATCCATAGCTAATATTCCAGCATCGTTATTGTCAATATTGTCAGCTTCATCCAAAACCGATTGGCTTAAGTAATTGTTACACATTTGATCTATCATCAAAGCTCCAATTAATGCCTTACCTACAACTTGATTGTATTCTAATCCTTTTTTATTGACATATCTTACTGAGCTACCATCGGCAATTTGGCCAGCCTGTCCCTTCGTGGCAGCTACCGATTGATTACTATATATTTCTTGAACTTGATTTAGAATCCATGATTCTAGATCTCCCCTGATTAAAGCGCTTTCTGCTGCGTTCGCAGAATAAAAATCTCTTGAGGCAGCAACTTTTGATTTTATGCTTTTAGTCGATTCATTTAACCATTCAATACTAAATGGATTGGCATCATCACCATTAGAAGTTTGATTAGAATACATTTCTAACAACTGTTCTTTTGTTTGATTAAAGTCAGCCATTGAGCTAATCAACTCTTCAGCCATTAAAATTCTTATCGTTTGGCCCTCAAAAGAAACCGAAGATTCTCCATTTCGTTCGAAGTTATATGTGATTGGAACATCAATATTGCTGCTTTCTTCACAAGCACTGAATCCAATAATGAATAAAAGAACAACTATGCGGTTGATTATCACTGCTATTTTTATTTGGATTTAATCTAATTAAGCACAAATAAACGAACAGATTCTTAAAAAATGAAAGAAAAAAGCTCCTTTAAACAGAAATGACAAAAACCTTTTAAATTTTAATCATTCTGTCAATTAAGCGCCATAACATATTACGATTTTCTTTAATATCTTTAAGGGATGGACTGGAATTCAGCAATTAATGGTTTTAAGGCCTATTTGATGTTAGAGCGTTCTTTATCGGAAAACTCCGTAATGGCTTATGAAGACGACGTGTTGAAATTGCATCAATATTTTCTATCATCAGAAAATATGATCAGTCCGCTGGAAGTGAGCTTTAAAGACTTAGAAAAATTCATTCATTGGATAAATAAAATAGGATTAGGTGCCCGCTCACAAGCCCGAATTATCTCAGGAATTAAAGCCTTTTACAAATTCTTACTTCTAGAAGATCTTATTGAAGACTCTCCTACTGATCTATTAGAAGGTCCAAAGCTCCCAAGAAAAATTCCAGATGTCCTCAGTTACGATGAAATAACAATGGTACTTGCAACCATAGACATGAGTACCGCCCATGGTCAACGAAATCGAGCAATGTTGGAAACACTTTATGCTTGTGGGCTTCGGGTTTCTGAATTGATCACTTTGAGGCTTAGTCATTATTATCCTAGTGAAGGATTTGTTCAAGTATTAGGAAAAAACAATAAAGAGCGCATTGTGCCTATTGGAAGTGAGGCTATAAAACAAATCGGTTTTTATGTAGAAGGATATCGAAACCATATGGATAATATCCATTCGGATCACGAAGATTTTCTTTTTTTAAATAGACGAGGTAAAAAATTGTCCAGAATAACCGTTTTTAATGTAATCAAAGATTGTGTAGATAAAGCGGGTCTAAAGAAAAACGTGAGTCCACATACTTTTAGGCATTCATTTGCGACACATTTGGTAGAAGGCGGTGCAGATTTAAGAGCAGTTCAAGATATGTTGGGTCACGAATCCATAACTACTACAGAAATTTATACTCATTTAAATACAGATTTCTTAAGAGATACTATCTTGAAGTATCACCCAAGAAACAAAAAGCAGCATTCAAGCGTATATTCTTAGATGAACCTTAAGAAAGCTTATCTTATTTTATTTATCGGCTTCACCTTCTTTTTGTGGAATTGTGCTTCTCAAGGAATACTTACCGGAGGAGAACCAGATGAAGATCCTCCCAAAATGGAAGCATCTAAGTCCACTGAAAATTACCAAACCAATTTTTATCCCAATAAGATTGAGCTCGTCTTTGATGAATACATACAACTTAAAAATCCACTAAAAGAAATTGGAATATCACCACCTCTTAAAAATTTTCCAAAATTTAAGTCATACGGCAAAAAACTGACCATTGATTTTAGTGAAGATGAGGTGCTGAGAGACAGCGCAACGTATACTATTAATTTTGGCAATGCAATACAAGATTTTCGTGAAGGCAACATTCTTGAAAATTTTACTTTCGTTTTTGGAACTGGTGACAAACTTGACTCATTAAGAATTTCTGGAAAAGTCTATAATGCATTAGATGGTAAGCCGATTGAAAATGCCGTAGTGCTACTTTATGATAATCTTCAGGACTCTGCTGTTTATTCAGAAAAACCTTTTTACTTCGATAAAACAGATAAAGAAGGAAATTTCATCATAGAAAATATTAAACAGGATAGTTTTTCTATTTATGCCATTACTGATGAAAACTTAAGTTATACCTGGGACTCTTTGGTGGAAGATATCGCATTCGCGAATGCGGCATTCGAACTAACAGACTCATTTGACCAAGACATCAAACTCTTTCTTTCAAAACCAGGTTCAGCACCTGAAGTATTAACTGTAGAAGCCCATCAAGATGGCAAAATAAAATGCGGGTTTAGTAGTAATTTGGATAAAGTGCCAGACTTTAGTTTTTCGAAAGAAATCAACTATCTAAGTCATTTTGAAAAAGACTCTTTATTTATCTGGTATGACACTATTAACAATCCATCTTTTTCAATGTACATAGAACAAGATACTTTTAAGATTAAACCAAAGAGTAAAAAGAAAAAGAAAGAATTCAGCATTGGTATTGATGAAGGCAAAAGCGAATCTAAAATTGTACCCAGTGATAGTCTTAGGATATTTTTAGATTATCCCATTCTAACATTTAACAAAGACAGTATAATTGTCCAAGACACTTCCAAGCAAGCTATTGATTTTGAATTATCTATTTCTTCTGATAAAAAATCCTTGAAGATAGAACCAAACAGATTGTCAAACATACCCTACAATGTGTCCGTCAGAGACAGCAGTCTGATTTCCTTTAATGGGGTGCATAATGATTCTTTTGGCTATTCTTTCGAATATTTAAATGTAGAACAGTTAGGTGTAATTCATTTTGTCCACGACAGCATTGCTTCGGATCAAGTTTATGTTTTACAATTATTAGACGGTCAAAAAGAAATTGATAAGTTTTCTTTCTTTCCGGAACAAGAAAAACTCACCTTAAAAGAGCTGTTTCCTAAAAAGTATAGCTTAATAATTATTGAAGATAGAAACAAAAATGGAAAGTGGGATCCGGCAGATTTTACAAATAAAATTCAACCGGAAAGAATTGCAATTAAAGAACTGGATAAATTAAAAGAAAACTGGGAATTAGAAGTTGAGATTAGTAGTATGTTATTTAATAATTTTGAAGAAGATGATCCTAAAGGCAAATGATTTAATCAAGATTTATAGTAATCGAGAAGTAGTTCAATCGATCTCTATCCAAGTAAACCAGGGCGAAATTGTCGGTTTGTTAGGTCCCAATGGAGCCGGAAAAACCACAACCTTTTATATGGTTGTTGGATTTGTGAAACCTAATTCGGGTCGAGTCTTTTTAGATCAAGAAGACATAACTGATTTACCTATGTACAGGAGAGCTCAACGCGGCATTGGTTACCTCCCACAAGAAGCTTCTGTATTTCGCAAACTAAGTGTTGAGGATAACATTACCGCTGTGCTTGAAATGAGGGATTTAAGCAAAGAAGAACAAAAGGAAAAACTAGAATCACTTATTGAAGAATTTGGCTTAGAAAAAGTAAGGAAAAATCAAGGTGATTCGTTGTCAGGGGGAGAAAGAAGAAGAACGGAAATAGCAAGAGCCTTGGCATCTGATCCTAAATTTATTTTACTAGACGAACCTTTTGCAGGGATTGACCCAATTGCAGTTGAAGATATCCAGCTTATCGTATCTAAATTAAAAGAAAAACAGATTGGAATACTTATAACGGACCACAACGTACAAGAAACTTTGTCTATTACAGATAGAGCGTACCTTATGTTTGAAGGTAAGATTCTTAAAGCAGGTACAGCCGAAGAATTGGCATCAGATGAAATGGTCCGTAAAGTCTATCTGGGACAAAACTTTGAACTTAAAAGAAAAAATCTCAATGTCTAAAGGACTTTTTTTGATTTTAGCTTCGTTTCTATTAGGGTTTACATCTTGTACCCCTCCACCGCCACCACAACTTTCAAAAGAAATGAAGAAGATGGTGGATTCTCTTTATACCGCAAGACTCGATTCACTAAAGGAGGAAACAGCCATGGAGTGCACGAAACAATTTAAAGGAATTTATCAACTGGCCATCGATTCTATTCAAAATCTGAGAGCAGAGGAAATTCAAAGCATTTTATCCCAATGAGAATATTAGCTTTGATAATATTGAGTTTATTCATTGGTTGCACCAATACTTCTCCTATCTCGGAAGAAGAATTGATGGAAAAAGAGCTTGAAAAAAAATTTGATGCCTTCAAAAAAGATCAAAGTTTTAACTGTAGACAAAATGCGATTTTGGAAGCAGAAATTTATGTTGACTCCATCATTTACCAAATGACAAGGTTTTCAATTTTAGAAGATTCAGTCGAAATGATTTCTAAACCAAACAGACCTGACAGACCAAAATACCTTGAAATTTCGGATCCTGGACCCATAAAACCATTCGAAGAAAAATAAGCCAGTTAAGATTGAGTTAAAGAAAGAATCTCACAATAATGAGATTGTATAATCAATAGTATTTTAGCAGTTAAATTGAATGAATATAGTATGCAAGCAGCAGTAGATATAGAATTATTAAACCAACAGATAAACGCCTCAAGTGAATTTGTAGATGACATAAAAAAAGCTACTTCCAAAGTCATCGTGGGTCAAGACTATATGATCCAAAGATTGCTCTTGGGATTGTTAGCCAAAGGACACGTATTACTTGAAGGTCTTCCTGGATTAGCCAAAACGCTTTCGATTAAAACCTTGGCATCAGCAGTGAATGCTGATTTTAGTCGTATACAATTTACACCGGACTTGTTACCTGCAGATATCATTGGAACGATGATATATAATCCAACTAAAAACGATTTTACCGTTCGAAAGGGACCCATTTTTGCCAATTTTGTTTTAGCGGATGAAATCAATCGTGCTCCTGCTAAAGTTCAAAGTGCCTTACTAGAAGCAATGCAAGAAAAGCAGGTAACCATCGGTAAAGAAACCTTCACTCTCCAAGAACCATTTTTAGTCCTAGCTACTCAAAATCCAATTGAGCAAGAAGGAACCTATCCCCTTCCTGAAGCACAAGTGGATCGTTTTATGTTGAAAGTAAAAATAGATTACCCTAATAAATCCGAAGAAAGAGATATTATTCGAAAAACTATTCTTGGTGAAACACTTCAAACCATAGATAGCGTTGTCGATAAACAAACCATTATAGATGCACGAAAAATGGTTCGTAAAATATATATGGACGAGAAGATTGAAAGCTATATTTTGGATATTGTCTTTGCTACTAGAGCAAATACATCTGATGGCTTAGCTGAAATGAAAAATCTAATTTCGTTCGGAGGTTCTCCTCGAGCTAGTATTAACCTGGCCTTGGCATCTAAAGCATTAGCTTTTCTTAATCGAAGAGGTTATGTTATCCCCGAAGATGTGCGAAACGTGGCCAAAGATGTTTTAAGACATCGTATTGGATTGACTTATGAGGCTGAAGCTGAAAATATTTCTACTGAAGACATTATTACTAAAATTCTGAATACAGTTCAGGTACCATAATATTATGAAGTATACCCTTACATTTCTGCTCAGTTTTTTAGTCCATTTCGCAATTGCTCAAAATGAAGAGACCTTCTTAAGGCAGGATAACGATAAAACTGTCAAGCAAGAATGGTATGGTACCATCGATGGAATCCACCCAATACATTTGACACTGCAAATTAAAAATGGGAAATGTGTTGGGAAATACACCTTGTTAAGTTCTAAACAAACTTTCGAACTTGAAGGAAATCTTGAAAACCATGATATTTTCCTCCAAGAAATAGATGATCAACTTAAAATATCTGGTAATCTAAGTTTCAAAAATAGTGAAGAGAAAGTATCAGGAATATGGAGTCACCCTTTGGGTTATCAATTTTTGAGAATGGATCTTTGGAAAAGTGGGCAAGAGACAAATGACTTTAACTGTCAAGAAAGTAACTGGAGAAAAATTTATTTCGGCATTTTAGACAAGAGCAATCTCAAAGTACAAATTCTAAAAGAAAACAACCGGGATCTAAAAATAGATTTAAGTCTCGATCGGATAAATATTAGCGGGATTTCCAAATGTCTATCAGATGATTGTCGAAGCTTTGAAGTTACCGCTCCTGAATTTGAACACATTTATACAAAATTTATTTTCACATTCTTGGAAGACAACCGTCTCTCCTTACAAGTATTGAAGAAAGAAGGAAGTAATTCGATGGTACGACTTACGCTTGATGATCATTTGAAATTTAATTGTCAGAATTATGCAAACTACAATAGTAGATTCGATATAATCTACCCTGAAATCAGCAATGAGTTCTTCAATGGCTTTATCGATATGCAACTCAAAAGCTTTGGTGTAAACAAGATCAGAACAAACTCTCTTGAGAATCATATTCCTGAAAATCGTTTTTCAGAAAATATTTCTATTTGGACTGACATCCACTATTTTTCAAAAAAGTATATCAGTGGAATCATTACAAAACAATCTAACTTAAAAGGAGATAATCAAAGAATCGCCTTCGTCATAGACCTCGAAAAAAGTAAAGTTCTTAGTCCTGGCTTCGCATTTAAAAAGCCCCAAAATCTAATCCAACGAAAAAAATCATTTCTTTCGGATCAGAAAAAAAACTATCGTCCGTTTCAATTGGAACTTATCAAAGATTGGATCGCAACTGAAAAATTTGAATATGTGACAATTTCCAAAAATGGATTTCTTTTTATTACTGAATTCAATAATATTTTTGGTGAACGCCAAATTTTACTTCCTTATGGTAAACTTTCTAAAGATTTGAAAAAAGACTTTGTAAAAGACTTGGATATAGAGTGACAATGGATACAACTGAGATCTTAAAAAAAGTTAGAAAAATAGAGATAAAAACCAAAGGGTTGAGTAAGCATATCTTCTCAGGGGATTATCAAAGTGCCTTTAAAGGAAGAGGTATGTCATTTTCTGAGGTCAGAGATTACCAATATGGTGATGACGTCAGGAATATCGACTGGAATGTAACAGCACGTACTGGTGAACCGTTTGTAAAAGTATTTGAAGAAGAGAGAGAATTAACTCTTATGCTTTTGGTTGATAAAAGTCATTCGGCTTTGTTTGGCACGCTCAATCAGTTTAAAAACGAAATCATTGCAGAAATCTGTGCAGTTCTCTCCTTTTCTGCAATAAACAACAACGATAAAGTTGGTGCCATTTTATTTTCGAATACTGTCAATAAGTACATTCCACCAAAAAAGGGTAAAAAACACACGCTACGGATTATTAGAGAGCTACTAGATGATGACATTCCTGAAAAAGGAACGAATCTAAAATCTGCACTTCAATATTTGAGTAATGTTCAAAAAAAGAAGGCAATAGTTTTTATCATTTCTGATTTTCTCACCACAGATTATTTAGAAGACTTGAGAATTGCCAGTAAAAGACATGATATCATAGGAATCAGAATTTACGATCAAAGAGAAGAAACATTACCCAATGTTGGTATTATTAGAGCTATAGATTCCGAAACTGGGGTAAAACAGGTAATTGATAGTGCATCGAGTAAAGTGCGCAACAAATACAACCAATGGTATCAAGACAACCTGGCATACCTCAAAAATTGCTTTATTCAAACTAAATCAGATTTAATCAATATTAGAACTGATCATGATTACGTAAAATTACTCATGCAATTTTTCAAGAAACGAATAGGATAATCTTTGCAAAAATTAATTCACATATTTCTTTTTAGTGCTTTTTTTCAATTTCTAAATGCACAATTAAGTTCAACGATTCTTCTTGACCGTGATACTGTAAGTGTAGGTGAAGTAATTACAGCAAAGATTAAGAACACAAAAGCCTTTAGCGACAAATTTGAATCATTAGATTTAAATCCTCTTTTTAACCCATTGGTAATACAACATGCATTTAGCACGGCTGATAGTACCGGTCGATTCAATGAGAGGCCAGATTTTGAAATTAGTAAACTGGGTAGCTGGGATGGGTTCTATGATCAAAAAATAATTCCATATACTTCCATCAACTGGGTTGATGATAAAACCCAAAATATAAGCTATGCTGAGAATCAAATCGAAATGCGATTTTGGGATCCTGGTATTTATAAATTAAGAGGTGGACAATTCAATCTTGTTGATTCCACCACCAGTGTTATTCCTTTAGAAGGTACCTTTTTGTTTGTGCGTCAACCCGAACTTAATATAGACACCACCAAACAACTTCCGATAAAACCCATCAAAAGTATTATCCGAGAATCTAAATCTATCATCGACTATTGGCCATGGTTTTTATTAGCCATCTTATTGCTTGCTCTAAGTGCTCTATTTTATTTTATTCAAGTTCGAAAGCCTCAACAAACAATTGAAGATATACCTGAGATTATCAGAAGCCCATATGAAATTGCAATTGATGATCTTGATCAACTCAAAAAGGAAGAGCTTTGGCAAAAGGGTGAAATCAAGGCCTATCAATCAAGACTCACGGACATTGTTAGAGCTTATATAGATGGAAGGTATGATGTACCCGCATTAGAATTGACCACCGACGAAACCATGAGGGCGTTAAAGCAAAAAAAATTCAATCCTTTCTACGAATCTCAATTGGTGGAAATTTTAACCATGGCTGATTTGATAAAATTTGCAAAAGCAAAACCACCTAATAATATTCATGAAAGATTTATGAATACTTCAGTAAACTTTATAGAAAATACTAAACAAGATTTTCATCAAGAGGAAGAATGAATCTGTTAAGAAACATATCATTTCAAAATCCAGAGTTTTTACTCTTACTCCTGCTAATTCCGATCATCGGCCTTTGGTACTATTTTAAAAAACCCGAAAAAAACATCAATTTAATTCTTCCATCGCTAGCGTCTTTGAGTGATGTCTCTTCGTTTCGGGGGAAGCTATTATTTCTTATTCCACTTCTAAGAACCTTAGCACTAGGTGCAATTGTTTTGGCACTGGCTCGTCCTCAATTGACTCTTAAAGAGGAAGAAATAAATGCAGACGGAATTGACATCATTATTTCGATGGATACCTCTTCTAGTATGCTCGCAAGAGATTTTAAACCGAATAGAATAGAGGTCAGCAAAAACTTAGCTGCTGATTTTGTTTCTAAAAGAAAATATGACAGGATTGGGTTAGTAGTTTTTGCAGCTGAGGCGTTTACGCAATGTCCTTTAACTACAGATCATGAGGTCATTAAACGATTCATAAAATCATTGCAATGTGGAATGTTAGAAGATGGGACCGCTATCGGAATGGGACTCGCTTCTGCTGTCAATCGTTTAAAAGAAAGTAAATCCAAAAGTAAAGTTATCATTCTATTAACCGATGGATTAAACAGCGAAGGATATATTGACCCGCAAACTGCGGCAGATATTGCTAAAGAGTTCGATATCAAGATTTATACGATTGGGATCGGTAGACCAAGTAGATTTAGAAATTCTATAGATGAGCCTCTATTAAGATCAGTAGCAGAAAAAACCGGAGGTCAATACTTTCGTGCGCAATCAGAATCGGCATTGGCAGAAATCTATGACTATATAGACCAACTCGAAAAAACAAAAATAGAAATAAGTACATTCAAAAGATATTCTGAAGAATTTCGAATGTTTCTTTTTTGGGCATTAATATTTTTAGCAATTGAGTTTTTTTTAAAAAACACATTATTAAGAACCTTCCCATAATGTTTAGATTCGAATACATAGAATACTTACACCTCTTGTGGGCAATCCCAATAATTTTTGTTTTGTATCTCCTTTCTAATCGATGGAGAAAAAGAAATCATGATAAATTTGGCGATGCTTCATTGATACAAAACCTGATGCCAGGAATATCAAGTACGCGTAACAGTTTAAAATTATTTTTATTCTTGATTGGTTTAGTTTTTTTGTTTTTCGCATATGCGAATCCTCAGTGGGGTTTAAAAAAAGCTAAAGCCAAAGCTAAAAGTACAGATGTCTATATCGCTTTGGATATTTCGCAAAGTATGCTCGCTGAAGATATCTCTCCAAATAGGTTGGAGCGAGCAAAAAGATTTACGACTAATCTTCTCAACAAACTAAAATCTGAAAGAGTCGGATTAATTTTCTTTGCAGGAAATGCCTATTTACAAGTTCCTGTCACAAATGATATTGCCAGCGTCGAAATATTTGTCAAAGCCGCGAATACCGAAAAAGCAGCAACACAAGGTACCGCCATCGCAGAAGCCATCGCTCTAACCACAGAATCACTAGAACGTGCAGAAGAAAAAATATATAAAAAAGCATTGATTGTAATTACAGATGGAGAGAATCACGAACAAGCTGTTATAGAAGCAGCAAAAAAGGCCAAAGAATCAGGAATCATTGTATATGCAATTGGGGTTGGGACCGAAGCTGGCGATTATGTAAGAGTTATTGAAAATGGATATAAACAATACAAAAAAGATCAGCAGGGAAATCCTGTGCGTACCAGTTTAAATACTCAATTGATTAAAGACATCGCAGATGCAGGAGGAGGTCTTTCTTACTTATTGAATGATGAAAACTCAGTAATCTCAAGTATCACAAAGGATATTGCCCAATTAGAGAAAAAGGAATCCGAAATCAATTCATTTTCTGAATACAATAATTACTTCCAATATTTTCTTTTTATTTCTTTAGTTCTTTTATTCATTGACTTTCTATTAGGAAAAAATGTGCTCAAAAAAATTGATAATTAAAAGTTTATTGAAAACACTTCATTGTTTAGTGTTTATATTCTTTAGCCTATTTCTGACTTACGTCAATGGTCAAAGTAGTCATAAACTTTTAATGGATGGAGATAAACTCTACACTAAGCAAGAATATGCCGAAGCCGAAATAGCATATCATAAAGCACTAGACAAGAGCAGAAGTCCTAAAGCTGCATTTAACTTAGGAAACTCATTATATCAACAAGATCGATATGAAGAAGCAACTAAGTATTATAGTCAGTCTTTGGATCTAATCGTCGATGATATTCAAAAAAGTAAAGCCTATTATAATTTGGGTAATGCCTTTTTTCAGCAGGGTAAACTCGAAGAAGCAATCCAAGCCTATAAAAATGGTGTTAAACTAAATAGTAATGATCCTGATATTATAGAAAATTTAATGCTTGCGAAATTGGCTAAAAAACAAATGGAAGAGCAACAACAAGAGCAGCAAGAGCAGCAAGAGCAGCAAGAGCAACAAGAGCAACAAGACGAAAATCAGGAGAACCAAGAACCACAAGATTCCGAAAATCAAGAACAGCAACAACAAGAGCAGCAACAGGATTCTACCTCACAAGAACAGCAACAACAAGATTCCTTGCAGCAACAACAAGCAGAAGAATCAGAAATGGACTCGACACAAATGGATAGCTCCAGAATGATGCAATCTATCCTACTCTCAAAAGAAGAAGCAGAAAGATTATTACAAGCAGCCGAGTTGGAAGAAAAGAGAGTTCAAGACAAAATGAGAATGGTCAAAAACAACAAAAAGAAACCTAGCAAGGATTGGTAGAACAATATAATTTTGCAGTCTTATGTTTAAATCGATTACATCAATTTTGATTTTTAGTTTTTTGTTTCTTTCCGCATCAGGACAGGATAAGATACAAGTTGAACTTTCACATGACTCGATCCTTGTTGGAAATGCTTTTAAATTAAGTTATCACCTAAATACATTAGAAGGAGAATTGATTCCACCTTCTTTTGATAGTTGTAAGGTTTCCGGACCAAGCATTTCTTCCCACTACCAAAGCATCAACGGAGAAGTATCTCAGAAAAAAAGCTACACCTATATTATACAGCCTTTAAAAGAAGGTGTTTTGATTTTAGATGGCGCCTACCTTAAATCCAATATGACAGAAGTCAAATCGCAACAACTTAGGATAACTGTTTTACCTAATCCGGATAACATCATAGATGATACCTTCAATTCGAATCCCTTTAGCTTTGATTTTGACTCAAAACTATTTGAGTCTCCTATAGAACAAGCTAAACCAGAGAAAAAAAGAAAGAGAAGAAAATTTTAATGAAACATCTAATTACGTTTTTATTTCTTTCCCTATCTATTGGAAGTTTTGCACAAGCCAAATTCTATGCTCAGGCTGATGCCAAAGAAATGCTATCCAATTCTTATCTAACTGTCAGCTTTATTATTGAAAACGCTCAAGCATCAGACTTCAAAGCTCCAGCATTTAAAGATTTCACCGTTTTACAAGGGCCGAGTCAATCCAATAGAACTAGTATAATAAATGGGCGAAGGTCATCTACTTTATCGTTCACCTACATTCTTCAACCCAAGCGTATTGGAAACCTAAGCATCGAAGCAGCAAGCGCAACAATTGGTGGTGCAATTCAAAAAACCAAAAACCTATATGTAAAAGTTTTAAAAGACTCTGCCAAAAACAAGAATCAAAAAAAGTTTTTTATTGAAGCCGTTGTCTCTGACACATCAACTTATTTAGGTCAGCAAATCCTGATCGATTATGTTCTCTTTGCGAGAGTTGATCAAAATATCAATAGTATATCCATTCAGAGGGAAGACGACTTCGAAGGGTTTTTCGCTTTGGCGATAAAAGATTTTAATGAAAACGTACAAAGAAAAATAATTAACGGAACAGAATACGCATTTCAGACCGTTCGAAAAATCGCGTTATTTCCTCAGAAAGTCGGGCAATTCACAATAGATCCTAGCTCATTTATTTTATATGTAGCTTCAGACAATCCGAATCAAACGGGTAGAATGAGCTCCTTCTTCGGTTCATTTAAAGAAGAATTTTGTTCTACTGAGTCATTTAACCTCACGGTTAATAATATTCCCAATAAAACAGATTTTTCTGGAACTGTCGGTAACTATTCTTTGCTAATTCAAAGCAATAAAAACACCATTAGTTTGGATCAATCCATTAGCCTCATTCTGACTCTTTACGGAGACGGAGATCCAGAACTTATCAAGCCACCAAGTCTAAACCTCACTGATTCACTTGAAGTGTATGATCCAAATTTCATTAAAGAAGACAAATATGTTGATCAAGGAAGACAAAAACATAAAACGATATACGAGTATCTTATCGTTCCCAAACATGTTGGTGATTACCGAATTCAACCATCAATAAATTATTTCAATCCGGATAGCAATACTTTCGAAACTGCCGTATCAAATGTGATTAATCTAAAGGTTTTAAAAGGCGCTGGTAAATCCAATTTAATCGAAGACACCAATCTTTCCGAACGTTCAGATAAAATGTATCCTTTCATTGAAGAAGTTAAACTATCTTCCACAAAATGGACCTTCTATAATTCAGTTCCATTTTGGATAATCTTTGGACTGATTTTATCTGGCTTTCCTTTGATAACTTGGATGCGACATAAGAAGATTCAAGAAGGTCTTATTGATCCAGAATTGATCAAATCCCAAAATGCCAGAAGAGTCGCTGAAAGCAAGTTGGCATTCGCCAATGAATACAAAATTCAAAATGATCAACGCTCTTTCTTCAATGAAATATCTAAATCAATTTTAGGATATGCTTCTGATAAGATTAAAATTCCCGCATCGGAAATGAGCAAAGAAAACATCAGTAGTACCTTGCTAGAATTAGGAGTATCAAAAAATTTAGTAGAAAAAATATCTGATATCCTAAAATCTTGTGAACTCTCCCTTTTTGCCGGATCCAATGAATCTGGTAAAATGGATGAGGTTTATTATTCAACCTTAGAAACTCTGAGCCTCATAGAGGAGCAACTTAGCTAGAGCATCAAATTTCACGCTCTAGAGTTAAGCTTTACTTACAATTACGCTAACTTCGCAGTTCGTTTTAAAAAGAAGTTATGGCTAAGCGGACGAAACTAAAAGTTTTATTAAATGCTGACAAAATTGGAAGTAGTTATACAGTAATGGGATGGGTAAAAACCTTCAGAAATAATCAATTTCTAGCCCTCAATGACGGATCTACTTTAAAAACACTTCAAGTTGTAGTAGATTTTGAAAAATTTGATGAATCTATACTAAAAAGAATTACTACAGGTGCTGCAGTGATGGCCACTGGCATACTGGTCGAGTCACAAGGTAGAGGACAAACTGTTGAATTGGTAGCGGATCAAATTGAAATTCTAGGTGATAGTGATCCCGAAAAATATCCATTGCAACCTAAAAAGCACAGTCTCGAATTTCTCAGAGAAATAGCGCATTTACGATTTCGTACAAACACCTTTGGTTCTATTTTTAGAATACGTCATTCTGCGGCATTCGCCATCCACAAATTTTTTAATGACAAGGGGTTTTTCTATATGCACTCCCCTATCATTACAGGTTCAGATGCTGAAGGTGCGGGCGAAATGTTTAAAGTAACCAATTTGGATTTAGATAATCCACCAAAAGACGAAGATGGAAATATTGATTACAAAAAAGACTTTTTCGGCAAGTCTACGAACTTGACAGTTTCGGGTCAATTAGAAGCAGAACTGGCAGCTTTGGCCTTGAGTGAAGTTTACACATTCGGTCCAACCTTTAGAGCTGAAAATTCTAATACTTCGCGCCATCTTGCGGAGTTTTGGATGATAGAACCAGAAGTTGCTTTTAACGACCTCGAGGACAATATGGATTTAGCTGAAGAAATGCTTAAATATGTGATCAAATACGTGATGGATCACAATCCTGAAGATTTAGAGTTTTTAGAAAACCGACTCTTACAAGAGGAAAAACAAAAACCGCAAAACGAAAGATCTCCGATGCCTCTTCGAGAAAAACTTGAATTTTGTTTAGCCAATGATTTCGAGCGACTTACCTATACACGTGCTATAGATATACTTAAAAATAGTAAGCCAAATAAAAAAGGTCGATTTCAATTTCCAATTGATGATTGGGGCGCTGACCTTCAATCAGAGCATGAAAGATTTTTGGTAGAAAAACACTTTAAAAAACCTGTAATCCTAATCGATTATCCGAAAGAGATTAAGTCCTTTTACATGAGAATGAATGAAGATGACAAAACTGTAGCTGCCATGGATGTATTGTTTCCTGGCATCGGTGAAATCATCGGTGGATCTCAAAGAGAAGAAGAAAAGAGAATGGAAGAGATGGACATTCCTAAAGAAGAAATGCAATGGTTTTTAGATACTAGAAAATTCGGAACCTGTCCGCATGCGGGCTACGGATTAGGTTTTGAAAGACTAATTTTATTCGTGACTGGGATGACTAACATTAGAGACGTGATTCCTTTTCCTCGATTTCCGGGGAATGCAGAATTTTAAACTTGGCATATGAAAAATTTGATAAGAGTTTTAGTTTTTTTATTTGTTTGCCATTCGGCGAATGCCCAAAGACAAGATCCATTAGATATAAACATCGATTGGGAATCTTATGATCCTCCATCGACTTTGGTGGTCAAAGAAAACCTGGTAAAATCTGCAAAATTTCCTGTTATTGATATCCATAGCCATCATTGGAACATGGATCCAGAAAAATTAGAATTGTTGATTAAGCAAATGGACACTCTAAATTTAGCGGTAACGGTAAACCTTAGTGGTAGAAACAGTGAAAAGCTAAAGCAATATATGGAGAACATTAAGAATTGTTCCCAACCCAACAGGTTTGTGGTCTTCTCAAACATCGAATTCAGAAGCATCGACGCTCCTGATTGGACTGTTGAAACTGTCAAACAAATCGAATATGACTATGCCAATGGTTCTCGAGGTTTAAAAATTTACAAAAGCCAAGGCATGCATCACAAGGATAGCCTCGGCAAGAGAATTGCGATTGATGATCCTAGGATTGGTCCCGTATGGGATAAATGTGGAGAATTGGGAATGCCTGTTCTAATTCACTCCGCTGATCCTCCACAATTTTGGATGCCCCATGACAGTCTTAATGAAAGATGGTTAGAACTAAAAGTTCGTCCCTCTAGAAAAAGAGAAGCCGACAATCCGGCTCCTTTTGAACAAATAATTGCCGAACAACACAATGTCTTCAAAAGACATCCTAATACAACTTTTATCAATGCCCACATGGGTTGGTATGCCAATGATCTAGAAAAACTTAGCGGTTACATGAATGAAATGCCAAATATGGTTGTAGAAATAGGTGCGGTAATAGCTGAACTTGGAAGGCAACCTAGAGCTGCAAAACGATTCATTGACAAATACCAAGATCGGGTTTTGTTTGGGAAGGATTCTTTTAAACCAAGAGAATTTGAAACCTACTTTAGAGTATTAGAAACCGCTGACGAATACTTTCCATACTATAAAAGGTATCACGCCTTCTGGAGAATGTACGGATTGGATCTCTCAGATGAAATCTTAAAAAAGTTGTACTACAAAAATGCTTTAAGATTACTTCCAGATATTGACAAATCTCTTTTTCCTGAATAGCTTCTCTAAATATTTACCTTGGTGATAAAATGAAAAGCTTATTCACTATTCTCCTTGTTCTTACAAGCTTTATTTTGAATGCTCAAAATGAGTTCATTGTCGAATACAATCTAGAAGATTTTACTTTTCAAAAAGTTAGTAAAAAAATCGATGATGTAAGTTTCATTTTTCCTGGGATGAATACCTATGATCAAAACTCATCTATCTTCTATTTTATTAGCTCTCAAGAAAAAGAAGGAGTTTATGGAATCAATGTTGTTAGCGGAGAATTGGAAAGTTTTTTTGAGTCTCAAAATATTCAAGCCATAGAATTCAGCAATTCGCTAAACGAACTCTACGCGATAAAAATTGACATTACTAATAATATTAAACAGCTTGTACAACTGGATGTTGATTCAGGAACGGTTCTTAGTGTTTCAGATACCATACCTGCTTCGACAATGTTTCAAGGTCAAGACGCTTTTAATGATAAACTTCAACAGTACACATTTACTGGTCCACCAAACATTTTATACACTTTGGACACTCAATCTGGAACAATATTGCACCAGCCGACACTATCTTTCCCACAAGGCATAAACATTCAACATTACGAATATGATACTCAAAGCGGTAATCTGTATGCTTTGTTTAGTGAAGATTCGGGTAATTCTGTTTTCCTTGCTAAAATAGATGTGACTACTGGAGTTTACGACAAGATTGGAGAAAGTAAAACAAACTTATATATTGGTGGATCAGCAACAATCGATGAGGCAAACAAACTATATTTATATATTTATCGGCAATCTCAATCCTACTATCTAGCCGCTTTATCGTTAATAGATGGCGAAATTATATTTAATCAACCAGTCTCCATTGAAGATACTGACAACCTCATAGATCTCGAGTTTGATAATGTAACAGGTAAACTTTATTCTAAACATTGGGATTCTTTAACTTCTTCAAACGATGAGCTAAGTTCTTTGGAAACAAGTCTTTATCCAAACCCTACTAATGGCGTTCTCTTCTTATATTCTAGCGAACTCCAAATCCAAAAATTTGAAATCTTCGACTTCTCGGGCAATCTTGTCCATTCTGATAATCTTGTTGGTGGACAAATCTTGCTTCCAATGCTACCAAATGGTAATTATATCTTTAAATGGAAAGACAAATCAAAAAAAGTTGGTCACCTGAAATTTTCTGTAGTTAAATAGTCACTAATAATTATCTATTCTGAATTCAACTACCTTGTCGTTTTCATAATAAATAAAAACTCTAAACGCTCCTTTATCTGTTTTGAGTTTTCCAACTTCGTAATAAGTCCCTTGTGCTTTGGAATCACCCGTGTGTATCTTTCTAGATGACTTAATATTCAATCCATTCAAAAACGCTAAAGTTGAAGCAATTGCTTCTTTTTTAGAAACTAATTTTTGACCATCATTAATGCAAAAATCAATTTGATCATTCATCATGTTTTCCAATACTGATAGATCCTTGTTGGCAAGTGATTCGACAATTTTCTTATTCTGAGCAAAAATTTGCATCCCAGACCCAATAAATAAGAATAAGAGAATAATAGTTTTTCGCATTATCTTTTTGATTTACTAATGAACGAATTATAATTGCGCTTAGGTTCTATTTTTAACGATTATTTTTAAAAATGAGTGAAAAAAAGGTGTTTTTAGTGATTTTAGATGGTTGGGGAATAGGAAAAGATCCATCAAGAAGTGCAATTTCTATGGCCAAAACGCCTTTTGTCGATGGTTTATACGAAAGTGTACCCAATGCTCATCTAATTACATATGGTGAACAAGTAGGGCTCCCTGAGGGTCAAATGGGGAATTCGGAAGTTGGTCACCTAAATATCGGAGCAGGTAGGATAGTTTTTCAAGAGTTGGCAAGAATCAATAATGAAATTGCGAGTGGTGACTTTTATCAAAATAAAAATCTTCTAAGTTTGTTTGAAGAGCTTAAAAATTCAGGTAACAATCTTCATTTGATCGGTTTGGTTTCTGATGGTGGAGTACATTCCCACATAAATCATTTGAGAGCCTTGTGTAAAGCATCAGATCAAAATGGTGTAGGGAAAACATTTATTCATGCCTTTACGGATGGTAGGGATTGTGACCCTCGATCCGGCATCCATCATATCAATGATGTAAAAGCTTTTATCGAAGAACTGGATTCAGTGCACTTGGCTTCGGTCATTGGTAGATATTATGCAATGGATAGAGATAATAGATGGGAGAGAATTAAAAAAGCTTATGATCTTTTGGTAAAAGGACATGCGGAAATACCAACAGATAATGTATCTGAAAGTATCCTCGATCTTTATAAACAAGAAATAACTGATGAATTTTTGCCGTCTATTTTAATAGAACAAGAAGGAACCATTAAAGAAGGTGATGCTGTTTTGTTTTTTAATTATCGTACAGATCGACCAAGACAATTGACTTCCGCTTTGAGTCAAAAAGATTATCCAGAATTTGAAATGTCTAAACTAAATATTTCTATGGCTACGATGACGGAATATGAAGAATCTTTTAGTGATATCAATGTACTTTACAAAAAGGACAATCTTAAAAATACTTTGGGGGAAGTTCTCTCTCGTGCAGGTAAAAGTCAGGTGAGAATTGCAGAAACTGAAAAATATCCACATGTTACATTTTTCTTTAACGGTGGTAGAGAAAAAGCTTTCGATAATGAGAAAAGAATTTTAATACCATCCCCTAAGGTTGCCACTTATGATCTTGCCCCAGAAATGGGTGCCATAGAAATAACCGAATCAATCATATCCGAAGCAGAAGAAAATAGACCCGATTTCATTTGTTTAAATTATGCCAATCCGGATATGGTAGGTCATACCGGTATTTTATCAGCAGCCAAAGTTGCTTGTGAAACAGTTGATAGAGAACTAGAGAAACTTGTCAAGAAGCTTTCCCTTGAATATGATTTTATCGTCATTGCAGATCATGGTAATTCCGATGTACTTATCAATGAAGATGGTAGCCCTAATACTGCTCACACTACTAACCCTGTGCCCCTGTTTCTAATTTCAAATTCGCAAGAGATAAACATCAAATCAGGAAAACTAGGCGATTTAGCCCCAACAATTCTCAAATTAATGGGATTAGCTATTCCTGAAGAAATGGATGGTGAAGTTTTAATCCATTGACTAATGCCTTAAAAACCTACACCTATGCTTGCATATAGAAGTTCGTGATTTCCTACACCCGCTCTTAAAATAAAATTTTGTTTTTCAAATCGAAATCCAATTGCTCCGGTACTTTGTAATCCAGAAAGGTTTTCATTGTAGTCTATCCCTGGATCCGGTGTAAAACCTACTGCTAATTGGTACTCGCGATATGCAACTCCCAACTGTACTTCGAATAGATTTAAGCAAAACACTCCAGAAAAAGCAAGGTATTTCTTGTTGATCTTTTCTCCAGTCTCTAGATCAAAACCGTTTCTTGGGAATCTCCCTACAGATAATTTTGCATTAAACCTTGTTCTGTATTTCTGATAAAAACTTCTTTCAAATGAAAAAGAAACGTGATCAACAAAAATCAAATTACCATAAGTGGCATAAATAAAATTCTTTTTGTAAAACTCAGCATTTTGTATTTCAACATTAACTGTTGTTTCTTGTCCATAAGAGATTAGGCAAAAAAAACTAAAAAAGAGCGTTGTTAGAAGTTTCATTTTGAAGTAGTCTGTCTGGCAAACGGAAATAAGGTCTAAATCGCCGCTTTAGATTAGGGTATAAATGGAGAAAGCCCTTCAGTTTTCACTGAAAGGCTTTCATAAAAGGCGGCGACCTACTCTCCCACAATGTAGTACCATCGGCG
>JAHDHU010000028.1 GCA_020631135.1 Saprospiraceae bacterium | reverse complement strand
GACTTAAGAAATTTTTCAGACGATTTGGTAATTACCGACATCAGTTAAAGTTTTTTTTGTACCACGATTGGGGATTTTGATTCCAATCGAGAAGGGTGTTTTTTTGTTCCTCAGTAATATATTTAATCTTTTCAGCTTCCTCTAATAATGCTGGGTAATTTGATAAAGAAAAATAATCACATTGAGCTTCTTTAAAATTCTTTTGTGATAGATCAAAACCATAATCGAAAATCGCACCAACCGCCAAAACAGAAGCACCTGCATTTCTTAGGACTTCTACCGCTTGTATGGAAGAGCCTCCAGTAGAAATCAAATCTTCAATAACCAAGGCTTTTTGACCGTTTGAAACTTCGCCTTCGATTTGGTTTTGTCTTCCGTGACCTTTGGCTTTGCTTCGAACATAAGCAAATGGTAAATCAAGTTCATCAGCAAGTAAGGCTCCATGAGCGATACCGGCAGTTGCTACTCCGATGATGATTTCGATTCCTTGATAAGTTTTTGCTTTTTCTGCGAATGCAGATTTAATCAAACTTCTAACTTCGGGATGAGATAAAGAAATTCTGTTGTCACAGTAAATTGGAGACCTCATTCCAGATGCCCATGTGAAGGGTTCATCTGCTTTTAATTTGACAGCATTAATTTTTAGTAGATTTTCCGCAAGTGCTTTGGCGATATTCATTAAATTCGACCTTGTAACTCGGCGGCAAATGTACAAAATCTACATAAATGACTCTCCTTTAATTCTTTGTCCAACTAATAAAGTTTCCTTTGTTAAGAATGAGGATAGGAAGCAGCTTTTGGCTAATTACACCAAAAAGAAAAAATCACTTCTTAATTACATCGATCTAATGGAAAAAGGTGATGATTACGATGAGGTCATAATTTATTCTGATGAGTTTAAATTGCTCAAAGAAGATTTTAAAAGTCTTTATAAAATAGTGCCAGCAGCTGGAGGTTTGGTTTTAAATGAAGACGGGGAAATCTTATTCATTTTCAGAAGAGGTTTTTGGGATTTGCCAAAAGGCAAAATCGATCCCTTAGAGAAAAAGAAAAGTGCTGCCTTGAGAGAAGTACAAGAAGAGACAGGTGTTAGAGATATGATCATCGCAGGTAAATTAGGGACATCCAATCATTCTTATAAAAATTCCAATGGCAAACGTATGTTGAAAGTTGCCCATTGGTATTTGATGAACACTTACAAACAAGAAACGGTGCCTCAAACCGAAGAAGATATAGTTAAGGCCGAGTGGATGAGTCTCGAACAATTCTATTCCTCAGAGCGCCCTGTTTTCTCTAATATCTTGGAAATATTGGATTTGTTTCAAATGAAACTTTCTACTGAAGAAAACTTCGAACCTTATTTTTAAAATTACTTTTCGTGTTTACAGTTGTACGTATAATCGTGTACATCCAAACCTAGGTTGAAAAAGTCAAAACCTTCTTCAACAAAGCCATCGCAATCTCCGTACAAATAATTGGCTTCGTCATTATAATAAGTACGCTTTAGTTTAAAGGCTGGATCTTTCCCTTTTTTTACATAGTAGGATCGATCCTTTCCCCCTGCGACTTTAAATCCTCCAATTCCAATCGATTGAGTTTCTCTTGCATAAGGATTATGATAAATGCTAATGTACTGAGAACAACTAGGGTTTAGTAATTGTAATAATAATGTTCTTTCTCCACCTTTGTATTCAACGTTAACACTCTCAAAGTAGGCATATCCATTCTGGAGATATTCATAGTTTAAGTCATCCTCATCTGTGTTGTGAATGTTAGCAGCAAAATCAAAAGTTTTGTTGAGTTTGTCAAACCCACTTTGAGGTAAATACATAGACTCAATATCTTCAGGATATAGTTTATGTTTTTCCCCTTCTTCTGTTTCAATTTGAATTTCTTTGAAAAGCCCTTTCGTACGTTTCAACTTTTTGATTTTTCCTTCTATTTCACCTCCATCTTTTAAGCTTATATAAGAGACTTTTTTTCGAGAAAACATATCGGCAGCACTGACGATATATTGAGTTTTTTGGCTATGGATGATTGAAGCGCCACAAAAAAGTAATAGAAGTAGTATCGTTTTTTTCATGATTGGTGTTTACTTAAATATACACGTTATTCGGATTTTAAAAGTTATGATCTATTTAAAATATCGCTCTTCTTTCCATCTTCGATGACTCCAAAGCCAATGTTCTGGTTTATTACGGATTTGCTCTTCTAATTTTGACATGTAAATAGAAGTTATTTCACCATCGGAGGTATTGTTCGGGTCTTCGCAAATAAGTTCAGTTTTCAGCTCATAATGTCCTCGTTTTACGCGTTCAACTTTAATGTTAACCACTGGCCATCCTGTTTTTCGAGCTAAGCGATCCGCTCCATATAAAGAAGGAGTTTTGATGCCCAAAAATTCGACCCATTGAGCTTTTTGGAGATTGCGTGGACTTTGGTCAGAGATAAACAAAAAAAGAGTTGGCTCGGATTTAAACGCTACGATGTTTTCTTGGGTTTTCGAAATGTCTGCAACAAAGACATTTTTGGCGCAACGTTGATCTTGCAAATATTTATTGAGATATGGATTTTTAACCAATTTAACGATCCCAAGTGTTCGGTGCATCAATTGGTGACCTATGGTCTGAGTTCCCCATTCCCAGTTACCATAATGACTTGCCATCGCGATTACATGACGATTTTGCTTATAAAATTTGTCCGTGAATTCTGGATTTTTCCAAATGTATCTTTTATTGGATTCTGCGGGACTCATGCTAAAGCCTTTGATTCCTTCTAAAAGTATGTCGGCTAAATGTGCGTAATAATTTTTGAGTATTTCCTTTTTTTCTTGACTGGATTTTGACGGAAAGGCTTTGTGCAAGTTGTCCTTAATAACTTTATATCGGTATTTAAAAACAACACGAAGAACCCAAGCTAAAATGTTAGAAAGTTGATATAGTAAGCCAAATGGTAAGAGACCAATTAGAAAAGCAAACAATCTAAAAGCTAGATAATTAAAATAATGCATTAAAAATTATATTTATCCTTCCACAATTTTTTTATTCGCTCAACGAGTTTTTGTTCCTGAAGATTTTGCCCAGATTTATAAAAATTTGAAGACTTGATTTCTTCTGGTAAATACTCGTCTAAGACAAAATTGCTTTTATGATTATGTGCATAATTGTAATCTGCTCCGTAACCTAATTCTTTCATCAATTTGGTTGGAGCATTTCTCAGTTTGAGTGGAATAGATAATGGTCCAGTTTCTCTAACTTTAGCTTGTGCTTCAGAAATGGCAGCATATGCCGAGTTAGATTTTGGTGAACAAGCCAAATAAATTGAAACCTGGGACAAGATAATTCTGCCTTCCGGCAATCCGATTCGTTCTATCGCAGTGAAGCAACTCGTTGCCAATAACAATGCATTTGGGTTGGCTAAACCAATATCTTCTGATGCCAGGATAATGAGTCTTCTTGCAATAAACTTAGGATCTTCACCTCCTTCAATCATACGAGCTAAATAATAGACTGTAGCGTTGGGGTCGCTTCCGCGAATCGATTTGATAAATGCAGAAACAGTATCATAATGATTTTCCCCTGTCTTGTCGTATTGCTGAATGTTTTGTTGAATCGTCTGCTCAACAAAATCATTGGTGATGATTACATCTTCCTCAATTGGAAACTGATTGATTACGATTTCTAAAGAATTGTAAAGTTTTCGAGCGTCTCCACCTGAAAATTTTAAAAGAGAATCGTATTCTTTGACTGATATTTTGCGCTCCCTGAGTATTAGATCTTTGGACACTGCAGCATCTACAAGCTTAATTAGATGTTCTTTTTCCAAAGGTTTTAAAACATACACTTGACATCGCGATAGAAGTGCAGAAATGACTTCGAAAGAAGGGTTTTCAGTTGTAGCACCTATTAAAGTGACAATCCCTTTCTCTACAGCAAGTAACAATGAGTCTTGTTGTGATTTACTAAATCGATGAATCTCATCAATAAATAAGACAGGTGGGTTGTTATCGAAAAACTTTTGTTTTTTGGCAGATTCGATGGTTTCGCGTACATCCTTGACTCCAGAATTCACGGCACTTAAGGCGTAGTAGGGTGCTTCTAGTTTCTCGGCTATGATAGAAGCAATACTAGTTTTGCCCACACCTGGTGGACCCCAAAGTATAAACGATGGTATACTTCCAGATTCAATTACGTTTCTAAGAATTGCTCCATCGCCCATCAAATGTTCTTGACCGATGTAATCATCAAACGACAAGGGTCGCATCCGCTCTGCTAAAGGTTGCATAGATTGAAGATAGAGAGAATTACTTCATTCGAATGATTGGTCAAAATATTTTTAAAATATCAATGAGACCTAAAAATTCGAAATTGTGTGGTCTTGTTGACCCGTTGTATTAAATAATTTCTCATATCTATAAATCTTAGATATGAAAATCTAAATGTACTTTTAGGTTTAAATGGCAATCCAATGAAACATCTAGTGGCCCCATCAATACTTGCAGCAAATTTTGGTCAGCTTGAGTCAGAAATAGAAATGATCAATTCTAGTGAGGCGGATTGGTTACATGTAGATGTGATGGATGGTTTATTTGTACCTAACATAAGTTTTGGGCAAAATATCGTTAAAACGATAGCAAAGCATTGCAACAAAATTGTCGATGTCCATTTAATGATTGAAAAACCGGAAAGATATATTCAAAGTTTTCGGGATTCAGGTGCGGATATTATCACAGTTCATGAAGAAGCGACGAATCATCTTCATCGAGTGATATACCAAATAAAAGAGACAGGTGCTAAAGCTGGAGTAGCACTTAATCCGCATACATCAATAAAGAATATAGAAAACGTACTAGAAGATTTAGATTTGATCTGTTTGATGTCCGTGAACCCCGGCTTTGGCGGACAAAAGTTTATTTATCAAACACTTCTTAAAATAAAGAAACTAAAAAGCCAGTTAATAGAGCGAAATTGTAGTGCTATGATTGAGATCGATGGAGGCGTAGGGCTGCAAAATGCAGAAAAAATTCTTGAAGCCGGTGCAGATGTCTTGGTGGCAGGAAGTAGTGTGTTTAAAGCTGAAGATCCACTCTTGGCAATTCAAAGATTAAAAGCGATGCCTTCTTAATGAGATTATTGAAATGTGTTATTGTATTGTTGAGTTGTTTCGGAGCATTGAATGTGTCAGCACAAGAAACGATTGTTTTCGGTAATGTGTTGGATATAGACTCAAAAATGCCGATAGAATTGGCGACCATATATATCAAAGGAACCTCAAAGGCTGTTGAAAGTGATTTAAATGGTGCTTATCGCCTTATCGTAGAGTCTGATAAAAGTCAAACCATCGTTTGTAGTAGATTAGGTTACGGAGAATCAGAGTTTACAATTCCAGCAATGAGAAAAGGAGCCAAGCGAAATGTTAATTTCGAATTGGTCAATCAAGAAGGTCCAGAAGTGATTATTCGTGAAAGTAGAATTGAGGACATAGGGATGGTTAAAGAGGAAGTAACTGAACTTAAATACCTTCCGACAGCTTCAGGAAACTTTGAAAGTGTTTTGCCTGCAATCGCACTGGGTGTTTCTTCAGGTACTGGAGGTGAATTAAGCTCGCAATATAATGTGAGAGGTGGTAATTATGACGAAAACTTAGTGTATGTCAACGATTTCGAAATTTTCAGACCACAGCTTATCAGGTCTGGTCAACAAGAAGGATTAAGCTTTCCAAATATTGCGATGATCAGAGACTTGAAGTTTTCTTCTGGTGGTTTCGAGGCGCAGTATGGGGATAAAATGTCTTCAGTTTTAGACATCAGTTACAAAAGACCAGATAAATTTAAATCTTCGGCCGAGTTAAGCTTCTTGGGGGCAGGTTTTCATGTAGAAGGGAGCAAGCGTTTAGGAGCAAATTCATACAATAAGCTCAGATATATTCTTGGAGCGCGATATAAGACCACGCAGTATCTTTTAGGTACACTTGACGTGAAAGGTGAGTACACTCCAAATTTTGCTGACATCCAAGCTTATTTAACCTATGACATCACTAGAGACCTTCAGCTCGGATTTCTAGGAAATTACAATAGTGCCAATTACAATTTTATACCTACTGAGAGATCTACTGCCTTAGGTCTGATAGATTTTGCATTACAATTGACGACGGTGTTTGAAGGAGGAGAGTCCGATAGATTTAGGAATGGGATGACAGGTTTGTCCTTAACATATCTTCCCGAAAGGGATAAAAATCCTTTGTACTTAAAGTTGCTCGCATCCAATTATTTGGGCGAAGAATTGGAAACCTTTGACATCATCGGTCATTATCGATTAAGTCAAATTGAAACTGATTTTGGCAGTGATAATTTGGGTGAGGAAATCGCAGTATTGGGTACAGGTACTCAACATCAATTTGCACGAAATAGCTTGTATAGTCACATATACAATGTCCAACATAAGGGTGGAATTGAATTTTCGTCAGAAAGAGAAGACAAAGATTTGAATAACTTTTTGCAATGGGGAGCTAAATGGCAACATCAAGAAATGGATGATGTGATTAAAGAGTGGGAGAGATTAGATTCTGCAGGGTATAGTCTTCCGTTTAGTGCGGAAGAAGTTATTCTTGCGAGCAGTTTAAGAAGTGAAAACTTAATTGTTTCTGATCGTTTTTCCGGTTTTGCGCAAAATACTTTTGGTGTTTATAAACCCGAGAAAAGCGAATTAAAATTGACAACAGGAGTGAGGGCAAATTATTGGAGCCTCAATAAGGAGTTAACTGTGAGTCCGAGAGCTCAGCTACTTTATAAGCCGCTCAAGGCGGAACGTGATATTTCATTTAAACTGGCTGGTGGTGTCTATTATCAAACTCCTTTTTATCGTGAGATAAGACGAACCGATGGTACCATAAACGCTGATATAAAATCTCAACGTTCAATCCATGCTGTATTTGGAATGACGCATGACTTTTATTGGAAAAAGATAAACCCTAAAAAGCCGTTTAAACTGATAACAGAGCTTTACTACAAAAAATTGGATGATTTGGTAAGCTATGAGGTAGATAATGTCAGGATTAGATACAGTGGAGAAAATGATGCCTCTGGGCACATTGCAGGGATAGATTTGAGAATCAACGGCGAATTTGTAGAAGGTGCAGAATCTTGGGTAAATATTTCATTTTTAAGAGCTGTAGAAAAATTAGACGGAGTACAGCATTTGCAGAGATTTGTCGGAGATAGCATCGCAACCGCTGTTAAGTTTGTACCAAGACCAACTGATAGAATATTTAATATTTCGATGTTTTTCCAAGACTACCTTCCGAGAAATGAAAATTTCAAAATGCATCTTAATTTGAGTGTAGGGGGAGGCTTGCCTTTTGGATTGAGAGGGAACAATCAAGTTTATCGAAATACTTACAGATTCTCTCCCTATAACAGGGTAGATATGGGTTTTTCTTATTTAATGTGGAATGAAAAAATGCGTCTCAAAAAGCCTCAATCTGTTTTTCGAAACTTAGAAAACGTATGGTTGAGCTTGGAGGTTTTTAACCTCATGGATGTTGCTAATGAGGCATCGAATACTTGGATAAAAACCATCATCAATACTCAGTATGCAATACCAAATTACTTAACATCTAGAAGGATAAACCTCCGATGTCGGGTAGATTTCTAGCTTACATTCAAATTCCTATTCATTCGCGAAAGCCAATCGCTAAGATTCAATAAGCTTCTTCGTCAACGCAAAAGCGTCAAATCACCTTTGGCTTTTATTTTATCTCCGTTTATCAAAGTAGCTTCAAAGATGTACAAATACACATCTAGAGGTTGAGCTTTGTCTTTGTAATCTCCGTTCCAGCCATCCACCGCACAATCTCGATCATCACAATTTAAAACGGCCTCTCCCCATCGATTATAAATTCCGAATTGCGAAACTTCGTACTCCGCATCATCTACTACTTCATCCGAATCAAGTTGGCCATTGGCATTATTATCTAACCAAACAACATAGTTGAAAACTCTGTTGAGAGAGTCTCCTTGTGTATCTCCAGGTGCAAAAACATTGGGGAAATCAAATTTAGGAATGAGTACTTGGATCGTAATTGTGTCCATGTATGTACAACCAAACTGGTCCATAAATTGAATCGAATAATCCGTATATTCTTCAGTTGGCAAGTGCATGAAAGTCATCCCTGTGCTTCCTGAAGAAGTACCTTCTACAAACCATAATATCTCGGAAGATGGAAGTGGATCTATGAGAGCGGTAAGATCAACTTCATTACCTAAAGGAATCTGAATGTCTCCTGATATTTCAGAAGTTGGAGGTGGTGGAATGCTCACATTCACCGTAGCGCTAATCGGACATCCTTGGACTTCTGCAGTGATCGTAGCAGCTCCATTCCCATTTGCTGTAATCGTAGGATTGAGACAATCATTACAAGAAAGTGAAAGGGTTTGAGAAGAAGTCCATTCGATTTCTTCGAGATTGTCAGAACTAATAACATCAAGTAAAAAGGATTCACCCAAGCACACGGTGGTGTCCATAACAGTCAATGATAAATTTGGGTTTACCACGTTTATTGTTATACTTTCTGTTTCTTGACATGTGCCATTGGTAGTTTGACGGATATATGTTGTCGTTTCAGTGGCAACGATTCCAATATTATAATTGTTCTGATTGTCATCATAGTCAACAACTCCGATAGAAGGCGTCCATTGGTGCATGATATTGGGGAATAATGCAGGGTCGTAATTCGGAGATATCAAAGAAACTATTTCTCCAAAGCAATATGGATTATTATCCGGTACTGCTTCGATGGTCATATCAGGTAAAGAATCTACTTGGATATAAACTGAATCTTGAAAATTGCAAAAAGCCTGTGGCTCGGTTTGTGTTAAATAAAACCACATGGATTCAGTGGGTGTAACTTCTACAGTTGTAGCATCTATCAGATCAGTGATTACTTCTACTGGGTTAAAAGTAAAAGTACCTGGATTGCTAGCTCTTGTAATCTCGACAGATTCACCAAGACAGATTTGATAAGTGCTGTCACCTAATATCTCTGCTTGATTTTCGAGAACCGTGATGTCAAATTCAAAGTTTTCTTCACATAGCTGGTTGGCACTCGTAACGTTGAGATTAATTGTGGTACTTTCTCCAGCCGTGAATATAGGATCAGGTATGTTGTTACCACTTAATTGGTCGGAGGGAGACCATTCAAACTGTGTGGTCATCGATGGAAATGGATAAGTCGCTAAAGGAAACTCTGCACCTTCGCATACAGTTGTGTCGAAGGGCATGGTGAGTAGAGGTACATCAAAAGCATCTACCCAAATATCCAAAGTATCAGAAGCAGTACAGCCACCCAAGTCTACATTTACAATGTATTGTTGACCGGCATCGCGGCATTTGGATTATCAATTCCAGCAAAGTCAGGAGACCATTGAATATTGGAATCACCAACATTGTTTAAAGCTTCAACAAAAATGGTATCTCCAAAACAAATGCTATCTGCGGAAGCTACAATTTCTACACTGGGGTTGATTATCGATAGGTAAACACTGTCTACATCGATACATTCAGGAGTATTAATTCCAGGTAATCCACCAGTGACATACAACCATCCACTAGTATTTGTACTGATCGTAGCTGTATTGCTCATTCCACCATCGATAATGAGATCAGATGGAAACCAGTTGTATTCCACGGCACCTTCAGCGGTAAGAATTACTTCATTCCCACCACAGGTAAAAAGGGAGTCTTGTGGTAGATCTATATCAACATTTAAGGCATCTCGAATTTCTATTTCAATGGAAGCCAAGTCAACCACACCACAACCAAAATCATTTTGTAAATCGATCAAAATGGTTTCTGTTGGTTCTACAATTCCATCACTTAAAACAGAGATTGGAAAGGACAATTCGGTTGTGCCTGCAAGAAAAGTCAAAGTATCTGGCAACATGACCATATAGTCCTCATCTATCGTGGCTGTACCACTAAGATTTAAAGCAAAACTTATGTCTTCTTCCAATTCGTCTGAAATACGAATAATTAAAACGTCACCCGTACCCGAACAATCTTCGACAAAGTAATCTAATCCATTTGAAAAGACCACTTCAATTTCTGGAACCCCAGCTGTAATTTCTGAAATAAAAACACCTGAATCAAAAGCAGCGTCTGCACGATCTGCAATGGCAAATTTTAATCTATATGTTTCACAAGGAGTTACTTCGGTCCGAGCCGTCAAACTTTTTTTGACGCCCATAAAATCAGAAGTCAATCCGTCATATCCCGAGGTTTGACCATTGGTATTATTTCTATAATACTCCCAGTTGGTGATGTTGTTTACATTGTTTATTTCCACGAAGGTGCCATCCGGCAATGCAGCTAGATTCTTTTGTCCACCAATCTCTGGAATACCATCTGTGATGCCCGGTCCCGAGATAAGCAGCGCAAAAATATCGTTAAAAGAACCTACCCATTCGGCATATTCTTCGGACCCAAAAATGTATTCAAAACTCAATTCATTGGTATTCGCAAAAACATCAACTTCAACGACACAAGCATCAAAAGATTCTGAACCATCACCAAATAAATCTGATAAAATATCTAAATCGGGGTCTCCCTCGGGTAAATCAAAATCATTGTCACTTGAACTTCCGTCAAGATTAGGACCGATGGCATTGCTCGCTAAACCACTGGTAAGAAGAAGTCCTTCGCCTAAGCCTAAATCTGTGTTTCCCGTTGCATCAAACGTTCCATAAGCTTCTGTTTGACAGTTAATACTTACAACATCAACTTGAGTGAAAGGTGTTGAAAGTATATTTTCGATTTCTGAATTAGCGGTGCCTTCTTCTACCGTCATTAACTCAATTTCTTCACAAGGTTGTAGCGAGCATTCCCACGTTGCAGCAAATCCTTCAAAGGTATTGCTGCCATCAGATATAAATTCAATTGTCAAACATTCTGTGGCGTAGACTGTAAAACATACGCCACCACCACCATGAGCGATACCCACAAAATCATCGCCACTTAAAGTTGCCAACAGAGGTGAGTTATTGTTGTCACCATCATAAAAATTCATAATATCTCCAATGCCAAAAGCACCGGCTTCAATATTGTAATATTCTAAATTGAAAATTATGCATTGGTGCAGATCACTTGGACAAATAGTAAAAACGTGATTTTCGTTGTTGCCATAATCACCATCTGGTCCTCCAGAATCGTAGAGGATTCCTTGGCAAGCGGTACTTCCACCATCGTCAATGTTTTGTTCGTTTGAACCTTCTTCTAAACAAAGCGTAAAATCACCTTCGAAATTATCGCCTGCGAAATTGTCAATTCTCAGATAGTAAATCTCCCCAGGTGTTAGATTTGTCAACTCTATGGATAAGCTCGTCTCGCCAGTATTGCCCACAAAACAATCCCTTAATGACAAAGCACCAGGTGCACAAAAACCACGATAAATGGCACCTTGGATATTGGATAAGGCATTGTTTCCATTTACTGCCGTACCTTCTATGGTCAAATTGATTTCGGTTATGTCAGTATCTACCGTAAAAGAAAACCAAACATCATTTTGAGGCGGATTAGAAATAAAACATGGAGGCTCGTTTTCAATGGTGATATCGTATGGAGTTGCAGCAATATTGGTGTAAACGGTGCCATCACAAACTGGCGCGACACCCAAACTAATTACTCCAGAACAATCGTTGTTTGTAGGTTGACATAAAGCTGCCGAAACCAAAAACAACATGAATAGGGTAGATAAACTTTTCATATTTAATGTGTGGAATTCCAAAAGTACAATTCTTATGCTTTTAAGCTGTCACGAGCCAAAAAGAATTGTCACACTGTTATAATGCCATTATTTCTATTTACGCTGCTCGCACTCATTTAGTTGGCTTTTTATCGCACTAAATGAAACAGTTTTCTGATCATTCATCGAATGATGAAGAAAGTTGACAATATTTGATATTTCAGCAACAGTAAGTTTGGCAAAGGCGGGCATATCTGCAGATAGGATATTCCCCTTATGACCTTCTCGAATGAGGCAAGGTAAGTTTAGGCTCCCGTTCCAAACTTTGGAATTGTTTTTTAAAGATGGATAGATCTTTTTTAAACCGGTTCCATCAGCCATATGGCAAGAACTACAATATTTTTGATAAAGTTCTTCTCCTTGTATAAAAGGGCTTTTATTGCAAGCTAAAAAACAAAGGATGATGAGACTAATTAGACTTTTCTTCAATTTCTTTGAGTAAAATTTTTATGTCCTTTAATAAATCATCTACGGCCTCAGGGTCAGTCCCATCGGCGAAAGCTCGGATATGATTTTGTTGATCTACCAAAACAATTTGACCCGAATGATTGATTCCTCCTGGAGCCAATTCGTCATCCATGGCACTTATGAAGAATTCGAAACATAAATCGTAGGTTGCTTCTTTGTCGCCATGTAACATGTACCATTTGTCATGATCGATGTCTAAATTGTCTCCATACATTTTTAACCTATCCGGCGTATCTCTTTTTGGATCGAGTGTAAAAGAAACCAGTTTAACTTTATCATTCGATTTGTATTCATCGTGGATCCTAAGCATCTGTTTGGTGACTTTTGGACAGATAGAAGGACAATGTGTAAAGAAACAATCAGCTAAATAGATATGTTTTTTTAAGAATTCATTGGTAATGATTGCACTATCTTGGGAGAGGTAGGCAAAATCTGGAATAAAATGAGGGACTTCCTCTCCATCTACTATTTTATTATTGCCAAGAACTGGTAAAGTTTTTTCCTCTTCTTTACAGGAAACGAGAAGTAGGCAAGAAACCAAAGTCCAAAAAAATATTTTACTAGTCTGCCTCATTCAAAAATAGCTTTGCGTTTTCAATAGAACTTAGCATATCGTCACGGACCTTATCAATCTTAACTTGTTCGGCTTGATAATAACTCATCGGGTCCTGATCTTCTTCTAACTTGCTCAGCTTTTTATATTCTGCCATCCAATTCATCATTCCTTCGTCTGCATCATCTAAAGCGGTCATGTGCTGTAAAATCTTACTTCTCTTCTCTGAGACTTCTTCAAGATTATTTTTTAATTCTTTTTTGAGCTGTTTTTTGAGCTTGTGAATTTCTCCCATTTTAGGCATCACCTCATCGTGAACAGCCATCACATTGTCCATGAGTGATTGAAGTTCAGGGTCAACGTTTTTGTTTTTACACGAATACATTAATACGCAAGAAATTATCAATAACTTACATCCTAGGAAAAACTGCTTTTTCATTTTTATGCTTTAAAATCAAACTCTTGAAAACTAAATTTGTTTAATAAACAAGAACTCAAAAATTGGAATCAAAAGTAAGCATAGTTTGGTTTAGAAATGACCTTAGGCTTCATGATAATGAAGCTTTTTATGAAGCTTCTGCTTCTTCTGAAAAAGTGGTGCCTGTTTATATCTTCGATGAAAGAATTTTTAAGGGCCAAACCAAGTTTGGTTTTCCCAAAACGGGAAAGTTTAGGACAAAGTTTATCATAGAAAGTGTTGTCGATTTAAGAGAGAATTTAAGATCGAAAGGATCTGATTTGCTTGTCTTTTCTGGTAAACCAGAAGATATTTTGGTCGAATTGGCAAGGCAGCTCAAAGCCTCTTGGATATTTTGTAATAGAGAACGTACCCAAGAAGAGGTGGACGTCCAAGACAAATTAGAAAAATTACTTTGGAGCTTTGGTCGGGAAATAAGATACAGTCGGGGAAAGATGTTGTACTATACGTCGGATCTTCCTTTTCCTGTAACGCACACGCCTGATTTTTTTACCTCCTTTAGAAAAGAAGTAGAAAAATATATTCCAATACGATTGCCACTCACAGAAGCGAATTTTAAATTTTCCGATCTATCGGAAATAGAAGACAAAGGGCAAATTCCTGTTCTGGAAGATTTTGGTTTTGATGATTTCGAAATCGAAAAGGGAATGAATTTCCATGGGGGCGAAACAGAAGCGCTGGCACAATTAGACTATTACTTCGAAGAAACGGAGCTTGCACTTAAATACAAAGAAACGCGCAATGGATTATTAGGTCGAGATTTTTCTACCAAATTTTCTTGTTGGCTCTCCAATGGATGCCTGTCTCCCAAAATGGTATATCAAAGACTCAAGGACTTTGAAAAATCTAAAGGAGCTAATCAAAGTACATACTGGATATTTTTCGAATTGCTCTGGAGGGACTTTTTCAGATTGATGGGAAAAAAGCATGGCAACAGGATTTTTCAGTTATCTGGCCTCACAGAAAAGGCAGAAAATGATCATGTAGATTGGGATACCTTTAAAAAATGGTCTGAAGGAGAAACTGGCGTTCCATTCATCGATGCCAATATGAAAGAATTGAATGCGACTGGCTTTATGAGTAACCGGGGTAGACAAAATACTGCCAGTTTTTTAGTCAAAGACCTCAATATAAATTGGTTAATGGGAGCTGAATATTTTGAGTCCTTATTGATCGATTACGATCCGTGTAGTAATTACGGCAACTGGAATTACATCGCTGGGGTAGGTAGTGATCCAAGAGAAGATCGTTATTTCAACATTCTTAGTCAGGCCAAAAAATATGACCCTAAAGGTGCTTACGTAAGATATTGGTTACCACAACTGGCCGCATTGCCTGACTCTGTGATACATACTCCAGATAGATTATCCAATGAGCAAAAATCTCAATTTCATTTTGAAGTCGAAAAAGCATATTGTCCTAGCTTAGTAGATTCTACAAAATGGGGGTAATTTCAAGCTTTTAAGTGATCTAAAATTAATCCCTAAAATACTATAGAAGTCAATTTCGCTTTTTTGTTAATATGAACGTTTCTTCAAGTTTTTTTGCTTAGTTCCTCCTTTTTAGACTCTTTTTAGCTCATTTTTAAGTGATATCGTTTAGATGAGATTATTTACTAATGTTTGGAACAATATTTACTAGTATCCTAGTGATGGACCTTGGTTCTCTGAACAGTATTCTAGTATTTCTCCTTTCGATTTGAATCTTACTCATAAGACGACCTTACTGGTTTCGTAAAAGAGACCCTCATGTACAGTAGAATAAATTACAAATCGAACTGTAACAATGAGAAATTCTTACTATCTAAAAGCTGCTCTTCTTGGGTTAGCTATTGCTATTTTCAGCACTCCGGGATTATTAGTAGCACAATGTCCAACAGCAGCAGATGCAACTTGTTTCGATGGAACCAACTCTGATTCGTTTGCGAATTTTGCAAATGTTGTAATCAGTGAAGTTTCGGGTGATGCAGGTC
Organism: Saprospiraceae bacterium; assembly: GCA_020631135.1. Classification (GTDB taxonomy): domain Bacteria; phylum Bacteroidota; class Bacteroidia; order Chitinophagales; family Saprospiraceae; genus JAHDHU01. The sequence continues at coordinate 17,013 of JAHDHU010000028.1, read as the reverse complement.
AAACTGATGGTTGTAACGACGCTATCGTCGAGATTGCCGGACCCCCAGGAACGATTATAGGCTGTATGGTTTTAACGGATACTGAATGGGCTGTTCTGATTCCGCCGGGAACAGTAATTCCAGCAGAAGGTGTTTATCTTATAGGTTGTAGTAACGATCCAAATACAAATTGTGGAGTTAATGGAGCAGGTGGAGCATTTTCAACAGGTAACGGTTTGTTAGCAAATGGAGATGGAGATTTCAATGCAGGATTAACCATCGACTTGGATGTGTGTGATCCTGCCTTTGCCGGATTTTATGATCCTGCAGCAACAGGGTTTACTTTGGATAATGCTGGTAGTCAGTCTTTAAATGGAGATGGAGAACAAGTTTTTCTCTTTTTACCAGATGGAACGCCTTGGGATGGAATTATTTGGGATGGCGGAGGAACAGGTAATGCAGATCATGCATCTGTTTCGAATGGAAATACATATACTTTGGGTGATAATGATGGTAACGGGATAGTAAATGATGTTGTGACCACTGTGATTGGCGGGAGAGGAGATGGAGGAAATGCTACAGCAGTACCAGTTTTACCAACGCACATCGATTGTCCATGTAATACACCGACGAATCCAGGAACCTTTACACTTCCTACGTATTCTGCGGGCGCTTCAGATGATTTATGGATTGAATGGACCACAAGTGATCATGTTGGTTGTAATTCTTCTTTTATTAGATTAAATACAGGCACAACTGCAGGCGGTTTTGGAGGGAGTCCTACTCACATGGATGGAATTGTTATCAATAGCACTTTAGATCCGGTGACCAATCAGCCAATTGATAATGGAGGTGGAGCGACAGGAGGAGCCACGAATGAATCTTTTGATCCAACAGCTTTTACGCCCTCAGCCTGTGGTACTGAGGCAGATGTTTCTTCTCAGTGGGCTTATACAGATCACCCAACGCCGAGTGAAGCAAATGATGATCCTACATTTGTGTTTTATGGAGACAATTTTTCAATTTGTGATCCAAGTTCTGAGACAGTAACCTTCACTGCAGAAATATATAACTTTCAACATGTATCAGATAATATTGATACAGGATCAGGCAATGTGCCTCTAGTTGATGCGCAAACCGGCTCATATGTCTATAATCCTTTAACAGGAATGAATGAAGTTTGGGACACATATGTGGTTGCAGGAGAAACAACTACATTGACCTATACATTGAGCTCAACTGATTTAATCGCTTTAGGTGGCGGAACTCACCAATTTGGTTTAGTTTGGGATGATTTCTCGAATTGTTGTGGTACTAAAGGTGATCCACATAGCCAATCTAATCCAAACGAATGTTACGAGGTAGCAAGTTTAAGCATCACCATCGTTGAGCCTTTAATGGCGATCGATGCAATGATTGAATGTCCAGGAGATTCGCCTCAGGGTGCAATCAATGCAGCAAGCTTTGTAACTGGAGGTGAAAATTTAACCTATGAATTATTTGATGTAGCTGGAGGTAGTCCAGGTACATCTATAGCAGGTCCACAAGCTTCAGGAACATTTTTATTAAATACTTCTGCTGCGATGGGTCCTTACGAAATAGTGGTGACAGATGGTAGTGGTTGTTCTGCTCCAGTAACTTTGAGTGTTGCAGATGATTGTGAAAAACCACCGGTATGTCCAGAAAATTTTGATGTGACGATAGATGGTGGAGCAGGGCCTGTGAATACTTGTCCTGGAAATATGGTTCAACTTTGTTTTAATGGAGATCAACTGCCTTCAGGTGGTAATGTCACTTGGCAAGTAGATTCGGGAGCCGGATTTACAGATATCGCCAGTATTCCAATTCCTGAACCTTCATCGGATCCAACTGTGTTTATCAGTGAGGTTTTATCAGATGTTCAAAATACATGTACCGATGGATCGGGTTCTGCACCCGGAGAATTTATTGAATTAACCGGTGCCCCTGGGGAAGATATAGGTTGTTTTATTGTTTCCGATGGAGATTTTACCATTACGATTCCTTCAGGGACGGTGATTCCTGCAGACGGAGTATTTGTCATTGGAAATACGGATTGTACGGAACATATGAATGTAGATCTTTCAACAAGTTCGTGCTCTTGCATCGCTGGAAGTAATGCGCACATTTATCTTTCAAATGGTAATGAACAAATCGTGATTTTTGATGATTCGGGTGCATATATTGATGGGATAAGATGGCAAACCCAAGACAACACTTACCCAAATCCTGCTTCCCTTGCAGGCTGTACAGTTCCCACAGGAGCAACTTTAGGAACAGCTTCATCTGGTGCATCAATGACTTCAGTTGGTAGTGGAAGTACTGCGGGTGATCCTTTCTATTTTGATGGAACTTCTTGGGGAGTGAATGATAATGAATACGGTGATATGGGAGTCTTAAATTCCGGTATCACACTTCCAACAGGCGGAGGCTCAGGTGGTTTCGATTCTACACCAGCAGACGAATTGTTCTGTGTAAACTTTACAATTCCAGATGTTTGCCCTTCAGGTTCTTTTGACTTTCAAGCAGTTGTAGATCCATTTGATTCTGCCAATTGTCCAGTTGGCGCACCCGACGAGGCAGATGCGGTAAGTGCTTCTGTAGAAGCCGAGGTGAGTTGCCCAAGTGCTGCGATAACTGCAGCAAGCTTTGATGTTTGTGCAGCGGATGCACCAATATTGATTCCAGTGACCATCACCGGAGGCACAGGACCTTTTACATTGGTTTATGCAATCGATGGAACAGATCAAGCTGCTTTGTCCGGCTTTAATAATGGAGATAACATCAGCATTGCTTCGGCAAGCGATAATAAAATAACCCTAAGTTCTATTGTAGATGAAGGCGGGGGAATGTGTAGCGGAACCGTTAACGATGCAGAGGTATGTGTAAATATTTCTCAAACTCAAACATTGACTATTTCTGGTTCAAGCCAACCGAGCAGCTGTTCGCCCTGTGATGGATCAGTGACATTTGATATAGATGGAGGTGGAGCTTCTTCAACTTCTTTTGATATAGATTATACTTTTAACGGATCTACATTTAGCATTGGAAGTGTGACAATGCCTTTCGTATTAAACAACGCTTGTCCAGGTCAATACGACATTACCGCAGCCGCATCCTCAGATGCTGGTTGTACAATGATGGTGGTTTCAAATAGCCAAGAATTAATTCAGCCAAGTGGAGATCCTGTCAGTATAACAACCCAGCCTGCAGCCGTTTGTAATGACGGTTCATCTAGCGTGGATTTGACGATGGTTGACATGGACCCTGCTTATGATGCAGCTACTCATACTTTTTATTCGGTAGATCCGAATACCTTGCCTGCTTTGGCTTTGCCAGCGGCAGAATTGAGTTCGACAACGGTGAGTAGTATTAGTAGTGCTCAAACAGTTTGGCTTCATTATGTCGATAGCAACGGTTGTGAAAGTGTAACTCAGATTATGATCACAGTTGACGCTTCTTTGTGTTGTACAGATGCGGATGCCGGAATGGATGGTACTTTGACAATTTGTTCTACTACGACTTTAACGAATGCGCTTTTGTTTGATGCTTTGGGTGGTTCTCCGGATTCTGGAGGTACGTGGTCGCCAGCATTGGCAGGTGCAGGAACTTATACTTATACTTTAGCCGCTTCCGGAACTTGTTCTGGAGATATGTCAGAAGTGGTATTGACTGTAGAAACAGCGCCAAATGCTGGCTCTGATGCCACTTTATCTATTTGTCCGATGAGCACGGTAAGTGCAATGGATTTATTTGGTGCATTAGGCGGTTCGCCTGCCTCAGGCGGTTCTTGGTCTCCAACACCTGATGGAATAGGTACCTATACCTATACGGTGACTGGTACTGTTTGTGATGATGCGACTGCTGAAGTGGTTGTTAGTAATCATTCTGTACCAAGTATAATGGGCGACATCACGCATTCTTGTGCTGGAACTTCTGTTGGTGCGATAGATTTGACCGTAAGCGGAACTGCTGCACTTACATACATGTGGAGTAACAACGAAACTACTGAGGATCTTTCGAGTTTATCTCAAGGAACATATACAGTTACGGTTACAGATGGAAATATGTGTACCGCCACTGCAATGTTTACAGTAAATAATTTTATCAAAGGCAACTGCATGGCAAGCAATGATGGGCCGACCTGTGTGGGAGGTGATGTAGAATTGACCGGGGAAATGTCTGGAGTAGGAGCGATGATTACTTCTTATTCTTGGTCTGGACCCAATAGTTTTATGTCATCTGCTCAAAATCCTAGTTTGATCAATGTCACTGCAATGCAGGCAGGTACTTACACACTTTCCGTTGTGACGGAATTTGGATGTACGCATACATGCACAACTGACGTGGTGATAAACGAAGCTCCATTAGCTCCATCTGTAAATAATATCACTGTTTGTGAAGGAGGCAGTACTTTAATTCAACCAAATACAACCGGAGGTACTGCAATGGTAGTGGCTTCGGATAACTTCGATGCACCTGTTAATTTGACCAGCGTTAGTAACACCGTAGATGGCAACACGGTTGCAGATCATTTAGATCAGTTTACAGTAAATCATGATTTATTTGGTGTAACCGATGGGAATTCTGCTGGCTCAATGCCATTAGATGCTCCTTGGGGATTGATGGATGATGCCGCAGATGCCGCATGCGCCGGATTTTTAGCAACAGATAATCAAGGAGTAGTTCCTTGTAATTATGGCAATAACTTTTTTGGAGTGGTAGATACTCAAAATGGAGAAAATTCTGGACCTGTTACAGCTACATGGAATTTTGATGTAAGCTCCGCCACAAGTGGACTTACGCAATTATGTCTTGATTTAGGTGCCATGGGAGATTTTGAGAGCGATGATTTTGTGAGTATAAGCTATTCTCTAGATGGTGGGACTTTTGTGACCGCATTTAGTTTGATTCCAGACGAATCTGCCAGTGCAAACTACAGTATCACAAATGCGATAACTTTAAATGATCCAATGACCCTAAATGGAATGAATGTCGTAAATGGCTTTACGCAATATTGTATTCCATTGTCGGGATTTGCGAGTGTATTAACCTTGCAATTAGAAGCTCAAATAGATGGTGGTTCTGAAGCCATTGCTTTAGATAATATAGAAGTAACAGGTACAGTACCAGATTGTCCAGTTCAGTTCAATTATTTTACCGCAGATCCTAACACAGGAGCGACACCAGTTGCTACAGGGTCTACTTTTGATCCAGCAACGACTGCTGCAATGAGTCCACAAACAATTTGGATTACAGCCAGTGACTGTAACATGTGTGAAGGTGCGGCGGAAGAGGTAGTTGTCACGGTAAATGAAGCGCCAGTTGCCACCGTTAACAATCCAAGTGTTTGTATGGGGATTACTAGTGAAGCAATTGTGGTAAGCACAACCTCAGGTACTCCATTAAATTACACAATTGATTATGATGCAGCTGCCAATGCTGCAGGATTTGTTGATGTAACGAGTGCAACACCTATAGCAGGAGCTAACTTTGCAATTCCGGTGGCTAGTGGTGCCACCTATAACGGTACCATCACCATTATAGATGCAAATGGATGTACAGTGGAGGATGATTTTAGTATAGTTTTGGTTGCAGATGTTTCAGCAGGAACCAATGGTACGGCTTCCGTTTGTAATGCCTTAGATCCTGAGGCGGATGCAACGGCTTATGTGAATTTAGCCGGAGCTTTGGGTGGAACTCCAAATGCAGGAGGAACGTGGTCTGAAACCACTTCAACAGCTTCTGGTGTGAGTTTGACAAATCCGAACCAAGTAAGTTTCGAATTTGTAAATGCAGGTACCTATACCTTCATGTACACGGTGAGCGGAACATCTCCATGTTTAGATGCAAGCGCTATGGTGACAGTCACCGTAACCGACTGTTTTGATATGGCTCTAGATAAGAAATTAGCATCTACTGGAACATTCTTTCCGGGTGATGTCGTAACTTTTAATATTACAGTATACAACCAAGGTGATGTTGATGCTTATGATATTGAGGTATCAGATTATGTGCCTTCAGATCTTTTGTTTACAACTGCTGCCAATACATCAGCGATGACTGGAAACATTAATGACTGGATGTTGACTGGTACAGATGTCACTTATGAGATAGATTACATTGCGGCAGGAGATCAATTAACAATTAGCATAAATCTGCAAATTGATCCAGATTTTATTGGAGGTACAATCATCAATGATGCAGAAATTACTTTTGCTACCAATTCTGATGATGAGACCCAAGAGCCAGACGATGAAGACAGTAATACAAATGATAATGCAGGAAATGCTTCTGAAACAGGAAGTGACAATGACATAGATGATCCTGATGGTAATGGAATGATGGATAATCCATTTGATGAAGATGATTTTGATCCAGCCGCACTTGTAGTTTGTCCTTCTATCAATATCACGATGCAACCTCAAAATATGTTTGTGTGTGATAACGAGGATGGAGTCCTCAGCATAACCGCAAGTTCTAGTGACGGATCAGCGCTTACTTTCCAATTACAAGAAAATATTGGAGGTGTTTGGACGAATATTACCATTGATAATTCTGATACAAACGGAACTGAAACAGTTTCATTTATCATTCCAAACATTTCTATTGTAAATAATTATCGAGTAATAGTCTCTGCGGCAAGCACTATAGATCCTCTTTGTGATGTGATCAGTAATGTCGTTGGAGCGATGCCAAGTGGCGAACTTCAATTGGCTTGTAATCTAAACCTAAATTTAAGTGTAGATAATAATTGTGATGTAAATCTAAGTGTTGAAACACTCCTAGAAGGAGAAAATAATGATCCAAATTATAATGCTCAGTTGTTTTCATACATGTTTATGGACGAGGATGGAAATGTGATTTTGGAAGAGGATTTAGGGCAGTATGTTGGAGAAACGATAACTTTTAAAGTCACAGGCTTATGTAATGGTAACTCTTGTTGGGGTACTATCTTCCTTGAAGACAAAGTTGCTCCAGTGCTTAACTGCCCAGATGATGTGACCATTTATTGCTTTGAAGATCACATTCCGTATTCCACAACATTTATTGCTGCAAATCATATGGATGATAATTGTGGCAATGCAACGGTTCATTTGGTTTCTGATAAGACTACAGATATCGATTGTGATGATGCACTTTATCCAGACTACAGTGCGATTAGAACAATCTGCTATATTGCTGAAGACAGTGAAGGATTGGTTTCTAACCAATGTTGTTACCAAGTGTTTTATGAGAGAGTACCTTTGGTTGACCCAATGTCGGGAGACCTAAATGTAATCTTCCCGGATGATGTTCATTTATCTTGTCAATCTTATCCGACTTGGAATAATCCAGTAAATGGTGAAACTGGATCACCTTACCTACAAACGAGTACAGGTACTTATCCGATTTACCCAGTAAATGGTTCTTTCTGTGAAATCAACGGTACATTCTCAGATGAAATAATCCCTGTTTGTGGTGCCCAATACAAAGTCTTACGAAATTGGTTGGTGCTTGATTGGTGTACTCAAGAAATTGCACAGCATACACAAATAATTAAAGTTGAAGACGAATCATTTATTGTTTCTTGTCCTCCTGTATCCATAAATTATACTTCTGAAGGAAACCCATATGCTTGTACCGCAACATATAATTCTTCTAGTAGATCAGATTTTATGGATAATGTTACAGGTAATGGAAACGCGATAAGATGTACAGAATGGGATTTTGAAGTATTTATTAAAGTTGCCGATCAAGACGGAAATCCTCCTCCGGGGTCTGTGTTTACCGACTCAGGAGTGTTTAAAATAGATCTTGGAAACGGAGACTACTTCTATCAAATACCAAATTTACCAGAAGGTTGTACTTGGGTAAAATATGTGTTTACTGATGAATGTGGAGTAGTCAGAGATTGTACGACAGAAGTTTTTGTAATAGATGATGTAGCTCCAAATCCAGTTTGTGATGAGCACACTGTAGTAACTGTGGGACCAGATGGTTGGGCAACAATAAATGCGGGTTCTTTTGATGACGAATCATTCGATTATTGCGGTGGTCCAATTCAATTTGGTGCGAGAAGATTAGGTTCTAATTCTTGTATATCAACTGGAAATACCTTGTTTGGTACTTTCGATGGAGCACAATATTTCGAGCAATTAAGATTCTGCTGTAATGATATCGGGTCATATGTTGATGTTGAGTTGATTGTGGTAGATGATGCCAATGGTGATGGTATCTTTGGAAATACAATAGATGTAGTAATTCCATGTAATGATGCAGGCTTGACGGTATCAGTTTCGGATAAATGGAATGTTTGTCAAATCAGCGTTTGGGTCGAAGACATTTCTATGGCTCAATTTATTTGTCCAGATTCTTACGTTGTAAGAACACACCAATGTGATTTCAATGCGGATCCGGATGAAGGTGAACCTAGTTACATTACTGGCTCGCAAATTTGTAATAATATATTTAGTATAAATCAAGTTGAAAACACTAGATCTACACCAGATGATTGTGGAAATTATCAAATTTCTAAAAAGTGGAATATCATCAACGTAAATTCTGGTCAAATCGTTGAAACTTGCGCTCAGGTAATTGTGATGAACAATGCAGATGATTTCAATCTGTCAGATATTAATTGGCCACAGGATAGAGAAAATCTAATAGGCTGTAATGGAGCTGATACCCATCCAGATAATTTAGGTTATCCAAGCTTTAGTAACTCAAGTTGTAGCCAAGTTGCATTCACCTACAAGGATCAAGTATTTAATTTTGTTGATGATGCATGCTTCAAAATTTTGAGAACTTGGACTTTGGTAGACTGGTGTCAATATGATTCGGCTAATCCAAATGCAGGAGGCAGTTGGATCCATGTACAGGTTATTAAAATCAACGATAATACAAGTCCAAACCCGATAGCTAATCCCGTGACTCTAGAAATTACTTCTAAAACTGGATGTAGTGTAAACGGCACGGTCTCGATAGATGGAAACGACAATTGTGGTAATCTTTCGTACTTCTATAGTTTAAATGGAGGAGCAAATTACATTCCTGCAGGAAGCAATAATAATTTCACCCAGACATGGCAAGAAGGTACTTACCAAGTCCATTGGTTGGTTGAAGATATGTGTGGTAATGAAGGTACGGTTGTGCAAAACGTAAATGTCGTAGATAGAGTGGCGCCGGTTCCTTATTGTATCGGAAGTGTCGTAAAGGTATTGGAAGAAAGTACAAATACAACCGAAATTTGGGCAAGTGATTTTGATTTAGGAAGTACTGATAATTGTGATGATGATTTGACCATGACTTTTGCCGACGGTTCGACCAACATGAGCTTCAATTGTAGTGATTTGGGATCACAACTAATACAAGTTTATTATACTGATGATAGTGGAAATAGTGATTTCTGTATTGTTGAAATTATTATCCAAGACAATAATAACGGTTGCGTCCAGTCTGTGAGAATTGCAGGTGAGATCTTTACTGAAACCAATGAAATGGTGGATGATGTCGAAGTAGAATTATTCAATGTTTCACAAGAGATATTTGATTACCAGGCTACTCAAAATGGCGAATATGCCTTTGAGCCAGCGATAGTAAATGACAATTATAAGATCAGCGCAATAAAGGATGTTGATTATATGAACGGAGTATCAACCCTTGATTTAGTCCTCATACAGAAGCATTTATTAAATACACAATCTTTGGATTCGCCATACAAATTGATTGCTTCTGATGTCAATAGTAGTGGCCATATTTCTGCCATAGATTTGATAGAATTGAGAAAGTTAATTTTGGGTGTTTACACAGAATTGCCAAACAATGATAGTTGGAGATTTGTTGACGCAGCTCAACAGTTTCCCAATATTTCGAATCCTTGGCCTATTGTAGAAGTCATCGAAATAACTCCATTCTTGAGCTCTAGTTATGACAATAATTTTGTTGCGGTTAAAATCGGAGATGTAAATAATTCCGCTTCCGCGAATGTAAATTCAGTAGTAACTACAAACAGATCTTCTGATGTTTTAGAACTACTTACTAGTTATTCTCAAGAGTCTGATAAAATTCAACGTATCGATATCAGTGCCAATAATTTTGAAACTTTAGTTGGATTTCAAACAACTTTCGCGTTTGGTGAGGAATACCATTTTGTAGATTTCGAAGCTGGAGCATTAGATGTTACATCTGCCAACATAAATCCAAGTCAAAAAGGCTTGATTTCTATGAGTTGGTTTGATGAGAAAGGTAAAACTTTTGATAAAGATGAGGTGCTCTTTTCTATCTTGCTTGGTACGAATAGTAAGCAAGAGGAAGGCCATTTGACTGTAGGTTCTGCAATCACTAAATCTGAGGCGTACAATAAGTCATATCAAGAGCTTGATATTGTAATTAGAAATTCTTCAAGTGAAAATTTTGCATTTGAAGTATACCAGAATATTCCAAATCCATTTAGGGATCAAACCACAATCGGATTTGTGATTCCACAGGATGACGTAGTGAAAATCAGTATTTATGATGCCACTGGAAGGGTAGTTTTTAGCAAAGAAGATAGTTTCAGCAAAGGTCAGAATCAACTAGTAGTCGATTCGCGAAAGCTAAATGCTTCAGGTGTTCTTTATTACACCATAGAAACTGCGCAAAATAGTGCAACACGAAAAATGATTTCTATACGATAGTATTTAAAGAGTATGAAAAATCGAACCCCGGCATTTTGTCGGGGTTTTTATTTTTGAACTAAAGTATTCTGTCTAAAACTTCTTATGCTCGACAAGTAAAAGATTATCTTTGAGTAGAGTCAAAAGGTTTCATAAAGTCTCTATGCATGAAAAATCCAGAAGTAAGTAATGTTTACTCTTTATTGGACGACAAACCCAATATTAAGTTTAATCGCAAGGATCAAGCAGAATTCTATCCAGAATTGATACGTAGGGTCAATCAATATTTTGAAGAAAAAGGTATTTCGAAGCATTACAATGGTCGAATGGTTTTCAAGAGTTTGTTGATATTATCTATTTTCGCTCTTACCTATTTCTTGCTTTTGTCAAACCGATTTAGTCCAGGTGTTTTGTTAGTGATAGCCATGGTTCATGGTTTTTTTACCGCTTTGATTGGTTTAAATATTGCGCATGATGCCATACATGGAGCCTATGCGAAGACTACTAAATGGAATAAGTTTATCGGCACAAGTTTTAACCTTATCGGAGCCAACGATTTTATGTGGAAGTGTTCTCACAATGGCATGCATCATTCGTACACCAATATTGTTGATTACGATGCGGATATAGATCAAATTCCTTTAATTAGATTAAACCCACATCAAGATCTTTGGTGGATTCATAGGTTTCAACACATTTACATATTTTTCATATATGCTTTAACTTCATTTTTTTGGGTTTTTGCGCGTGACTATGCAGAATACTTTCATCCAAAGGTCAACGGTAAAGCGAAAGCGGAAAAGCCAGTTTTAGAGTTTTTAAGAATGGTGGCTTACAAGCTGGTTTATTATACCGTATTTGTTGCTATACCTTTTATGGTTATGGACATTTCATGGCAGTATTTTGTCATCGGATTTATTGCCATGCATATGGTCGAAGGTTTGACGCTTGCTTTAATTTTTCAATTAGCGCACGTTATAGAGGGCACCAATTTTCCAAAACCTGATGATACCGGTCGTATCGATCATTCTTGGGCGGCACATCAATTGTATACAACCGCTAATTTTGCCTGCAAAAATGACTTTCTAAATTATATCTGTGGTGGACTTAACTTCCAGGTAGAACATCATCTATTTACCAATATTTGTCATGTTCATTATAAACATATTGCACCAATTGTTGAGCAAACAGCTAAAGAATACGGATTACCTTACAATAATCATCCGACCTATTTTGGTGCATTAAATTCACATATCAAACAATTAAAACTCTTTGGCGGAAGAGCAGTTTAATAAGCGTCTTGTTAATTATTTTGATTGATAATTGTTCCATTCACCATTTCTAAACTGCGATCACTCAGTTTGGCCAGATCCATATTGTGAGTTACGATAACGAAACTTTGATCCAAATCTTTGCGAAGCTTAAAAAATAAGTCGTGCAATTCGTCAGAGGTATTGTTATCCAAATTGCCTGTAGGCTCATCGGCAAAAACAATTAGTGGATCATTAATCAGTGCGCGGGCTATAGCGACACGTTGTTGTTCTCCCCCAGAGAGTTGCGAAGGCTTATGGGTCATCCGATCTGACAAGCCTAGGTAGTCTAACAAATCTTTAGCTTTAGATTCGATTTCAGATTTTTTTTGTACCCTGATTAAACCGGGTATCATTACATTTTCGATAGCAGAAAATTCTGCGAGCAAATGGTGAAATTGAAAAACAAAACCAATAAACTTGTTTCGAAAAGAAGCCAATTCCTTTTCCTTTAATGAAAATAAATCAGTGTTGTTGATAATCACTTTTCCTTCATCAGGAGGATCGAGAGAACCTAAGATATGAAGTAAGGTGCTTTTGCCGCTTCCAGACTTTCCCACTATACTAACAAATTCACCTTTCGCTATGTCAATATCTACACCTTTAAGAACCTTGATGTCTTCATAAGACTTCTGGATGTTTTTCGCGCTTAGCATACTCAAAACTAGATAATTGGCTCAATTAGTGCATTTAAAAGAGTAGTTTATTTTACGCTCTTGTGACAAAATTTTAAATTCGCAAGCCGTAAATCCCATAATTTACATTTGGTTATTGGTCATATATAAAATGAGAATTCTTCAACTGTGCAAAAAGTTTCCGTATCCCTTAAAAGATGGAGAATCCATTGCTGTGAGTTCAATGAGTAAAGCCCTAAATGAGTTAGGATGCCAAATGAGTTTACTCGCGATGAACACGACTAAACATCATACCGATCTAAAAACGCTACCTGCTGATTATGATCAATATGAAAATATATTTACCGTAAATTGGGATAATTCAATGAATGCTTGGCAAGCATTTAAAAACATATTTAGCTCTGATTCGTTTCACATAGATCGGTACATATCTTCTAGTTACAATCAGAAATTAATCGAAATATTACAAAGGCACGAATTTGATGTTATACAGTTAGAGACATTATATCTTACACCATACATAGAAACGATTAAGCAGTATAGCAATGCAATCATATCGATGCGGGCACACAATATCGAGTCAGAAATTTGGAAGCGAATTACTGATAACACCAGTTTTTTGCCCAAAAAAGTTTACCTCCGTCATTTGACTCAGAAGCTCGAAAATTACGAGTTAAAACATTTAAACGATTATGATTATTTGGTTACCGTTTCGGAAAGAGACTTGAAAGAGTTTAAAAAACTGGGTTATAAAAATGGAGCGATGTCATCTCCAATTGGGTTACCACTAAATAAGTATAATAAGCTTGAAAATAACACTGTCCACGATATAGGATTTATCGGATCGATGGACTGGAAGCCAAATGTAGAAGGTGTCGAATGGTTTGTGAAAGAAGTATTGCCTTTAATCAATAATGAGCTACCAGATGCCAAACTCCATGTTGCTGGAAGAAATAGTTCTAGTAGTTTGACTTCAATCAATAAGCCAAATGTAAAAATTCATGGAGAAGTCGATGATGCCATAGAGTTTATGCAAGACGCTAAACTGATGATTGTTCCATTGTTTTCAGGATCAGGTACTAGGGTGAAGATTTTGGAAGCCATGGCTCTAAGAAAGTCTATCGTTACGACCAGTATTGGATTAGAAGGTATCGAAGCTAAGAATGAAGAGCATTTGTTGGTAGCCAATGATTCTTCCGCATTCGCGAATGCGATTATCAGATTATTAAAAAACAAAGGTTTGCGCGATCAATTAGGAGTGTCGGCGAATGAATTTGTAAAGGATCAATATGACAGTCATTCCAATGCCAAAATTCTATTGAATAAATATCAACAATTGCTAAAACTCTATCCAAAGTCAATTTCTAATTAGATTTTATATATTGAAGATCCTTGTCTTGACATCTCGGTTTCCTTATCCTTTAGAGAAAGGAGATAAATTGCGAATTTTCTATCAATTGCAAGAGCTAAACAAAAGGCATGAAATCATATTAATCAGTCTGTGTGATGCTCAACCTTCTCAAGAAAATCAAGCCCAGGTCTTAGAACACGTTTCTAAGCATTACCTTCTAAAAATTTCGAAATGGCAGCGGACTTTATCTTTGATTTTATCTTTCTTTAATGGAAAACCTTTTCAAAACGCATTTTTCTATAGTCGCACAGTTCAGCATAAAATTGATGAAATTGTAAAGAAAGAAAAACCAAATTTTATTCATTGCCATTTGATTAGGATGGCTGATTACATTCGTCAGAGTGATATCTATAAGAGTTTGGATTATATGGATGCCTTGAGTCAAGGAGCATTCAAAAGAATGCAAAACAGCAATGGATTAGAATCATGGTTTTATGGATGGGAACACAAGAAAACAGTAAAGTACGAAGCCAGTGTTTTTGCTGAATTTGATAGGCACTTTATTATTTCAAAACAGGATCGTGACTTCTTGGAGATAGCGGAAAAGCAACGAGTGGAGATATTATCAAACGGCATAGATTTGGAATATTTTTATCCACAAACCAAAGCTCAGGAATTTGATATCGGCTTTGTCGGAAATCTGGGATACTATCCAAACATCAGAGCAGTTGAATTTATCCATCAACAAATTTGTCCTCGCTTAGATCAAGGAACAAAAGTATTGTTTGCTGGTGCAAGACCAGATAATTCAATATTGGCGTTAGAAAATGAAGAAATCGAAGTAAAATCTTGGGTAGAAGACATAAGGACTGTTTATGCCTCTGTAAAAATTTTTGTTGCGCCATTGTTTTCAGGAATAGGGCAACAGAATAAAATTTTAGAGGCGATGGCCATGGGTATTCCCGTAGTTACAACTAGTTTGGTAAATAATGCCATAGGCGCGAAAGACGGGGTTGAAATTTTATTAGCAGATAATCCGGATGATTTTGTTAAGCACATTAAACATTTACAAAATGATGCTTTGTTTTACCGAAAACTTAGATCAAAAGCTTTGGATTTTGTAAGAAGCAGATATACTTGGGAACAAGCGATTAAGCCACTTTTGGGTTTATATGAAACCTAAAACTTCGGGCAGGTATCAAAACTATTATCATGTTCTCCTATATAAGTCAAAGACAATTCAAAAGAATTCATTCCCAGTCTATCTTGAATCAAATCATTGAGGGCATGGTCATAACTTAAACCTATCAAAATGTTTTTCTTTTCTATTCCAGCCATCAAAATAATGGATTCTATCCCGAAATTGTCATGGTTGTCAACAACCCTTACCCATGTTCCAAAATGAATCGCGTTGCCTGGATTAGTTGGGAATTTAAAAATGAAATTATTTCCTATCGTTGCTTCTTTAAACTGATCTTGAGCTTGGATCAGAAGCCGTGGCGATAATCCAAAGCTTGGATTTATGTCTAGGGTAGCACTCGCAAAAGCCGTCATTCGGGCTTTTAATCTGTTTTCCGTTTCTACTCCACATGTGGCGCAATTATCATCTTGATAAAAAGAAATATTCGGTCTGTTAAAATGGTAATAAGCAACACCAAAATTTATTTTCGCTCTATCAGTTTTCGATAAATAATTTAAACCAGCAGCGAGATCAACGAATCCAAAATTATTGGTTGGGAAGTTTTCTGATGTCGGTAAATTGAATGCATCTAAGGTGTTAAACTGGTCCTGAAAAACGAGATCTTCATAATTTACATTTCTTTGCACAACACCAATTAAAAATCCACCGCCTAAATATCTAGTCTTTCTTTCACTAAGGGATTTATGAAATGCTCCCATCAAAGAAACGGAGGTCGTATTGAGATCGAAGGTTTTAATCCGATCTGTATTGAAAACGATCCCTAATCCAAGGAAGTCTGGTTTCTTTTTAAATCCTCCTTGATCGAGGGTTAATTTAATATCAGCACCTAAAGAAAAAGAAGTCATGGGGTCTTGAAGTATAGACGTCCACTGGTCTCTATAAATGGTATTGATACGGAAAGTACCATCGACTGTTCCTGCCATCGCAGGATTAAAGTTTAAGGGACTGGAATAAAATTGTGAATAATGCGGATCCTGTGCTTTCAATTCCAAACACAAAAACATTAGACCAAAAGCCATCAAACAAATCAAATTCCTCATATTGCAAAAATACTAATATTCTTTTTGGCTTGCTTTTGTTAAGTATCCTATTTGATATGTGATATTTTAGAGGTTGCTTTGGCTAAGAAAAAGAAAAATATCGAAAACTATCCTTATGGGATATGCATGGTAAGTGTCGCTCCAATAAGGAAAAAACCAGATGACCGATCCGAAATGGTAAGCCAGATGCTTTTTGGAGAGATGGTCAAGTTAATCTCCAAAAAAGGAAAAAATTGGTTATACATCGAATGTTGCTGGGATGCATACGTTGGTTGGATCGATCCCAAGCAGATCATTAGACTGACTGAAAGGAAGTATCAAGATTTTGGAACAGAAATCCAATATGCTTTGGAAACCGAACAGGCGATACTTTCTGACAATAGATCACAATCCATTCTCTTAGGTTCTAATTTGCCTAAGTTTGACGGCATTTCTTTTAAATTTCCAGGTAAAAAGTTTGTTTATTATGGTCAAGCCATAAATCCTTCCGAAACGATTATTACCAAAGAGATTTTCCTCAAGATCATCCGTAAATTTATGTATGCACCTTATCAATGGGGTGGAAGAAGTCCCTTTGGGATAGATTGCAGCGGTTATACTCAAGTGGTGTTTAAATTGTGTGGGGTAAACTTACCTCGGGACTCTTCCGATCAGGTTAAGCTCGGAGAAGTCGTTGCTTTTGTTGAAGAGGCTCAATTGGGCGATTTGGCATTTTTTGAGAATAAAGAAGGGAAAATAATTCATGTAGGTATTGTTTTAGATGATCAAAAAATTATACACGCTTCCGGTCAGGTCAGAATTGATCGATTGGATCACCATGGAATTTATAATGAAGAAATTCG
>JAHDHU010000027.1:31435-32802 GCA_020631135.1 Saprospiraceae bacterium | reverse complement strand
CCAAAAAAACCAAAAGTGTTGCAATGACGATTTCAACTCTGCCATCTGGTAAAAACGTACTTATTGAGTCAAATAATAATCCTCCATCAAATTTAGGAGCCTCATTTGTTGGGAAAATCAATAGATAACATCTGAGAATCAAAGCATAAGGCAAAAGCATAAAGCTTGTAAAAACCAAATTACGTTTAAAAAATGCTATCATTTCACTAATGTGGAACTACAAAAATAGCTATTAGTAATAGACCAAAAAATCATTGGATGATATATCAACTTTAAAAGTATCTTGGTGTTTTATTTGCAGGTGTTTCTTTACAATATAATATGAGCCTAAAATTAGCGCACATACAAGAACCGATAAAAGAAGAACTTAAGGATTTTGAGGTTCATTTTAAGAAGGCCATGAAAACCAAGGTGGCGCTTTTGGATAAGATAACGCGCTATATCGTACAAACCAAAGGCAAACAAATTCGGCCAATGTTTACCTTGCTTTCGGCGAAAATTGGAGGCGAGTTAACTGAGTCAAGCTACATTGCAGCTTCATTGGTAGAAATAATTCACACAGCGACATTGGTTCATGATGACGTTGTCGATGAGGCCGAAAGGCGACGCGGTTTTTTTTCTATTTATGCACTTTGGAAAACAAAGATTGCTGTTTTAGTAGGTGATTATTTGTTATCAAGAGGGCTAAATATGGCTCTAGAAAATAAAGAATACCAATCTCTTCATATTATAAATAAAGCGGTTCAATCTATGAGCGAAGGAGAACTCCTTCAAATCGAAAAAGCTCGAAAATTGGATATTGCAGAAGATGTTTACTTTGAGATCATCCGTCAAAAAACCGCTTCTTTAATCGCTGCCGCATGTAAAGCTGGAATAGCGAGTACTTCAAAAGATCAAGATTTAATTGAAAAACTTGGGCTATTCGGTGAAAAAGTAGGGATAGCATTTCAAATTAAAGACGATCTCTTCGACTATGGTGATGACAATATCGGAAAACCAAAAGGCATTGATATAAAAGAAAAAAAAATGACCCTTCCTCTAATCTTTGCACTAGAAAAATCAAGTTGGTTAGAGAGAAGAAAAATAATTTTTAATATCAATCGAAGAAACAAAAACGAAAAAGTAGTCAAAGAGATCATTCAATTTGTCAAGGACAAAGGAGGTATTGAATATGCGAGAGAAAAAATGATCGATTATAAAAATCAAGCACTCGACATCTTGGATCAATTACCGGATAGTATTTCTAAATCATCTCTAAATGATTTGGTAGAATTTGTAACCGCCCGAAAAAAATAAACTTTTAAGATTCTTGTTTTCTTTCGATTTGTGCTCCGATCGCATTTAATCTTTGATCGTTATATTGATAA
>JAHDHU010000027.1:0-31425 GCA_020631135.1 Saprospiraceae bacterium | reverse complement strand
GATCGATCTGATTTATATTATGAATTATGCTCGTTCCTTTTGCAGACAATGCAGCAATCAATAAGGAGACTCCTGCCCTAATATCAGGTGAAGACATGGTTATTCCTTTTAAGGAAGATTTTCTCTCCAATCCAATCACTGTCGCCCGATGAGGGTCACATAAAATAATTTGAGCACCCATGTCAATCAATTTATCCACAAAGAATAATCGGCTCTCAAACATTTTTTGATGTATTAAAACAGAACCTCTGGCTTGTGTCGCAACTACCAATAAAATACTCAAAAGATCAGGCGTAAATCCTGGCCATGGTGCATCATAAACGGTAAGTATAGAACCATCAATGAAAGTTTGAATTTCATAAACATCTTGCTCTGGAATAATAATGTCATCATTCTCAAACTGCATTTGAATACCAAGTTTTTGAAAAGTCGCAGGTATATTTCCGAGCTCGGCCAATTGGACATCCTTAATACGTATATGGGATTGTGTCATTGCAGCTAATCCAATAAAACTTCCGATTTCAATCATGTCTGGAAGTATGGTATGTTCTGTTCCACTCAATCGACTCACGCCTTCGATGGTCAGTAAATTGGACCCTATGCCATTTATCTTTGCTCCCATTCGGGAAAGCATTTTGCAAAGCTGTTGTAAATATGGTTCGCAAGCCGCATTGTAAATTGTGGTCGTCCCTTCTGCCATTACTGCCGCCATGACTACATTAGCTGTACCGGTGACAGAAATTTCATCCATATGGATATAACAACCCTTCAGGCCTTCTGTCCCTAAATAGAATTGATCTTTCTCTTCATTGTATTGAAAATCTGAACCTAATTTTTTGAGACCATTTAAGTGGGTGTCTAATCTTCTTCTTCCTATTTTATCACCTCCAGGCTTCGGTAAGAAGGCTTTTCCAAATCGAGTCAACAAGGGCCCAATCAACATCACAGAACCCCGTATTTTCTTGGCATCTTGGATATATGATTTAGATCCGAAATAATCAAGATCAATATCATCTGCCTGAAAACTGTATTCATGAGGGGTGATCTTTTCGACTTTTACACCCAGTCCTTTGAGCAATCCAATTAATTTTCTAACATCTACGATATCAGGTAAATTTTTTATTGTAATTTTTTCCGGACTTAACAATACTGCGCTTACAATCTGTAAAGACTCATTTTTGGCTCCTTGTGGAGTGAGTTCTCCGTTTAATTTAGCGTTTCCTTGAACTTCAAAATATTGACTCATGGCATAAAATTATAATATGTTATGGAATAAGAAAATTCTATTTCCTAATCATATCATTTCTGCTAAGCAAAAAAAAAGATCTGAGAATAGAATTCGTCAGATCTTTGGTTTATTTATAACGTAAAAAATTACCTTCTTCGTCTATTATTGGAGCCTCCATTATTATTTCTTCGACCTCCAGGGGATCTTTTAGACTTACCATTATTTCTTCGACCTCCTGAAGATCTTTTTGTGCTAGATCTTCGAGTTGACATACTGTGGATAGTAACCAATTCGAAATCTTCTCCCAATTCGATCTCTCCTTTGGTCATAAGTTTTATGTCTGATTTGATTACTTCATCATTTACATAATGTTCTCTGTTCCAATTTTTGTAGGCGATCTTCATGAAAGAAGCAATCAATTGGACAAAGGCATCCTTTTTTTCACCGTCTTCCATTTTCATGGCCTTATTCAATAACTTCTTTACATTGGCCCCATAGTGTCGATGTTTGGTATTAAGATTTGGGTATTCAATTTGTTGAGGTCTTGTTTGTGCATCTTCCGGGGTCGGAATGATACCATTTGGCGGTAAAACCTTTAAATCAAAATCTGCAATTCTAAAAATATGCGCCCAAATTCTTTGACGATATTCAAGTACATTCTTTGATTGAGGATTCATTTGATAAATGAGCTCAACGATTCGTTCGATATATTTTTGGCGATCCTCGTCCGATTCAATGGTCTTAGCGTGACGCACTAATTTTTGAACATTCCTTCCGTATTCTGGAATGATCATCTTATCTCTAAGCGAATTGTATTCTAATAAATTCTGTTCCATTTTGTTTTTACTCTACTGTTACTGATTTCGCCAGGTTTCTCGGTTGATCCACATTACATCCTCTCATTACCGCAATGTGATATGAAAGTAATTGTAAAGGTATGACCGATAATAAAGGCGAAAGAGGTTCTAAAGTTTCTGGTATCTCGATTGTAAAATCAGCGATTTTCTTTATTTCAACATCACCTTCTAATACGATCGCAATTACAATACCTTTTCTGGCTTTTACCTCTTGAATATTACTAACTATTTTTTCATATGCACTTTGATTGGTTGCGATAACCACTACAGGCATATACATGTCGATCAAAGCGATCGGGCCATGTTTCATTTCTGCAGCAGGATAACCTTCTGCATGTATGTACGATATCTCTTTTAATTTTAATGCACCTTCTAATGCAATCGGAAAATTGTAACCTCTTCCCAGATAAAGCGCATTTTGAGAATTTTTAATCTCTCCAGCGATATATTTTATCTTTTCATCTTGTTGTAAAATCTGTTCTACTTTACTAGGAATTTGTTCCATTGCAAAAAGCAATTGTCTATAAGTACTTTCCGAAATAGTACCTCTTTCTTTACCCAGATTTAATGCCATTAATGTCAGCACCACAAGTTGAGATGTAAATGCTTTGGTAGAAGCAACTCCGATCTCGGGTCCAGCATGAATATAGGATCCAGAATCAGTCAGCCTCGCGATAGACGAACCAACATTGTTTACAATTCCGTACAGCAAGGCTCCTTTCTTTTTTGCCAATTCCAAGGCGGCTAATGTATCTGCAGTTTCACCTGATTGTGACAATGCGATTATCACATCACTTTCTCGAATAATTGGATTTCGATATCTCAATTCTGAGGCATATTCTACTTCAACTGGGATTCTTGCCAAATCTTCGAACAGGTACTCACCTATCATAGCGGCATGCCAAGAAGTACCACAAGCTGCAAAAATTATCCTATCTGCATTTTTAATTCGGCTTATGTGGTCCTGCATTCCTCCAACCGTTACCCATCCTTGGTCTGCATTGATTCTACCTCGCATGCTTTCGAGTATAGTTTTTGGTTGTTGGTGGATTTCTTTCAACATAAAGTGATCGTAACCACCTTTTTCTAGCTCCTCAATTTTTAAGTCAATCTCTTGAACCTTTGGGCTTTGCACTTGATTATCAATATTTACCACCTCGTAAGAACCATTTCTATTTACTGTTACAATCTCTTCATCATTTAGGTAAATAACCTTATTTGTGAATTTGATTATTGGTGTAGCATCAGAAGCCAAGAAAAATTCATCCGCTCCGATACCTAAAACCAGAGGGCTAGATTTTCGAGCTCCGACAATCTTATTTGGATCTTTCCTATCAAAAACAACGATAGCGTAAGCTCCAATAGCCTTTTTAAGCGCTTTTTGCACAGCCTTTTCTAATGGAAGATTGTCCTGCTTCTGATATTCTTCGATCAGATGAACTAAAATTTCCGTGTCCGTTTCTGATTCGAACTTATGACCTAACTCAGAAAGAGCTTCCTTTAATTGTGAATAGTTTTCTATAATTCCATTATGCACCAAAGCCAAATCTCCGCTTCCTGATACATGTGGGTGAGCGTTTATATCATCTGGTTTTCCATGGGTAGCCCAACGCGTATGACCAATACCAGCGGTGCCCGATATATTTTTATTATCGATAAAATTTTCGAGATCTTGAACCTTTCCCTTTTTTTTATAAGTGTGTAAATCACCATTTAGTAAGGCAATTCCGGCACTATCGTAACCTCTATACTCTAGCCTTCTAAGGCCTTCAATAATAATGGGATAAGCTTGTTGGTTTCCGATATAGGCTACAATTCCACACATACGTCTTTATTTTCTTTAAGGATTCGTAAACGTCATTTTCAATTTTGACGGAAAAGTACTGTGCTTGGGACCGTAAATTATCGATCGATTTGGTCTTTCTGGCTTCAAAATAGCCGAAATTGTCAAATTTTTATCATTATCCGTAGACTTTATTAGGTCCTGTATATACCTAGTCATTAAAATCGAATATCTATAATAGGTAATTCCATTTTCTTCAAACTCTTCTACAAATGGAGGTGTAGTCACTTCCAAGATATCTTCGATTACCACCAGTCGTCCTTCATCATTTTCAATAGAAGCTAATAATATCGCTATGGGCGGATAGTTTTCTAGATCATCACCCATGATATTAGAAACGGTCAGTTCTAATTCTGCATGATTTAGCAAACCATCTTGAAACATTTTTACTTCTGACATATCAAATTCAATATTGACCCCTTCTGTTGACTGAACGAAAAGCAGACTATCGCCAAAAACAAAATCTCCGTTAATCGCTTCTTCCACGGAAGAACCAGTATGGTCAATATTTATGTGACTCGTTTTAATTAAACCAGCTGAAAACCCATATTTTCTGTTTTCCAAAGTATCATTTTGGAAATAGATTGCTAATTCACTTAATCCTGCTTCGTAAGCAAATCTGTTCAAATCGACCGCTAGCATAGAACTTGAAGAAGGTGTAGCAGTTATTCTTAATCCATTGAGTACCCCTGCGAAATTTTCATCATTTAAGGTAATGGAGTCTCCTACAGTTTTTACCCAATCCATAATTTCTTCAGCGATAGAAAAATCAATTGGAATTCTTATTTGTGGACTTCGGGTCAAAGTGTCACCAAATTCTATGATTTCTAAGGTATCGTTTTTATTAAATGTGAAATTATCCAGGCTTCCTATCGGTGTCATATCAAAATCGAAAGATTCATTAGAGTAAATCGAATCTCTACCCCACATAGTTTCTGTAACTCTAAAAACTTCAATGTCAAAACTCGCATCTGAATCTCCATACAAACCTGTGGTATCAATTGTAAGAACCAACATGACTGAATCAACATCAGTATTTTCTATACCCTCAAAATTTGGTAAAACTACATTTCCTGTAATTCCAGCTGTAAGGAAAATCTCCGATTCTGTAATTCCAAAATATGGGTCTTCTAATCGTCCCATCATGTATGTGGTCAAATCGACATTAGCTGCATTGAAAGTCAAGACAGAATCTCCTTCCACAGTTTTCGCGCGCATGTCAATATCATCGATGTAAACAATATTTACATCATCTTCATTGAGTAAACCTGAACCAACGACAGTGTCGTTACCACAAGAAGTAAGTGCAACAAAAAATAATAAGGCCAAGGAGATTTTGAAAATATTCATATGCAACAAAACGAATGTTAAGGAAATTTATTCCTCCATTAAAGACTTATACAATTCAACACAAGATTTTAGCATTTCATCTTCTTCGAGGAATTCCAGTTTGGGAACATCAACTGAATCTATCGCTTTAGAAACGGCAGCAGTAATGTTATCGCTTCCTGCAACAATTGCATCAGCGTTTAAAACACCTCCAACATCCAATGTCAATTTAGAACCTGATTTAAAATCATCAAGATCCTTATTGTCAAGATTATTGATACATGCAATCTCTAAAAACCTCTTTGTAAAATGCTTCTGATAGCTGTTTTTATAAGGCGAGTATATCAATTTTGATTTTTGAAAAACAGGATCATCTTTATAAACCTTCTTCAAATAAAGAGGCACCAAGCTAGTCATCCAACCATGACAGTGGATAATGTCAGGTGGCCAGCCAAATTTCTTAACGGTTTCCATGACAGACTTACAAAAGAAGACGGTTCTGTCTTCATTGTCGGTAAAAGGTTTTTCATCTATGTCATCGAAAACGAATTTTCTTTTGAAAAATTCGTCATTATCTAAAAAGTAAACTTGTAATCTTGCTCCTGGTAGAGAAGCAACTTTAATGATTAATGGAAAATCTTCATCATCAACGATGATATTCATTCCGGATAATCTTACAACTTCATGTAGTCTATGTCTTCGTTCGTTAATTGATCCATATTTCGGCATTAGGATTCTGACTTCCATGCCTTTTTCATGGGTATATTGAGGCAATTTCTTGACCAATTCGGACACTTCTGTTACCACAGTATATGGCTTCATTTCCTGGGTAACAAACAACACTCTTTTTGCTCATATTAGGTTTTAACTTTCGGCTAAATGGGGTGCAAAGATAGGCTTTTTTAATGGGTAATTCCCTTAAAACAAGGAATTAAGAAGCCTATAACACTCTATGAACCAAAAGCTTATTGTCCAGATACAACTTGCATGAGCGTTGCACAAATAATCGCACCATAGGTTCCTAAGGCATATCCGAGCACAGCCATCAAGACGCCGACAGGTGCTAAACTAGGACTAAAAGCTGAAGCCACAATAGGTGCCGAGGCAGCACCTCCAATATTTGCTTGACTTCCAACGGCAACGAAAAAGAAAGGAGCCTTTATAATATAAGCCACTAATAGCAGAACAATAACGTGTACCGCCATCCAAGTAATCCCAACTGCAAAAAGTCCCAAATTTTGGAACACCTCTCCTAAATTCATTTTCATTCCGATAGTTGCAACGAGGATATAGATAAAAATACTACCCCATCTGGAGGCACCGATACCTTCTAATTTCCTGAATCTTGTAAAAGACAAAGCCAAACCAAAGGTAGTAGCAATAACAACGAGCCAGAAAAAACTTGACATCAGTGAACTTAGTCCATAGGCATCTAAAGTTGGTTTAAATTGACTCATCCAAGGTGCAAGAATGTCTTTCCCCCAATGGGAAAGAGCAACACCGCCAAAAGCAACAGCCATTAAAACAAACAATTTTGTTGTGGTTGGCATTTCGGCAATGCTGGCACGATAATCCTCTATTTTTTCCTTAAGATTTGTGATCGCGCTATTATCTGCTTTAAGTTTTAAATCAATTTTGTCAGATCTACTTGCTCCGTAAAGCAAAAATCCCATCCAAATGTTTGCAACAACAACATCAACTACGATCATCGTACCGAATAAATTATCCTTAACCTCATAAATTTCTTTCATGGCTGTTTGGTTAGCACCTCCTCCAATCCAACTTCCCGCAACCGTAGCGAAACCTCTCCAAATTTCATCTGGGTTCCCGCCAACTATGTCTGGAGCCACTGTTGAAACCAATAACAACGCAATTGGACCACCTATAATTATCCCAATTGTAGCTGCCAAAAACATGATTAGAGCTTTAGGTCCTAAATTTATCAAACCCTTAAAATCGATACCTAAACAGAACAAGATCAAACTTGCAGGTAGCAAGTATCTTGAGGCAACATAATAAAGTTGGCAATGACCTTGATATTGACCATAGTCCGCTTTCGAAAAACCAGCATCATTTAAAAAAGCTGTAATGCCGTCATAAGATAAACCTGGAGGAAGCTGCAAATTGTTCTGTGACAGGAATTCATATAAGCCGTCATTATACCAGTGGGGTGCGATCAATCCTAAAGGCCAGTTAAGCAAGGCAGGTAAAAAATAACACAAGAGTAAGGAAGGAATATAGGTGTAGAATTTTTTCCAACCAGCCGATTTAGATGATTCGGTGTAAAAAATCAATGCTAAGGTTACCATCAGTATGCCTAAAACAACCGCATCACTGGTAAAAACTGGTTTTATAGAAAGAAATTGGAATAAATTAGTATTCATCTCTAGCAGTAGTAGTTTCAATCTAATATAACAGCCTTTTATGAATTGCAGTCTTCTTATATCAACGAAACCAATTTTGGCATTAATAATTATCCTTTTGGCTTCATCTTATTCTTATTCTCAAGATTCTTGGAAACTGAAAAAAAATGAAGATGGCATAAAGGTTTGGACTGCTGAACAAGAAGGGTCAGACTTTAAATCATTTAAGGTAGAAACCACAATAAATAATTCTTTGGATGTGGTTTATAAATACTTAATGGATATTGATAAATTTCAAGAGTACTATGATATGCTTGCGGATGTAGTAAATATTAATCACATTAATAATAAAGAAGCACAATACATCCTAGAATTTGATTTTCCGTGGCCATTGAAAAAAAGAAGAACCTGGATGAATCGAAAAGCTTACCCTGTAGAATCAGGCTCTTATGAAATACATTTTACATCCAAGAACTTGGAAGATAAAAAACCAGGATTTGTGAATGTTGTTCAGAATGAAAGCATCTTCACCTTAATTAATGCTGGCAATGATAAAACTCTGGTAAGATCGTCTGGCTTTATGGACCCTGGAGGAATCATTCCCGCAAGGATCGCGAATTTTAAAATTGTAGACGGACCTTTTAGCAGTTTTGAGAAACTCAAGAAAATTTTGGATCAATGAATTCGTAGAAACGAGAGAAGTGTTTAACCGATATTTCATTTGATTTATAGATATATGGACCTCCGCCGTAACCCATACTGTGAAGATTCCGTTAATAGAGTGTAATGACTGACATCATTATCTAATTTTTAAAATAAATACAATGAAAAATTACTTGCTGTCTTTATCACTTCTTTTGGTCGGAAATCTATTATTCGGGCAAAATATTATCGAAGAAAAATTTCAACATCTTTATGATAATGAAAAAGCAACAGTAGTACACGTTACTGGAAAACTATTTAGTTATGCAAATCATTTTAAGGATACTCAAGATGAAGATCTTAATAAGATCGCTGAATTTGCATCCACAATCGATGCTTTTACCTTGGTAGCAATGAAAGAATGGCCTAATTCTACAAATGAATACAAAAACGGAATGGATTATATCCACCAAGATCTTGAAGAATTGGTAAGGGTGAGATCTGAAGAAGGAAACTTCTCACTATACATTGATGAAACAAATGATGTCGTCAACGAATTGGTTGGAATCGGAACAGACAATGAAAATTTTGTGGTTTTTTCCCTTACGGGAGAAATGGATTTAGAGCAAATTGGTAAAATGGCTTCTCAAATAAACTTAGATGGATTTGACGAATTAGAAACAATCGAATCTTATGATATTTCTAGCGTAAAAGTTTTTCCGAACCCTGTACAAGGGAGTGAGAGAATTTCGATTGAAATTCCAAGCGAAATGGACAATGCAAAAGCTACGCTTTTTAACGAAGATGGAAAACAAGTAGCTACTAGAACTGTAAGATCTGGAAAACAAAGTTTGGATTTTGGAAATTTAAGTTCTGGCGTTTACTTTATCGATCTTGAAAAAGATGGAGTTAATGTAAAGAAAAGAATCATCGTAGTAAACTAATATTTACTCTAGAGTTAAAAAAAGGGATCACAAATGTGATCCCTTTTTTTTGCCTTAATCAACAATCTCTAACTCAATTCTGGAGTTTTCGATATCTGTTCGAATTAGTTTTACTTTAAGTTGATCACCCATTTTAAAAAGTTTTCCCGTCTTTGAAGACTTTGCCTTCAAGCGATTTTCATCAATGACAAAGTAGTCACCCAGTTCGGTAAAACTAATCAGAGCCTCTGCCCTGCTCTCTATGAGTTGTACAAAAATACCTCGATCTATGATACCCGAAATTCGACCATCAAAATCATCACCCACTTTGTCTTGAAGATATTCCACTTGTTTGTATTTGATGGATTCTCTTTCGGACTCTGCGGCTTTCTTTTCTTGAAGAGAAATATGTTTACATTTCTGCTCCAATTTAGTTTTATCCTCTCTCTTGGTTTGACCAAGATTAGCGGCTAAAATTCGATGAACCAAAACATCTGCATATCTTCTAATAGGCGAAGTAAAATGTGCAT
Organism: Saprospiraceae bacterium; assembly: GCA_020631135.1. Classification (GTDB taxonomy): domain Bacteria; phylum Bacteroidota; class Bacteroidia; order Chitinophagales; family Saprospiraceae; genus JAHDHU01. The sequence continues at coordinate 21,710 of JAHDHU010000027.1, read as the reverse complement.
AATGATCAAACGCTAGTCCATAATGACCAATATTGTCACTTGTATAAATTGCCTTAGCCATGGTTCGAATCGCAATGGGTTGGAGCATTCTCAATTCTTCTTCTGTTTGCGCTCTTTTTGCAAGTTCGTTCATCGATTTAGCAATTTGCTTCGGAGTGTCAATTTTTATATTGACTCCCAACTCTTTGGCAAATAATGCAAACTCTCTTAATTTATCTGGATCTGGTTGATCATGGACACGATAAACGAAAGGTACTTCTGCACCTTCTTTTTTTGTTATGTAAAGCGCCACTTCTTTATTGGCTAATAGCATGAAATCTTCTACCAAAAGATGTGCGTCTTTTCTTTGTTTAACGTAGAGTCCGATGGGTTTACTGTTTTCGTCCAGTTTAAATTTAATTTCATCCGACTCAAAGGCAATGGCTCCATTTTTAAATTTGGCCTTCCTTAATTTTCCGGCTACAGCATTTAGCAATCTCAACTCTTCGGCATAATCTCCTTCTCCAGATTCGATTCTTTCTTGAGCTTCTTCATAGCTAAATCTTCTATCGGAATGGATAATCCCTCTACCAAACCATCTTTCAATAACTTTATACTTTTCGTCAAAAACAAAGACCGCTGAAAAAGTAAAACGATCTACGTTAGGCATTAAAGAACATAAATTATTGGAAAGTTTTTCGGGAAGCATTGGACAAACTCGATCTACCAGGTAAACTGAAGTTGATCTATTTAAAGCTTCTTTATCTAAAGCTGTTTTGGGTTTTACATAATGCGTTACATCTGCGATATGAATCCCAATTTCGAGATTGCCATTATCCAATCTTTTTAAAGAAATGGCATCATCAAAATCCTTTGCAGTTTCTGGATCTATTGTGAGGGTGGTAGTTTTTCTAAAATCCTTTCTTTCTTTCAAATCGTTTTCTGTCACGATCAATTTGTTTGGAAATAAATCTGTTTCGGCCAAAACCTCCTCCGGAAATTCTACATCAAATCCATTACTCAATAAAATGGACTGCATTGCCAAATCAGATTCAGAGTTTTCTTTTAATACTTCTTTGACCTTACCCCAAATCCCTTTGTTTTGGCTATTGCCCCACTCTGTGATCTCCACCAATACATTGTCCTCATCCTGAGCTTCATTTAGATTTTTTAGCGCAACATAAATATCATCTGGAAAACGACCATGGTCATTATGAATTACCCCATAATTTTTGAACACTTCAATTTTACCAATGATCTTTTTCGTACTTCTTTTGATGATTTCGACTACTTTCCCATCTAATCTTCTTCTCCCTCTATTTGGATTGACTGCTACTTTAACCATGTCGTTATGGAAAGCACCTTTAAGGTGTTTACCTGCGACAAAAATATCATCTTCCAATTCTGCAACTATGATGTATCCATCTCCCGAACGTGTCTGATCCACACGACCAATATATTGTTTAAACTCTTTGGTATTTCTTTTCGATCTCTTGTTGTTAGAAGAATTCTTAGTGGCGTTGGAACGCTCCCTTTCCTTTGACTTGAGTGCTTCTTTATTTATCCGATACCTACCATCCTTGACATGAATGATCAAATTTTCCTTTGCCAGCTTTTCTAAAGCATCATTTACCGAAGGGTAAGTATTTCCCAATTTACGTTTAGAAATAATCTGTTTAGCATTGAGCCTTTTCTTTGGGTTATTGGCCAATGTTCTAAAAACAACATCTCCCAATTTACCTGGTGAGAGTTGTTTGTTTTTCTTCTTTTTAGCCTTCATTATTAGTGTTTTCTAACTCCTCCCAATACTCTGCTGCTCTTCGCGTATGCGGAATACAAATAGAACCTCCAACAAGATTGGCAATTGAAAAAACCTCATAAACCTCATCTGTGGTTGTGCCCAACTCATGAGCGGTACCTAAATGATATTTTATGCAATCATCGCATCTCAATACCATTGAAGCGACCAGACCCAATAGTTCTTTTGTTTTTACATCGAGGGCACCTTCAATATAAGTTTGGTTATCAAGGCTAAAAAACCTCTTTAAAACTTTGTTTTCTTTAGCAAGAATGACATCATTCATTCGTTGCCGATAATCATTAAATTCTTTTATTTGACTCATATGTTTTTATTATTAATATCTCTCCAAGTGGCTATGATTAACCTAAATGGAAGTATGATCGAAGAGATTAATGCACCGATCCCAAAAAATATCATTTCATTTCTGGTATACATGCCCATATTCTTCTGTAATTGAAAATCCAAATGTGCGTATAAGGTGTTGACACCAAAATCATCCATAAACACACGAAAGCGAAAAACGCCTTCTAAAATGAAAAAGAAAATAGGAATGCAGAGAAAGAACAAAATACCTTTCATCCACTTATTCCGAAAAAGAAAGCTGTGATGCAGTAAGAAAATATATCGTGTGAATGTGATCAACACAAAAATTGAAGCAATATTAAAAATGTAAAATTCAAAACCCTGCTCAAATCGGTATATCGGATAAAGGATCAAGGCCATAACGACCAAGGTCGTTACAAGCCAAACTCCTTCTATTATCAATCTCTTATTCATACAAAACACAAAGGTACATCTAAAGCAAATTAAAAATGACTAATGTTTACGAACTGTATGCTAATCATATTAGGAAATAATAGATATTTGTAATTCAATTTAGTCTAAATGAAAGTGCACAATTTTTTTGCTGGACCAGCAATCCTTCCTCAAGAAGTTTTAGTCGAAGCTAGTAGCTCAGCTTTAAGATATCAAAATGGTTTATCACTGATGGAAATGTCTCATAGATCAAAACCCATCGCGGATGTTTTTGAAGAGGCTGAGTCACTCATAGCAGAATTACTTGGAATTGGAGATGAGCACAAAGTTTTGTTTTTAACTGGCGGCGCAAGTAGTCAATTTTACATGATCCCAATGAATATCCTTGGAGCGGATCAAACTGCTGGATATATTGATACAGGAACTTGGTCAACCAAAGCTATTAAGGAAGCTAAATTGTTTGGTAAGGTTGAAGTACTCGCAAGTTCGAAGGATAAAAACTTTACTTACATTCCAAAAGACTATTTGATTCCAGATCATCTTAGATATCTACACATAACTAGTAATAATACAATCGTCGGTACCCAGATGAGCAAATTTGATAAAGTAAATGTGCCTCTTGTCTGTGATATGTCATCTGACATTTTTAGTAGAGCCTTTGACGCAAGTCAATTTGACGTAATTTATGCAGGTGCTCAAAAAAACCTGGGCCCTTCAGGAGTCACCTTAGCGATTGTAAAAAAAGATGTCGTGGGAAAAATGGAAAGAGATATTCCGACGATGCTAAACTATGAGACTCATATCAAAAAAGACTCAATGTTTAACACTCCACCCACTTTTCCAGTTTACGTTTGTCTATTGACTTTGAGGTGGCTTAAAGCCAATGGCGGAGTTGCTGGAATGGAAAAACGCAATCAGGCTAAAGCCGACTTATTGTATGGAGAAATAGATAGAAATCCTCTATTTTATGGTACCACAGCCGTGGAAGATCGATCCAAGATGAATGTTTGTTTTCTGCTCAATGATGATCAACATAATGACGCATTTTTAGCAATGGCTACAGAAGCCAATTGTGTTGGCATCAAAGGACACAGATCAGTTGGTGGATTTAGAGCTTCAACTTACAATGCCATGGATATAAATAGTGTTCAGGTGCTAGTCGATGTGATGAAAAGATTTGAAGAAAAATATGGCTAGTAAGTCTCAGCTATTATTTGAATTTGACAACTATGCGATTCCTTTATCCATCATAAAGGAATGGAGGACAAGTGTACGCATTTCGATCGCCAAAACTGGAGCTTTTTTACGATTACCTAATTATATGCCATCGCCTTTGGTTAAGGTAGAAATTCAAAAAGCCAAAAAATGGCTCAGTAAAACTGTCCTGAAAGATCCAGCTTCTTTTGATCGATTTTCTAGTTTCGGTTATCCAAATCAATTTGAAAAAGTGGTATATGGTAAAACTTTCACCATAGAGATATTAAGAAAAGAGAGAAAAACCAATAGCGGTAAAATAGAAGGTCAAATTTTAAAACTTAAACTCTCAGATCAACTAAGTGCATTCCAAGAAAAAGATGTAATTAAAAAATTACAGAGTCGATTATTTGCGCAATACTTCCATAATCAATTTTCAGATCGAGTAGAACAAATAAATAAATCTACTTATCGTAAAACGTATAATTCTGTTAACCTCAAATACAATAGAAGTAACTGGGGATCTTGCTCTTCGCAAAATAACTTAAACTTCTCCACCCGCCTGCTATTAACGCCTGAACCAGTGATGGATTATGTAATTGTGCACGAATTGGCCCATCTTTCCGAAATGAATCATTCTAGTCGTTTTTGGAATTTGGTAGAACAAGCAATGCCCAGTTATAAGGAAAAAGAAAAATGGCTAAAAAAGCATGGAAGCCAATGTGATTTTTAGTAATATCACTATTTCAAATGATAGTTGACTCTAAATCCGAAAAGCGCGTTTTCTTGGTTATAAATTAAGTCTCCACTTTCTTTAAATTCGACTATTTCTGATTGTTCTATTTCTAGAGTTTGAGCGAAGCTATCGAAATGTGGATTATAATTACTCGTTTTCAATTTATTTCTTGGTTCCAATAGATCATATTGAAGATTAAAAACCATGGAGAGTGACCCTCTATCACCTTCCAACAATTTATAGGCTACTGCCAAATTGATTTTAGGAAAATAAACTTTTTCATAAGAGGCATCAAAATATAATAACTCATCTGTATTGGTGAAAAATGGATTATCTCTGACAACAAAACTTCCATTTTTTATTGATGCTTGGACATAATGCAAGTCGACTCCTATGATCCATTTATTTTTAAAGATTTCGAAGCCAGCAAAAAGAGAATTGCTCCTTATGGTATAAGAATGATAAAGTCTTTTTCCAATAACCGTAGCCGGTCGTCCGTCAAAAATCACTGCACCTTCAACTGGGAAATTTTCACCGTCTTTCGAATCCAGGAGTGACAATCCAGTGCGTAAGGTAATTTTATTTTTGATGGTTTTATATAAACCGATTTGGATGTTTCTATTGTCTAATTTAGTCCGATCCATATCAGAAAATCCAAGATAAAATTCTGTAAAAACACCAGTTTGTCCATTTGCCGTATGGCAAATGAACGCAGCAAAACTGAGCACAAAAAAACACCTTATTGACTCCATCATTTAAGAAAGTAATTTAGTTGCAATCCAACAAATACCGTTGCTTTTTCATAGATCAAATTGTCACTTTCCAAAAAAGATTGCAGGCTCATGATGGTTGCTTCTGGTAAACTATTTACATAGCCTACTAAAGCCTCATCATAATCACCAACCACCAAAGCGTCTTCTTGATCAATATAATCTCTAGAGTATTTCAAGAAAAAATTAAGGCTGCCTTTTTCAAAATTTTTCAGTTCATAAGCAACTTCATAGGTCATTTTATAAAACCATATATTTTCGTATTTAGAATCAAAGCTTAAGGTTGTAGGCTCCTCGACACTTAAATATCTTTCGACAACTTCGATCCGAGAATTGGTCATGGCACCATGAGCTAAATGAAAATCTACTGAAAAAGACCATTTCTTTAATTGATATTGCCATCCTGCAAAAATGCTATTTGATAAAAAATCAAATCTATGATTAAAGGCAGATTCTCCAGTTTCGATAAAATCTCCGAGAATAAAAAATCCGATGTTCAGGTTTCCTCCATGACCCGTTCGATAATCCAACAAATTTACACCCGTTCGCAACGAGTTGGCTTTATTAATTTTAAACGTAAGGCCAATACCTAAATTTTTTGCCAGTTCATTTCCGTATACCGAAGAAACAGGACTTGCTGAAAAAGATCCAAAAACTGTTTTTTGTGCATTCAAAGCAACATTAAAAATCAAAAAAACTAAACCTAAAAAAAATAGTCTCATGATCGCTTATTTAGATTAAATGACAATTTGACCCCAAAAAATAAAGCATTCTCCGAATAATTCAAATTACCACCTTCAAGAAAGTCACTTACAGTCATCGGATTAGAACCGGGTATGGTATTAATAAAATCCAACAATTCGGGGTCGAAATATTTTACTTTTAGTGCGTCCCTGCTATCAAAAAAGTCAGTGGTATATTTTAGCAATAATGCCAAACTTCCATTTTCAAAATTTAGCATTTCTCGTTCTATTTGAACACTCATTCTATTGAAAGAAATGCTTTCATAATCCGCATCAAAAGCTAGAATATTCGGGTCAGGATTGACAAAGCTTGATTCTGTAAGTTCTATTCGTCCATCGGTTATCCTTGCAAAAACCCGATGAAAGTCTCCGGCAAAAGTCCATTTACCCATTTTATGGCTTAATCCAGCAAATACACTTGAGGATGCCAAATCAAATCGATGATTTAAAGGACATGTATCGAAGGTTGCCACAATCCCAGGAATAAATACATCTACAAAAGCTTGCTTACTTCCTCCATCTCGAAAATCTAAAGAACTGATACCTAAGCGGAGACTAGTTTTGTGTGAAAATTTGTAATCCAATCCTAGACTTAAATTACTTATCACCTTTTGATCATATTCTGTGTTTAGTGGAGTCGCAGCAAATTCAGCGAATGCGGAAAACTGAGTTATTCCAATTTGCGCAATAAAAATGATACTAAGAAGTAGAAATAGCTTTTTCATCACTATTGATTTTGAACTATAATATAACGAATAAAAAAAGGGAAAGCTGTTTAACAACTTTCCCTTGTATGTTTATCGTTCGATAATTCTATTCTTTAATCAATTCAAAATCGATTGTAGTCTTTACTTCCTCATGGAAGTTTACTTGTGCAGTATAAGTTCCAATTTCTTTTGGCCACTCTTCCATATCGATTTTTTTACGGTGTACTTCAAGATTTAATTGTTCTTGAATTGCATTTGAAAGTTGAATGTTATTTACACTTCCAAAAATCTTACCTGATGTCCCAGCCTTCACTCCAATTTTAATTGTCTGTCCGTCTAACTTAGCTGCTATCTCTTTGTATTCGTCTAATCTAGCGGCTTCTTTTTTAGCCTCTTCAGCTCTTAATCCATCTAGTTTAGATCTATTTGTAGCGTTTGCGATCACTGCAATCCCTTGAGGAATCAAATAATTCCTTCCATAACCATCTTTTACTTTAACGATGTCATGTTTGTATCCAACGTGATCTAAATCTTTTAGCAATATGATATCCATAGTTTAATCGATTTATTTCAAAAGGTCAGTTACATAAGGAAGCATAGCTAAATGTCTAGCCCTCTTAATAGCAACTGCTACTTTCTTTTGATATTTTAAGGAATTACCCGTAATTCTTCTTGGAAGGATTTTACCTTGTTCATTTACAAATTGTAAAAGGAAATCAGGGTCTTTATAATCAATATGTTTAATTCCAAATTTTCGGAATCTACAGTATTTTTTGTCAGCTCCCCCAATATTGGGATTGCTCAAAAACTTTATATCTTCTCTATTTGCCATTTCGAATGTTTAAAAAGTAAATAATTATTCTTCAGAATCAGCAGCTTTACCACCGTCTAACTCATCTTGCCATTTTTTCAGTGCATCCCATTCTCCATTGGCAGCATATTCTGCTTGTTTTGCCCATGTTGAAGGATCTAAATGACTTAGTGAAGAACTACCTGTTGATAAAATATTTTTGATTTCATCAGCAGATTTTGATTTCAAATCTGTGTAACTAACAATACCTGCAGCTGTCAACACTTCCGCAGCTTTAGGACCAATACCTTCGATTTTGGTTAAATCTACAGCATCGTTTGTCGCAGGAGCAGCAGCTTTTGGGGCTTCTTCTGAAGATTTAGTTGCTAAGCTAATTGGCTTGTCAGCGTTTTTAGGAACTTGAATTTCTTTGGCAGCCTCTTTTTTCTTCTCTTCTTCTCTTTCTACCGTTTTTTTACTTTTTCCAATCTTTCCGGCTCGTTTGTCCGCATTGTATTTTACCCCATATTTATCAAGGCGCACAGTCAGAAATCGCATGATTCTCTCGTCCCTTCTGAGTGCCAATTCCATAGAAGGAACAATGGCTCCAGAATCTGTTTGAAACTCTATGCAATGATAGATTCCTGAGTTCTTCTTGTTGATAGGGTAAGTTAATTGTCTTAAGCCCATGTTGTCCAAGTGCGTAATTGTACAACCCTCTTTAGTGAGCATGTCACTGTAGGCTTTAACTGTCTTCTTAATTTCATCACCTGACAGAACGGGATCGGCAATGAAAGTCACTTCGTAATTAAGCATTTATGCAATTAAAAGTTTAAATAATTATTCCTTTTTCAAAAAGGACTGCAAAGATAGACTTTTAGTCTTAAAAATTGCTTGGAAAGCAGCATATTGTTGAAACTACATATTACACGGTAGTCAACAGATATGAATTATTTATATAAGATAATAACTCATTTGTTTCCGCATTCGCGAATGCGTGCAAATAGTAGATCTCGATTTTAAAACTTCAAATATCAAATTGTTAATTATTAACTACTCAATCTTTTGGTCTTCAGTTTGTCATTTAAATAACTTATAGATCATCATCTTACAAGCGCTATCGGCATCTGAGGATCATAATTTCCTGAGATACTTGGATGTTGATAATTACCTGTATACTCTCGGACATTTAGGTTGATAAAATCATACAATTCAGAGATTGTTATCAATTCGTCTCCATTGATATTGGCCTCTCCTTTTAAGCCTCGAATCAAAAAATGACTAAAAACACCTTGTCTCAATCCTGAATATTCCAGAGAAAGTTCTTCAGATTTAGAAGAAACCATTAGAGCTGTGCCTGCTTCACTCAAATCAAAACCGCTATAATAGTCATCTAAGGCTGAGGTCATACTCCTAGAAGCGTATAAACTACCTGAATGACAGGCATCAGCGATACAAATTTTATGCTTGGCATTACTGTTATCAAATATTTTTATGATATCATCATGAGCCAAAGTATTGTTGTATCCATCATAATCTGAAGGAATAAACGATCCTTGCAAACCATGGCCAGAATAATACATTAGGACGACATCATTTTCGTCAGCTTTTCTAAATAAATTTTGCATCTCATCTAAGATTTTTTGCTTTGTGGCTGAATCATCAATCAATAGACTGATTTGTTCATCAGGGACTGCTCCACCTTCTGGGCTTTTGAGAAAAGCATAAAAGTGATATGCATCATCATCTGTGAATCTCAAAGTCGGCATGTGATTATAAGAAGCAATGCCAATTACCATTGCATAAATTTTTACTTCTTCAGAATTCTTAACGGGAAGATATTTTTGTTTGGTTATTTCTGATCTATTCTGATTTATGGCATTTCCGGGTTTACCATTTTCCCAATTGCAAGCATACTTGAAGCCATTGGCAAAATGCATAATTCCATATCCATCAGGTGCATGATTTTTCCATCCTCCTTCATATCTATCACCATTGACATAATAAACCGTACCCTCTCCGTGTGGTCGTCCTTGCTGCATCTGACCAACGTAAGTGGTACCATCATGATAGGCAAAAGAAGGCGAATGATTAGAAGTTTTTGGCTTCGTGCAAATCAAACTATTTTGAGATTTGGTGTTTACTGAACCAGTCTTCTGAGATTTGTCTCTTTTTCCCTCTACCCAAAATCCTTCGACTGATTTTCCTGAAGCCCATTGAAACATTCCTTGACCGTGCTTTTTATTGGCTTTCCAACCACCGTAGTACATATCTCCATTTTTATATTCCATTCTTCCTACTCCATCCATTTTACTACTCACAACATCACCCTCATATCGATTACCATTTTTAAAAAATATCTTCCCTTTACCATTCGGTATACTTTCTACAAAAGTGCCGACATAGCGATCTTTAGACGAATAAATCAATCTTCCTTTTCCATTTAGCTTGTTACCTACAAATTTACCTTCGTAAACGTTGCCATTAGCTCGTTCCAATTTGCCTCCACCGTCTCTTTTGTTTTCTTTCCATTGACCGGAATATACATCACCGTTGGCATAACGCATCGTGCCAGTACCGTGTAATTGAGCACCTCTGAACTGGCCAAAATAGATTGAACCATTTTTGAACTTGTACTTTCCTTTGCCGTTTGCGCAATCGCCTTTAACGCATTGAGATGTTACTATGATTGGAGAGACAAACAGAATAAAAAATATGACATTCCTCATGATTCTTAGAGTTTAGTGATGATAGAATCTTATTTAAAGAGTAATGTCCTTGCATATATTTATCTTATTTACTTGACACTATTAACTTTACAAATCGAAAGAATATTATACACTTACAAATTATTTTTTTCTTAAATACGATTAACATGAGAAATTTCCTACTTATTCTGTGTCTTGCATCAACCATGATGGCGTGCAAAAAAAATGTCGAACCTACCAAGATTGACGACAATGGCTTTTTATATTTCGGTGAACAGATAGATGAGAGCAATAGTATCGCTTATGAGGACTTGTTATTAAAGTTGGCTTCACAAGATTCAATAGAGGCTAAGGTGGAAGGAAAAATAGAAAACGTTTGTCAGGTCAAGGGTTGTTGGATGAATATCGTTTCAACATCAAATAAGGATGCTGAATCAATGTTTGTAAAATTTAAAGATTATGGATTCTTTATGCCTTTGGATTCTGAGGGCAAAACTGCTGTTATGAGAGGAAAGGCTTACAGAGAAATAACTTCTGTAGATGAATTAAAGCATTATGCGGAAGATGAAGGTAAAAGTGCTGAAGAAATTGCCTTGATTACAGAGCCTGTGGAAGAATTGAAATTTATGGCGGACGGAGTAATCATAAAGCCTTAAATAAAAAAGCTAGCGTTTAGTTTGCACTGCCCGCTAGCCCATCATTATAGAACAACTTCCATAAAGTTAGACATAAAAAGTTTTGAAGGTCACAATTTGAAATGTTAATTTTTAGAAGGTGTTGAGAATGTCTGACAATTCTATATTTTCTTCTATTAATTGGATAGCTCTACGGACCTTCCATGGTGTGTTTCTGTTGATTTTTACTTCGATCCTAGATATTTTAAGGACGCTTCCATAAGTATCTAAATCCGTACGGATTAATGGCACATAATGTTCTTGAACATATTTGACTACTTCTTCATCTAATTCTCCTTCTCCAGTCACCACAATTCCAGCCAATGGAGATTTTTCTAACCCAGCTGAATGCGAAATGTTGTTGATTTTAGAAATTGCTTCTGTCAATCCTCGACTACTCACCACCAATAATAAGTCTTCTTTATCTCGGACTTTTTCATAATCTATCACACTTCCCGCCAGGATATTGGCAACTCTGTTATCTAAATTCTCAATATTATGAGTGATTTTACCATTTATCGCTTTCGAAATAGAAAGAATCAAAGGATAAGCTAAACTAGGATCATAAGGTACAACTCCCAAAAGAGGGATACCTTCTTTTATAAACCATTTGCTCAAGTATGTTCTTACTTTATCAATTTTTTCAGGTCGAACCTTGTTAACAATCACCCCGATCAACTTTACACCTTCTTCACGAAACAAAGCAGTGGTCATATTCAACATATCAATGGTTGATCCTATCCCACCTTCTACGACCATAATGACCTCGGCATTCATGAGCTTAGCAACCTTAGCATTAGAGAGACCTGCAATACTACCAACACCAGGATGGCCTGTTCCCTCATAAATAACGACATCATGATTTTTTTCTAATTCATTTCTTGCTGATATGAGGACTTTTTCCATATCAAAATCTACTTCTCCATTTAAAATCTTTTCAGTCGCTCCTCTCCCTAAAATCAAAGGACTATGAATCTCCGGTACCATCTCAAAGTCTAATAAATCAGCAAACAAAACGGTGTCCTTATCAACTCTCAGATTATTTATATCTAAAAATTTTTGACCAACTGGTTTACAATAACCAACGTTGATTCCACGACTACGGATGGCTGAAATTATACCTAAGGTTGAGGTGGTTTTACCAATGTGTTGGCTTGTCGCAGCGATATAGAGACTTTTTGTCTTTTCCATAGAAGAAAATTACTCAAAGTGATCGAATATCGATTTAACTTTGGCAAATGTTTTTCAGAAGAACTATTTACTTGGCCACATTGGTATGCTTTTTTACCATCAGTAATATTTATCCTGCTTTTAATCAATCAGAAAAATTTAAAGGTCTGACAGTTGTTGGTTCTCAACGAGCTTATCAGGGAGACCCTTTTGAAGAAATTTCTAAACTAGGTTCAAATTTTATTAGTTTGGTTCCTTATGGATTTTGTCGTGATGAAGGGACTCAAATTAGATACAACCTTGATCGTCAATGGTGGGGAGAAAAAGAAGTGGGTGTTATTGAAAGTATTAGGATGGCCAAAGCAAAAGGAATTAAAATAATGTTGAAGCCACAAGTATTCATGCATGCTAAATGGGTGGGCGAATATGATTTAAAAACCGAAAAAGATTGGTTAGAATGGGAGAAAAGTTATCGAGCTTACATTCTATTTTTTGCTAAAATAGCAGCCGAAAATGATGTTGAACTTTTTTGTATCGGAACAGAATATAAAGTAGCAGTACAAAAAAGAGAAAAATTTTGGCGTCAATTGATCGATGAAATTCGCAGCATCTATTGTGGCTTATTGACATATTCATCTAATTGGGATGCTTATGATAAAGTACCATTTTGGGATGCTTTGGATTTGGTCGGACTAAGTGCTTACTTTCCTTTATCTAATCGAGAAACTCCCGAGATCAATGATCTTTTAAAAACTTGGCAACCGATTGACAATAAACTAGAACAGTTTTCTAAAAAGCATGGCAAAAAAATCCTGTTTACTGAATATGGCTATCTTTCGGTCGATGGCTGTGCCGGAAAAACTTGGGAATTGGAAGAAAACATCCGAAATCGAAATAAAAATCAAACTGCACAAGCAATTGCTTTAGATGCCTTGTACCAAACTTTTTGGAACAAATCCTATTGGCAAGGGGGATTTATGTGGAAATGGTTTCCAGAAATGATGGGACATGAAGGATACCCTGAAAGAGACTATACTCCCCAAGGCAAGCTGGCCATCGAAGTTATCAAAAAGCAATTTGCTCAAAATCGTCCATAATGAAAACCATTAGAAGTGTAAAACAACTTCAAAAAGAGCTAAATAATCTTAAAAAACAAGGCAAGAAAATAGGTTTTACACCTACCCTTGGTGCACTACATAAAGGCCATCTGACCTTAGTCAAACAAATGTTGAAGGAAAATGACATTGGGGTGGTAAGCATTTTTGTGAATCCTACTCAATTCAATGTCAAAGAGGATTTGGATAAATACCCGCGAACTATCAAAGCGGATTCGGACAAATTAAAAAAGGCCAAATTGGACATCTTGTTTGTACCTACCGTAAAAGAAGTTTATCCCAAGGGTTTAAAGACCAAACTTAAATTAGATCTAAATGGCCTTGATCAAAGAATGGAAGGCAAATTTCGCCCAGGACATTTTGAAGGTGTTTGTCAAGTCGTAAAGCGCCTACTCGATATCACTACTCCTGACAAGCTCTACATGGGTCAGAAAGATTTTCAACAGTTTACCATTATTAGAAAAATGCTTGACTATTTAAAAATTCCAACAGAATTGGTCGTGTGCGACATAGTTCGTGAAAAAAATGGTCTCGCGATGAGTTCTAGAAATGAAAGGTTAAGTAAAAAGGCGAGAAAAGAAGCGGAACTGATCCATAAAACTCTAAATTGGATTAAAAGAAATCGAAATAAATATTCTGTTAAAGACCTCAAAGAAAAGGCCAAAGCTAAAATGAGCATTGAAGGATTCGAGCCAGAATATGTTTCAATTATTAATGGCTCAACACTAAAAGACATACGAAAAATCAATGCACATAAATATGTCGTGGCTTGCACTGCAGTGTGGACAGAAGGGGTTAGATTAATAGACAATTTGATATTATTTAATAAATAAATGAACCTTATAGTATCATTTATGCATTTTAATGATGCTTATTTCTACTAAATTTGTAGCATGTTAATTCAGATACATAAATCTAAAATTCATCGAGCGTCGGTAACAGAGGCCAACTTAAATTATGTTGGATCAATTACCATCGATGAAGACCTGATGGATGAGGCTAAAATCTATGAAGGTGAACGCGTTCAAATTGTTAACAACAATAATGGCGAACGCCTAGAAACTTATGCCATCCCAGGAGAAAGAGGGTCAGGTGTAATTTGCTTAAATGGAGCTGCGGCTCGAAAAGTGGAAGTCGGAGATATAATTATAATTATTTCTTACGCCCTTATGACGCCAGAAGAAGCCAAAGCTTATAAACCGATCGCTATCTTTCCAGATGACAAAAATCAATTAAGCTAGATCATCAAAAATATTCTCAAATTTCTACTATTTCTCTCATTAGGTATCATTGTAATGGTACTTCTATACAGAAGTAATCAAGCCGCCTATTTAGAGGAATGTAAACTCTTGGGCATTGCTGAAATAGATTGCAATCTAATTGATAAGGTCATCGATGACTTTAAATCTGCCAAGATAGGATGGCTGGTATTGGTTATTATCATTTTTATGATTTCCAATTTATCACGGGCTAGAAGATGGGTTTTGATGTTAAACTCTATGGGCTATAAACCTCGATTTAGTAATGCTTTCTGGTCTGTTATGCTAGGTTACTTTGCTAATCTAGGTATCCCTCGATCTGGTGAATTTGTAAGAGCTGGGACCTTTGCAAAAAATGAAAGTATTGCGTTCGAAAAAGTAATGGGAACTGTTGTTCAAGGTAGAATGATAGATGTTCTGAGCCTTTTGTTCTTTATAATTCTTGCCATCGTTTTAGAATACGATGTTTTTTATACTTACTTGTCAGAAAATTGGAATCTAGATCAGAAGCTCAGTTTTTTAAACGGTCCAATAATTTGGATCATTGCTTTGGTTTTAGTTTCGATTGCTGGTTTGGCGTATTTCAAACGTCAATCACTTTTCAATTCTAAAATTGGCGTAAGAATCAAAAAAATAGTCTCTGGATTTATGGAAGGTCTTCTTTCCTTGAGAAAACTAAACAAACCAGGAGAATTCATTTTTCATTCTATTCTAATTTGGTCCATGTATTACCTGATGAATTATCTCTGTTTTTTCTCTTTTGAACCGACATCACATCTGGGTTTAGATGCCGGCTTAGTAAGTTTCGTCATGGGAGCGATAGGTATTGTTTTTCCCTCTCCTGGAGGAATGGGAAGCTACCATGCTTTTGTGCAAGAAAGTCTAGTATTGTACGGAATTCCTAAAATTCCAGATGGATTCTCCTTTGCCATTATTGCACATGTAACAATTCAAATAATCTGTAATGTCTCCTTCGGAATAATGTCTTTAATAGCACTTCCAATAATTAATCGTAAAAAGGCTTGAAAAAATGGAACTACAAGACCTATGCAATCATTACAGAAAAAATGGCAAAAAAATAGTTTTTACCAATGGGTGTTTTGACTTATTACATTTAGGACACATTCAATATCTAAAAGAGGCCAAAAGTCTTGGTGATATCCTAATAATCGGTTTAAATAATGATACTTCAGTAAAGAAAATAAAAGGTCCCAACAGACCAATTAAAGATGAAAATTCCAGAAAATCTATTCTAGAATGCTTTTCGTTTGTAGACCATGTTATTCTATTCGAAGAAAATACTCCTTTCGAATTGATAAAAAAAATAAAGCCAGATGTCCTGGTAAAAGGAGGTGATTATCAGTTGGACCAAATTGTTGGTGCAAAACTTGTTGAAGATAATGGAGGTAAGGTAATGGCCCTGAGTTTTGAAGAAGGTTATTCGAGCACCGCCCTAATCAATAAAATTAAAGCTGATGAAGCTAAAGGCACTGATTGAATTTTTAGAAAATTTAGCACCTCCAAAATTTCAAGAATCATACGATAATGCTGGATTAATCGTAGGAACTCCGGAACAAGAGATTAGTTCAGTGTTAATCGCGCTCGACTCAACCGAAGAAGTTATCCAAGAAGCCATTGACAATGGACACAACGTAGTCATTGCGCACCACCCTATTATCTTTTCTGGCTTAAAAAAAATCAATGGTAAAAATTATATTGAACGAGCAATCATCAAGGCGATCAAAAACGATATTGCAATATTTGCAATCCACACCAACCTCGACAATGTATTAGTAAACGGTGTTAATGCAAAAATTGCTGAAAAACTAGGCTTACAGAATATTCAAATTTTAGTTCCAAAGAGCGAATTATCAGATGATAACTATCAAGTAGGCTCTGGAATTATAGGCGCATTCGCGAATGCGAAAACTCCTCAAGAATTTTTAGCCTTTTTAAAGCACGAAATGCAGACCTCCATTATCAGACACACCAAAATTTTAGACCAATCAATAAAGAATGTTGCTGTATGTGGTGGATCAGGGAGGTTCTTATTAGAAAAAGCGATCCAAGCCAATGCAGATGCATTTATTTCGGCAGACTTTAAATACCACGAATTTTTTGACGCCAATGACCAAATTTTGATCGCAGATATCGGTCATTACGAAAGCGAACAGTTTACGATTGAGCTGTTACAAATGCTTATAAATGAGAATTTTAGTACTTTTGCAGCCCATTCTACACGAATGGTAACTAATCCAATAAAATATTTTTAAATGGCAACTAAGGAACTCAGCATTAAGGAAAAGCTGACACAAATGTTTGAACTACAAAAAATCGATTCTCAGATTGATGCATTGTCAATTTTAAAAGGAGAATTACCTATGGAGGTTAGTGATTTAGAGGACGAAATAGAAGGGTTGAATAAAAGAATCGATAAGCTAAAAGAGAGTATAAAAAATGTTGATACAGAAGTATCAAGACACAAAGGAAACATTACAGATTCAGAAGCACTCATTAAGAAATATGAGAAGCAAATGGATAATGTTAAAAACAATCGTGAGTTTACCGCTTTATCAAAAGAGGTAGAAATGCAGAAGCTTGAAATCGAATTATCTAATAAGAAAATTGGAGATGCAGAAGATCAAGTAGGGATTAAAAAAGAAGCGCTTACTGCAAGTAAGAAAAGATTGAAAGAGCGTTCTGGAAATTTAGATGAAAAGAAAGTCGAATTAGAAAAAATTATCAAAAAGACTGAGAAGGAAGAAAGAAAGTTTAACAAGCAAGCAAATTCGATTAAAGAAAATGTTGAGCCTCGTTTGTTAAAAGCCTACGAAAGATTGAGAAATAACTACAGAAATGGGCTAGCAGTTGTTACTGTTGAAAGAAATGCATGTGGTGGCTGTTTTAATAGAATTCCCCCTCAATTGAAAATTGAGATAGGTATGAGAAAAAACATACAATCTTGTGAGCATTGTAGCCGAATCTTAGTAGATGACGAAATAGCAGGTAAAGAAGCTGTAGAAGCATAATTAGCTGTTCGATATAAAAGACAAAGCCCCGACGTTAATTGTTGGGGCTTTTTTGTACACCTTTCCCTAAAAATATCGTCAAGTAAACGTGAAAATATACGTACTGATATTTTTTACTCTTTTACTGAATGTCTTTGGATACAGCCAAGGATATTTTGAAGAAACTCCTGCTATCAAAGCGGCATATAATGAAATCGTAAATCTTAAGCTAGAAACCGCTCAAATCTCTTTAGAAAAAATCAAAGTCGAAGAGCCCAATAACCTCATGGTGCTGCACTTAGAAAATTACATTGACTTTTTCACCGTTTTTATCAATGAGGAAAAAAATGAGTTTAAAAGACTCGAAAAAAATAAAGGCAAACGGATTAAACAAATAAAAAATCACGGAGATAAGACTTCACCTTATTATTTGTTTGTTCAAGCGGAAATCGAGTTACAATGGGCGTTGGTAAGAGCAAAATTTAATCAACGATTTAAAGCCGCTTCTGAAAGTTATAATGCATATGTTCTTCTCACCGAAAATCAACAAAAATTTCCAAATTTCATAGCCAACAAAAAGAGCCTTAGTGCAATACACGTATTGGTAGAATCTATTCCTGGTTTTGTGAGATCACTCCTAGATATCAAAGGCTCGATCGCACTTGGAACTAAAGAAATTACAGAAGTAATAGAATATTCTGAAAACAATGAATTTTTATACCGTGATGAAGCTATAGCGATTTATACTTACATTCTTTTTTATCAAAATAATCGAAAAAAAGATGCTTGGGAATATGTCTCTCAAAGCGAATTGGATCCATCCAAAAGTCTACTGGCTTGTTTTCTAATTTCGACAATGGCAACTAAAGTTGGTGAAAACGACCATGCTATTGAAGTATTAAAAAATCGACCCCGTGGAAAAGACTATGCAGAATTCCGATACTTAGATTTTATGCTTGGTAAAGCAAAATTAAATAGATTGGATGTGGACGCTGATCAACATTTTAATGATTTTCTAAACAACTTTAAAGGTCAACATTACATAAAAGAAGCCTATCAAAAGTTGGCCTGGTACAATCTTGTGGTAAAAGATATTAGTCATGTAGATTATCAAAGAAATATGAATTTTGTCCTCAAAAAAGGAGAAGAACTAATTGATGGTGATAAACAAGCTCTAAAAGAAGCTAAAAGACAAATCGTCCCCGACCCTATTCTACTAAAAGCTCGATTACTTTATGATGGCGGTTATTTAAAACGAGCTGAAAGACTCTTGCTTGATAATGCTCAAGTATTTTTGCAAGAAAACGAAAAGCGTCTAGAGTATAATTATAGACTAGGTAGAATTAGTCAAGATTTAGGTCAGTCTGACAATGCTATCAAATGCTATCGTCAAGTTATCGAACAAGGGGAAAGGAATGACTTATATTTCGCTTGTAATGCTGCATTACAAATTGGATTGATCTTCGAAAAATCTGAAAATTTTGAAAAGGCTAAAAGCTATTTTAAAAAATGCCTAACCATGTCACCTTCTGACTATAAAAATTCGCTTCATCAAAAAGCAAAATCTGGCCTTAATAGGCTCAAATAAAAGTCTCCCTATTATTATGGATTCTCAGAATCACTAGTTTATAGGTCTCCAAATTTTGTGACTAAGGCTTAGTTTAGCTGAAAAATAGTCAGATGATTAGAATCAATGAAATTGACGGAATTCCTTTACATTATGCTAGGGAGCCCCAACATCCTTATGGTACCATAGGTCGTCCGATTTCTTTTTACGTAGAAGAAAATTTTAATGAGAAACTTGTAGAATGTTTCAAAGATTTATTTGACGCATGTCCATTGGGCAAACCAAACGTGATTACTTGTGGAGGTATCTATAATCCAGAACATCACAATCCTAGAAGCACACACCGACATGGAACAGGCTTTGATTTTGACGCAGCCTTTTGGGACAATTTCACTTTGATCACAAAGCGCTTTCATCATTATAAAGAATTATATCTAGGTATGGAATGTTTCATCCGTATACACTTTGGTATCGTACTCAATTATTTTTTTAATGCTTTACACGAAGATCATTGGCATTTCGACGCAAGTGTTACTGTCGATTTTCGAACCAATTATAGATCGAGCATTCTGCATCTTCAATTGGTCCTTTTGCACATCTACGAAAAGCAAGTACAGGTAGACGGAATTTGGGGCCCACAAACTCAAAGAGCAACTCAAGATGTTTTAGACCGCTTAGGAATTTCGAGCAATATTACTTCCATCAGCAATTACAAATCCTTTCTAAGAAAAACTGGTTTGTTGGCCTTCAAAATATTTGAACAAGCGAAATCTCCTTTAATCCTTTTAAATGACGTTTATGCTATAATTGAAGACTTAAATATAGACCACCAAAGCAGCAGTTCTTTGATAGAAGGATTAAATGCTTTTAGAAGTCATGAAGAAACAGAATCCTGGTTGAGTAATAATTTTGCTGATGGAAGCAATTTGGACGCTATGATAAATGATATCTCTTAATCCTGGATTTGACGGCAGTAAAAAGTTAATGATTATTTTTAAGTATAATCTTTACACTTGCAAATCCCCACGAAAGACACTTTTCCTAGACTAATTGTATTGCTTGGTTTGTGTTTCGCTGCCTTTAATTTATTTTGGGGCATTGGAAATAACGGTATACACATATGGGATGAAGCAATATATGCAAATAATGCTTTAGAAATAGCAATGCATGGTGATTGGTGGATAATGCGTGTTGATGGTATAGCGGATTTGTACAATACAAAACCACCCTTAGCCATTTGGCTTCAAAGTGTATGCGTTAAAATTTTCGGACCACACGAATGGGCGATTCGATTACCCTCTGCATTAGCAGCATTCGCTACGTGCGTTTTATTAATGGTGTTTTCAAGCAAAACACTTCGTGATTGGAGAATAGGAGTGATCACCATTTTAATCCTCGTCTCAAGTCAAGGATTTGTTCGTTTTCACGTAACGCGTACAGCCGATCTGGATGCTTTACTTTGCTTTTTTACAACAGCTTATACGCTTTGGATATACTATCTGATTTGGAAAAAAGATCCACTTAACTTTAAACATTTAGGTGTATTATTCATACTCATTTTTCTTGCTTACTTCACAAAATCCACAGCTGCGTTATTACCCCTTCCGGGAATTTTGTTAGGTGTGTTAATTTTAAAAAGAGGGAAAATATTTATTAAAAATCCCTTGACCTATTTTTTCGGTTTTATTTTAATTTCCCTGATCGGAATTTATTATTGGTTCATCGAAAGCAAATTTCCAGGTTATTTTGACAAGGTTTGGTTCTCAGAATTTCGTCGAATGACGGAAAACATAATGCCCTGGCATACACAACCAACTTCGCATTACATCAGCAAACTATTTTTCGAAAATTATTTTCAGCCGTTCATTTACCTTTTCCTCTTTCTACCCCTTTTAACTAGAATCAAAAACTTTCGAAATATTGCGATTTACCTGTTTAGCTTTGTGGTCTTCTATTTAATTCTGATTTCGATTCCTTTTACTAAAATTGCTTGGTACATGGCACCACTCTACCCGATTATGAGCCTTGGAGTTGGAATCATTTTAATGTTCATTTTAGACAAAGTTTTTTCGCATCCGCGAATGGCAAGGTGGTCCAAGTATTCAATTATCCTTGCCATTACAATCATTTTATTTCCTTTGAGACTTGCTTTAAAAGCTCAAGAATATGGCCCAAAAATAAATTTAGAATATCCCGGATATGCCATTAAGTCGATCAAAGAAAATTATCCAGGTTTGAAATCATTTAATTTACTTTTCAACAAGCCTGACGAACGGCATAGAGATTGTGCTCGATTTTATACACGTGCTTACAACCATTATTTTGGTTACGAGATCAATTTGTGCTCCTCAGCGAATTCATTAAAAACAAATATTCCAACCTTAGTTTGTTTGCAAAAGGATATGGATATATTGATTTCTCAAATACCAATCAATAAAAAAACCAAAATTGAAAATTGTTACTTATTCGAATAGAATAGCCCTGCATATTTATCAAAAAATCAAATTGTAAAGACCTTTACTGCAAACATCTAATTCCTTTTAGCGTAAGTGTTCTTGCTACTAAAGATGGCTTTGATTAAACGTCTAGGTCAAACAAATGAACCGATCCATCAGGCGAGGCAAAGAAAGATTTATTCATTACATACTATAAAAAAAGCCCCAACGATATCGTCGGGGCTTTGTAGCGTGAGAGTGACTTGAACACTCGACCTCAGCATTATGAATGCTGCGC
>JAHDHU010000026.1 GCA_020631135.1 Saprospiraceae bacterium | reverse complement strand
AGATCTCTACTCACAAGAGAAAAAAGAGACTTAGAAAAAACAGACATAAGAAAAAGAAATAATAAACTGATAGTTTAATTGGAGATATAAATGTCAATCTAAAATGGCATTTATATTTCTATTTTTTGGACTTTGGATGGAGGTGTACACAAAATCATCATTATAAGAGCTACACCATAAAAAAATACCATACCCTATTATATATATAGTCACCATTCCCCTTATATAAGTCCTCATACTATCCTAAAATAAATATTTTGGATAAGGAGTTAATAATAAGTTCAACTCCTTCAGAAGTAGAAGTTGCTATTCTTGAAAACAAGAAGTTGGTAGAGCTTCACAAGCAAAAAACCAATGATAACTTTTCTGTAGGAGATATCTTCCTTGGGTATATAAAGAAAACTATGCCCGGACTAAACGCGGCTTTCGTAGAAATTGGACACGAAAAAGACGCATTTCTGCATTACACTGACCTAGGACCTCAACTAAAGTCTTTACTTAAATACACTAAACAATCAATAAATGGAAATCACAACTCTCATTTATTGGATAATTTTAAGTTAGAAAAAGACATTGTTAAAAGTGGAAAAATTGATCAAGTTCTTGAAAAACGAGATCCAGTATTGGTACAAATTTTAAAAGAACCAATATCCACGAAAGGACCTAGACTAAGTTGCGAAATCACCATTCCTGGTCGATTTTTAGTGCTCACACCATTTAACGATGTCGTTGCAGTTTCTAAAAAAATAACAGATCAAGAAGAAAGAGTTAGATTAAAAAATCTAATCGATAGCATTCGACCCAAAAAAATGGGTGTTATCGTTCGAACAGCTGGTCGAGGTAAAAAAGTTGCAGATCTACATCAAGAATTAAGTTCTTTAGAAACTAAATGGAAACAAATATTTTCTGAACTTAAATCAAGCAAACCGCCGGTTAAATTACTAAGCGAAATAGATAAAACAAGTACGATCTTACGCGATATGCTCAATTCGTCTTTCAACAAAGTCATCATTAGTGATGAAAGTTTGTATAAAGATATAAGGGCTTACATGCAAAAAATCGCTCCTGATAGAGTAAAGATTGTATCTCAATACACCGGTCGAAGACATATTTTTGACACCTTCCCCGTAAATCGTCAAATAAAAGCTTCTTTTGGCAAAACTTCCACACTTAGAAGTGGAGTGTATCTGGTCATAGAAAGTACCGAAGCTATGCACGTAATAGACGTAAATAGTGGACCGAAAATGATAAAGAAGAATCAAGAGGATGCTTCTATCCAGGTCAATTTAGAAGCTGCTCAAGAAATAGCGAGGCAACTTAGGCTCAGGGATATAGGAGGTTTGATCATTATCGATTTTATCGATATGCGCAATAACGAAAATAAAACCAAATTGTACAAAGCCATGAAAGGCTTTATGGAACATGATCGTGCTCAACATACGATTTTGCCATTAAGTAAATTTGGACTCATGCAAATCACCAGACAAAGAGTCAAACCAGCTACTAAAATAAATACTGATGTGACTTGTCCAGTCTGTGATGGTACAGGAAAATCAACTCCAAGTATTTTGGTTATTGATCAAATTGAAAATGATTTAGATTTTATAATCAAAAATCAACCTTCCACTAAATTAATCTTAGAGGCACATCCCTTTGTCATTAGTCATCTGACCAAAGGACTTCCAAGTCTTCGAATGAAATGGTGGAGAAAACATGGTAAATGGTTGAAAACTAAAGTCAATGAAAATCTCCATTTAAAAGAATTCAAATTCTATGATGGTCAAAATGATGAAATCAGGCTAAATTAGTTTCTCTGATAAGGTCATTTTGATTAAACAAAGAATTATTCAAGGTTCTAAAGTATTGGTAGCTCCCTTAAATTGGGGGCTAGGCCATGCTACCAGATCCATTCCTATTATTCGAAAGTTAATTGAGCATGATTGTCAAGTAGTCATTGCTTCGGATGGAGATCCTTTACAAATGCTTAGAGAAGAGTTTCCAAGATTAAATTCAATTAATTTACCCTCATATAATATTCATTACAGATTTGGTAGTATGGCTTTTAACATGCTGATTCAATTGCCAAAAATCTATCAAGCCTATAAAAAAGAGTTTTTAAGAATTGGGGAATTACAATCAAAATTTGAATTTGACTACATAATTTCAGATGGGAGGTATGGTATTCGTTCAAATACTTGTACAAGTATCATTGTGCATCATCAATTAAACATTCAGTCTTGGAATCCTATAGCTTCCGCATTCGCGAATGCGGTAAATAACAATCTTATCAAAAAGTTTGATGAAGTCTGGATTCCTGATTTCAGCAATCAAAAGTTATCAGGAATCTTATCATCAACAAGAAGAATAAGTAATAAATACTTTATTGGACCACAGTCTAGATTCCACAAAATGCGTTTGCCTATAAAATATGACCTCGCCGTCGTATTGTCAGGACCAGAACCAAGCAGATCTATTCTCGAAAAAAAGCTCTGGACAATACTAGAAAAACAAAACCTCAAAATTGCGTGGATTAGAGGTATGAACTCTCGGGTAAATTTTACAAAAGACAATGTTGAAATTTTTCCAAGAATCAATAGTGAAGAATTGAACACCATACTTTGTTCTAGTAAAAAAATAATTTGTAGATCCGGATATAGCTCAGTCATGGATCTAGATCAACTTGGTTTAGATGCAATATTGATACCTACTCCCGGCCAAACAGAACAGGAGTATTTGGTAAAATGGCTTAAAAACAATCCCCAATTTCAAATTTGTACAGAGAGCAATTTAAATCTACTCGAAAACTTGATTTAATAGAATAAAAAGGGCCTATCGCTTTCGCAATAGACCCTTTATTTATTTGATAAAACTTTGCTTGATTATTTTAAAATGACAAATGACTTGTACTTACTAATTTGTCGATCGACAATACGTAAAGTGTATACTCCATTTTCTAAGAATGATAAATCCAGCTGTTTTTGACCATTATCCAAAGATCCATTTAAGGTGTAAACCAATCTGCCGCTTTTATCTAAAACATCAAATTTTACATGTTCATCATTGGTGTTTCCTGTCAAATTAAAAACGCCCTTATTCGGATTAGGAAACAGGCTAAAATCATGTAAGGATATATTGGCAACATCAATTCTTACCGAAACAATGTCACTATAATCAAATGATCCATTATAGTCCATTTGCTTTAATCTGTAATAAAAATTTCCGGCATGATTTATATTGTGGTCAATAAACTGATATTCTTTAATACCATCAGTATTTCCATTTCCTTCTACCCATCCAATTTTTTCGAATACTGTCCCGTCTAAACTTCTCTGTATCTCAAAACCTTCATTGTTTACTTCTGTTGCTGTACTCCAATATAAATTTACTTTATCATTAGTTTTTCTCACTTCAAAAGATAATAGCTCCACTGGTAAAATGGCACATACAACATCGGCTTCCCAACCAGGTCTCCTTACCGAACCATTAGATGAAAAGTTAAAAGTGAGACATTGTCCTGAAGACGATATAGATCCCCCGCCAGGAGCAAAACTTACTCCATTTCCGCAAAACGAACCTAAATTTGGTGAAGATGTAGTTGGACCATCATATACCGTTAAGGCGTCATTGCAACCTGCTTCTACATTAAAAAATGTAAAGCCAACTGTTACAAATTGACCAGGAGGAGCACAAAAAGTCCAATCAATATTTTCATTGTTTTGATATCTTGCTCCAGGCCCTCCCGTATCGGTAAAAAATTCTCCGCAATCACTACATGCTGGATCATCAGGACCTAAAATAGTTACTGAAATTGACCCGTTAGCTGGTGTAGGGTCAGGACCACCTGCTCCACTAGTAGTCAATGTAACTGTTAACGTTCCCGTACTGGTAACCGTTACAGTTGGATTCTGATCAGTAGATGTTGTAGGACTAACACCTGCTCCAGAAAAAGTCCAATTCCAACCTGTTAAAGAGCAACCAGTTGATAAATCCATAAAGTCGATTGTCTCTCCAGCACATAAACTTAAGGTTCCTGAAGTGGGTGAAAAAGCTGATTCTGGGATTGTCGCCCCACCAGGACATCCAGTTGGATATGTGGGTACATATGCCGGTTGTGACGCTCCATCACAAACTGAGGTGTTATCTTTATAAGGTTCGTTACCACTTGTACCCGCAACCAATGCGGTATTATACATCACTTGACTTTGACCTTCTGTAAACATGTACATACAATCATCATCTACATAGTCCATGAAGTTGAACCAAAAGTCTGGGGTGCCACATGTATTGCCCGAGTTACTCGTACATGTAGATGTATTAACGGAAGGACATCCAAAATTAGGAGAATCTTGTGGTGGTGTATCACCTACCCCATCACCGGCACCACAACCATCAAATACGTGAGGTAATCCATAAAAATGTCCAACCTCATGAGTACCTGTTCTACCCAAATTATAAGTTCCATTTGTATCTATGCCAGTACCGGAAGTACATCCTCCGCCTGCACCTCCAAATGCAGCTGCTAATATATATACACCGTTTCCATCTGGGTCTGTTCCTCCTGATAAAGGTGCAACTCCCAAAGCACCTCCAAAACCAGCAGGCGAAACATCTGATACAAATAAATTTAGATATCCCGCCCAATTAGGCGCATCTATACCTCCAGACCAAATATAATCTCCAATGGTAATCGCATATCCTCCATAAATTGTTTCACCAGTAGGATGATTGTCTGAGGCCAAGCAAAACTGGAGACATGAACCTTGACTGATTACATCCGGCGGATAATCTAAACAACAAGCAGCAGAAATTGTACAATAATTGGTAATATCACTATTATAAGCACCAAAATCTTCGTTCAATACTTGTACCTGTTCCAATGCTTTATTTACCAGACAAGTTACATTAGTGGAGGTTATGTTTCCATTATAATGGACTGCCACCGGTATTACTAAAGGACTGGAGCAAGTGACCACTTTGGTAAGATCAACTTTACTCATTACTTCTTGCTGGTTTTGATTAAACCATTTTACGTAATCTGAGTCTTGCATTAAAAACTCTTGTAAAACATCAGTGCCGCACTTGCTTTGCGAAAAAACAGGGCTACATAAAAGCGCAGCGATAAGGGTGAATGCATAAATTCTCATAAAAATCCGTTTAAATTATTTAAGTGTGGGGTCACTCAAATTACTGAAAATATTGAATTTAGACCTCATTCCAATTGACTTTTATCCTACTTGATATTTGTTCGAATCCGAACAGACATGTGTCCGAAATCGAACGATATTAATAAAATAAAAATATATAAATCCTTGATCATTAGTGCTCAAAACTTTGGCACTAGGCTTGGCATTATGAGGACAAACACTTTTATTAATGGATCGCCAAATATCAAAAAAAGAACAATCTTCAAAGAAAATTGCTGGATTCATACCCTATTTAATTGCCTTGGCTCTCTTATGTATTGGTTACATCTTTGCTAAAAATTATTTTTCAAAAAAAGCTGATCCGTCTGATCTTCATATTGTTTCAGTTGAAAGGGGAACAGTTTTATCAACGCTTTCTGCCTCTGGAACAGTCGTTTCTAGTTCAGAAAGAGTAATCAATGCACCAATTACTACAGAAATCGAAGAAGTTTTAATGACTTCTGGAAAAGAGGTAAATAAAGGAGATCTAATCCTTAAGCTCAATAAAGAGTATACCGCCATTGAATATGAACAACTACAAGATGAACTATCCTTAAGGAGTAATAACATAGATAAACTCAAATTACAATACGATAAAGATCTTCGTGATTTAGATTTTCAAGATCAAATAAAAGCCTTACAACTCAACCAATTATTGGCTGAACTAAACGATCAAAAAAGACTTTTAGCAATTGGTGGAGCCACAAAAGAAGAAGTCGAAACTGCCGAGCTACAATTAAGTATCGCTAAAATTGAAAAGAAAATTCTTGAAAACGAACTGCAATTTAAAAGACAAGTTAACAGCACAGATAAAAACCAACTTCAGTTAGAATTTAATATTCAAAAGAAAAAACTCAACCAATTAGGTGGCAAACTAAATCAAACACAAGTACGCTCTCCTTCTCAAGGGGTGATTACTTGGATAAATGAAGACATAGGTAAAACAGTAAATGAAGGAGAGGCATTAGTGAAAATTGCCAACTTAAATAAGTTTGAAATCGAAGCCAGAACTTCAGACAGAAATAGTAAAAAACTAGAAGTAGGATTACCAGTAGAAGTACGGATTAACAAAGAAAAATTAAAAGGAAGTATAAGCAGAATTCTTCCTGAAATCATAAACAATACTGTGAAGTTTTATGTGACATTGGATGAGCAAAATCATAAATCACTAAGACCTAATCTCAGAACTGAAATAAACATCATCACAGATAAAAAAGAAAATGTCTTACGCGCTAAAAGAGGAGGAGCATTAAAAGGAACGCAAACTCAATACATTTATCAAGTAGAAAATAATACGGCAAAAAAAGTCAAAATTCAAAAAGGACTCATTAGTTCAGATTATTTCGAAATAACTGCAGGCCTAAATGAGG
This sequence comes from Saprospiraceae bacterium, assembly GCA_020631135.1. Classification (GTDB taxonomy): domain Bacteria; phylum Bacteroidota; class Bacteroidia; order Chitinophagales; family Saprospiraceae; genus JAHDHU01. The sequence continues at coordinate 27,533 of JAHDHU010000026.1, read as the reverse complement.
GAGATAAGATAATCATATCCGAAACCGAAGACTTCGAACATATGGAATCATTTCTAATCACTACCAACAATTAGTATGAAAAATTCAAAGTCTATTCTTTTCATTTTGATAACGATTTTGTTATTCTTGAAAACGCCAATTTCTGGTCAAGAATCAACAGACTTAAATCAAGTTCAATCTTGGCTATTGGAAAATAGTTTCGCAATCAAAATAGCCAAAACAGAAAGAGAAATCGCAAAAGAAAACTATCAGTTCTATTTAACACAAACCAAACCAACACTCAGTTTATCTGCGAGTTTGCCTAATTACATAAAAACCTCTCTTCCAATTACTCAGCCGGATGGTTCAATTTCATTTCAATCCATAAGACAATCCAATAGTAGCCTTTCGGCGAATGCCTCCAAAATTTTAGCAAAAACTGGAGGTACTTTATTTGCTACGAGTAACCTTAGAAGGTTTGATGATTTCTCATTTAATATTCATCAATACAATGGAGTTCCATTCCGTATTGGAATTCAGCAGCCTCTCATGGCTTTTAATCCCTGGAAATTTGATTCTAAAATTGAAAGGATAAGATTAGAAGAATCTTATAAGTCATTCAATGTAAAGGTCGAATTGGCTTTGTGGCAAGTGACGGATTTATATTTTACAATTTTAGTTGCAAAACAGAATCTCGGTATAGCTCAAACTAATCAGAAAGTAAATGAAAGGCTCTTAGATATAACGCAAGAAAGATTAGAATTGGGAAAAGTCAGTGAAGATGAAAAATTACAATTAGAAATTGAATTAAGTAATGCACGATTAGCTGTGTCTCAAGCTGAACTGCAATTGACAAACTCGGAAGCCCAACTGTATTCTTATATAGGTCTAGATCAGTCACAACCAAACAGAAACTTTTCGTTACCCACAAAAATGAATTCAATAAATATTGACGAAAAAACTTTGCTCGAATCCTTCAAATCCTTTAGACCAGAAATCTTAACCTATAATCGAGAAATCATACAATCCCAAGCCAATCTCTCTCAAGCCAAGTCTGATTTCGGATTTCAAGCTGTCCTTTCTGCAAGTTTGGGGTTAGCAAGAGGAGCAACCAATGTCAGTGATATCTATACTGACCCTTTCGATGAACAGCAATTTAATGTGTCGCTGAACATTCCTCTTCTTGACTGGGGAAAAAAGAAATCTGCTGTTTCCTTGGCAATACTGCAACGAGAAAATGTACAGCAAATTTATAAACAAAACAACCGTGACTTAGAAAATCAAATTCTTCAAACCTTCACGCAACTCAAAAATTTGCAAAAAGAAATCCATTTACTCGAAGAAATAATGAACAAATCAGAACAAAGGTTTGACATTTCCAATCAGCGATATATTCTCGGCAACATTGATATCACCAATTTGACAATAGCTCAAAGAGAAAAAGATCAAGCCAAGAGAAATTATATAAATGGATTAAGATCATACTGGACGGGTTATTACTTTTTAAGATCTCTAACTGGTTTTGATATTCATAGCAATTCAAAAATTACTTACTAAATCAATTAAACACCATGATACATCTTCAAAACATCACCAAAGTTTATCGAACTAAAACCATAGAAACAACCGCACTTAATAACATTGATCTAGATGTCCCTAAAGGTCAATTTCTAAGTATTATGGGTCCTTCGGGATGCGGAAAAAGTACCCTACTCAACATAATTGGATTATTAGACGAACCTTCAAATGGTATGATTAAGGTAGATGGAAAACAAATCACCAATTATACCAGTAGAGCCACAGCTAAGTTTCGAAATGAAAAACTGGGATTTATCTTTCAAAGTTTTCATCTCATCCCTGATCTCAACGTAATCGACAATGTTGAATTACCTCTCCTTTACCGATCTATTTCTTCGAAAAAAAGAAAGCAAATGGCGGCAGAAGCACTTGAATCCGTGGGATTAGCTAATCGTAAACACCATTTTCCAAGTCAACTTTCAGGTGGTCAAAAACAACGGGTTGCGATTGCAAGAGCTATAGTTGGTAAACCAGAAATTATTCTTGCTGATGAACCGACTGGAAACTTAGATAGCGTAATGGGAGACGAAGTAATGGAAATTCTAAATAAACTAAATAAAGACTTTGGAACTACCATCATCATGGTTACGCATGACGAACGTATGGCCAAAAAAACGGATCGATTGGTTCGCCTTTATGATGGAACACAAGTCGCTTAAGTAACCACCCACACAACTACTAATTATGATCAACAATTTTGTAAAACTGGCTTTAAGAGGAATGGGAAGAAGAAAATTCTTCACTTTCATAAGTCTATTTGGAATAAGTTTTACTCTTGGAATCTTGATGGTTATCCTCTCTTTTTTGCAAAGCGAATTGGGGGCCAATAAACCACTGACCAAGAAAGATGACTTTGTCCTAATTTCTCATCTAGCTTTAAAGAAAACACATTTTGACACAATCATAAATATCGATACCATTTTCGAAAAAGGTATCGCCGTTTACGATTCCACTTTTGATTACAAAAAGAGTGGGACCAGTATGACTCAAAGTAATTTTAGTCATAAGCTAATAAAAAATTATTTCAATGATTTGCCTTCTGCTGAAATGTATACTGCATTTAATGATGATACCACTAGTGATCTTTACATAGATGGTGTTAAACTTTCTTTATCAACAATGTTTGCAGATGAAAATTATTGGAATGTTTTCGATCATGAAATTTCAGCACCTGTAATTGTTCTATCTTCTAAAACCGCCCAGGAATATTTTGGTCAAGTAACAAATGTGGTAGGTAAAGAAATAGAGATCGAAGAAAAGACCTATGAAGTGATAGGAGTTTTCAAACACCTTGGCAAATTTGTACCGTTCGCTTCTCCTGACGCTGTACTACCCTATTCATTAGAACCTACCAACTCTTATTCTACTTTTTACTTTGGTAGCTACGAAGCCATGTTAGTAAAAACCAAAAACTCGAGCTCAAAAGATTTAAAAGAGGAGATTGTAGAAGCAAGTAAAAAAATACCAATAGATCATCCAGATAATGAGTATAATTATAACGAGCCAGAGGTAATCCCTACCACCTACATGGAAGGATTCGCTCAAAATATATATTATGATAAGGATCCTGAAAAATCTTATCGTTTTGCCAAATGGATTGTCTTGAGCATTCTTATTTTCTTTATCCTCTTGCCAACACTAAATTTAATAAACCTAAACACCAGTAGAATTTTAGATAGATCATCTGAAATAGGCGTAAGGAAAGCTTTCGGAGCTCATCAAGGAAACATTATATATCAGTTTATTGTAGAAAATATAGTCCAAACTTTTATTGGCGGTATACTTGGTTTGGGTTTGGCTGTTTTGATTATCAAAATTCTCAATAACGGTGGATATCTAGGCGATGCTCGCCTTGTGCTGTATCCGAAATTCTTCATCTATAGTTTTTTAGCCACCCTCTTTTTTGGAATTCTATCTGGTTTTTTACCAGCATTAAGAATGTCAAAACTTCAAATTGTTAAAGCTTTAAAAGACGCGAAAATATGATAGCTCATATCCTAAAATTAATTTGGAATAAAAGAGGCAGCAATGCCTTAATGATTCTGGAAATCTTCCTTTCGTTCCTAGTGCTGTTTGCCGTGCTTGCCTATGTGTTTTTTAACCTTGAAAAACTAAATACACCAATTGGTTTTGAAACAAAAGACAAATGGATGATTTCCTTAGACAATATTTACGGATTAGATTCTTTGGAAGCTAATCAAACGATGGCAAATCTTAAACAAAGTCTCGAGGACGAAGATCAAATTCAAAGCGTCTCCTTTGGAAATTGGGCTGTTCCTTTTTCGGGTTCGACATCTAGTAATGGAACCGATCTAAATGGCTTTAAAATGTGGTCCTTACTCATTGATGCAGACTTGGGTTTAAAAGAAACCTTGAATCTAAATATTACTCATGGAAGATGGTTCGAAGAAGATGATTATAATGCCGCAATTCCTTCGGTAATTGTTAACTCAGCTTTTATGGATAAGTTTTATCCAAACAAATCTATGATCGACAGTACCTTTCTTTTCGATGATCCTCAACGCATTGTAGGAGTTATCGATCACTATAGATATTTAGGTCAATTTGAAGAAGATAAACCTTGTATAATTTCATTGGTTGATTACAAAAAAAATCAGGATCATGCCATTATTTCCATGGCAGCCAATACGCCTGCTTCTTATGAAGAAAAATTAGCAGCACTTATAAAAGTTGTCACCAAAGGGGATGGCAGTATTATCCAAAACTTGGAAAAGCGAAGAATTAACAACAGTAGGCAACATTGGTTGATGTTAGGTTCTCTAATTTTTGTTTGTGGTTTTCTATGTCTCAATGTTGCAATGGGATTGTTCGGTGTACTATGGTATAACATTAACAAGAGAAAAGCTGAAATTGGTCTGAGGCAAGCTCTTGGTGCACATGGCATTGACATCACCAAACAATTTATTCTTGAAATAATCATTTTAACTGGAGTAGCTTTAGCAATAGGAATCTTTTTTGCAATTCAAATTCCATTACTAGACGTGACTGAATTTGAAGATGCGCTATACTATAAGTCAATTTTATATTCAAGTTTGATTATTTTGTCATTGGTGTTCATTTGCGCATTGTTTCCTAGTATTCAGGCCGCTAAGATCACTCCAGCAAATTCTCTACATGAAGATTAAGAAATGAGAATATTAATTATAGATGATGACCGTACAGTTTGTAGCAGTTTAAAATTACTTCTTAGCAGAAAAGGCTTCGAAGTTGATAGTATAAACAGTCCAATGATCGCCGAGGAAAAGATTGAAAATTTTTCTCCTCAACTTGTATTACTTGATATGAATTTTACGATTGATACTTCTGGTAAACAAGGATTAAAATTGTTGCGAATCATCAGAAATCGATTTCCTGATATTTCCATTATTCTCATGACTGGTTGGGCAACTGTGCAACTGGCAGTCGAAGGAATGAAACTTGGTGCAAAAGATTTTATTGCCAAACCGTGGGACAATAAGGATTTATCAAGTTCCATAGAAAGTATACAAAGACTTTATCATCATAAAAAACTGGACGATTCTGATTCAAAAATTTCATCTACTAATATCATTGGCGAAAGCCAAATCATGCAAGATATTTTATTAATGACCGAAAAAGTGGCACTGACTGAAGCCAATATTTTGGTGACTGGTGAAAGTGGAACGGGTAAAGAATTGATTGCAGAAACCATTCATCAAAAAAGCCGAAGAAAAGATGCTCCTTTTGTAAAAGTAAACTTAGGGGGCATACCATCTTCACTATTTGAAAGTGAAATATTTGGTCACAAAAAAGGAGCATTCACTGGAGCACACACAGATAGGGAAGGTAGATTTAGCGTAGCTCATTCTGGTACAATCTTTCTGGATGAAATAGGTGAATTGACGATGGATTGTCAAGTAAAATTACTTAGAGTACTTCAAGAAAAAACTTATGAAAAATTAGGTTCCAGCAATAGCGTAAAAACAGATGTCAGAGTCATCAGTGCAACAAATAAAAACCTTGTTCAATCGATAGAATCACAATCCTTCAGAGAAGATCTCTTTTATCGAATTAATTTGATCAACATTCATCTCCCTCCATTACGAGATCGAAAAGAAGATATTCCTTTATTAATAAATTATTTCGTAGAAAATATTTCAAGCTTGTATTCTACAGATCCCCCATTTTTAGATGACTCAACTTATCGCTGGCTATCTGAACAAGAATACAAAGGAAACATCCGGCAGTTAAAAAATATCGTTGAACGCACTGTGCTTTTAAATCTCAATAATAATGAATTAAAAAAAGCTGATTTCATGCCAGCCTTTGAACTTCAAAAACCTCAGATTGGAAATTCTCAAGCTTTAAACCTACAAAACTTAGAAATTCAAACCATTAAAAAAGCTTTAGCTAAATTTGATCATTCCGTAAGTGCTTCAGCACGTGCATTGGGGATCACCAGAAGTTCACTTTACCGTAGGTTAGAGAAATACGGCATTCCACATGAGTCTAAAATTTAAATACATAGCATTTATTGGATTACTCCATCTCATTCTAATTGGTCTTTGCTATTATTTGTTAGAAGAGAACAAATGGTATTTTATCGGTTCAGAATTATTGGTCATATTAAGTCTTTATTTAAGCTACTTAATGTATAAAGCTTTTATTCGTCCGATAGATTTGATGCAGTCTGGGACGGACGCGATACGAGACGGAGACTTTAGTGTACAGTACAACAAAACAGGTTCGAAAGAAATCGATCGTTTAATTGAAGTTTATAATCAAATGATCGAACAATTGAGAACCGAGAGAACTTCTATGTCGGAACAAAGTTATTTTGTCCAAAAACTATTGGAAGTAACTCCTTTAGGAATTATTATTATGGATTTTGATGGTAACATTTCAAATATAAATCCTTCTGCTTGCAAAATTTTAAACGTACCAAATACCATTATCGGAAAAAATCTCATTGATAATAATTCGCAATTGATTGAAGCCATCAACCTACTCGAAATTGGTGAATCCAGTATGATCGAGTTAAACGGAATGGATAAATATAAATGCCAAATTGCAGAAGTTATTCATCAAGGGTTTAAAAGAAAGTTTATTCTAATTGATGACCTATCCGTAGAATTATTGGCTTCAGAAAAAGACGCTTATGGAAGGGTAATAAGAATGATGGCTCATGAAGTAAACAATAGCATGGGAGCCATCAATTCTATTTTAGATTCCGTAGTGGAATTTGGGTTTTCTGATGGTAAAAATGATGAACTCAAAAACTCATTGCTTTTGGCCAAAGAACGAAATCTAGGTTTGAGCGAATTCATGGCAAATTATGCATCTATTTTGCGCTTGCCTAAACCTAATTTTGTCAGACTTAATTTGACGGAGATATTAAAAAAATCGGCTCAACTACAAATGCCAATAGCTAGAGAAAAAGGCATCACTATTTCTATAGATCGTCTCATAACGCCAATATCATGCAAAGCTGATCGACACTTGTTAGAACAAGCATTTTTAAATATTCTTAAAAATGCAATTGAATCAGTTGAAGAAAAAATGATGCGAGTCCAACTCGATCAAAAGGATCAAGATTTTGAAGGAGAAATAAAAGTTTCCATCGATCCAAATTCAAAAGAAGTTTGCTTTTCAGACAATGGTGTTGGGATAAATGAAGAGGACAAACCCAATTTATTTCGACCATTTTATAGTACAAAACCAACCGGCCAAGGAGTAGGCTTAATGTTGATTAGGGACATTTTGCATGCTCATAATGCAAGCTTTAGTTTAGAAACTAATCCCAAAACTCATCAAACCAATTTTACCATAGAATTCTAAAGACATTCTTCTTCTTTCGAAGTTTAGATCTACTCAAAACAGAAATGATATCTACTAATTTACCTTTCCGTTGTAATTGGCAATGGTGTTTTTTAGACCGTCTGATGTGAAAGCTCGAGCAGCGTTGGCAGATTTAGAAATAATATCGAAGAGTTCGTCCATTTCGTTGGTGGTCCATTTTCCCAAAACAAAATCAATTTGATGACCCTTACTATAATTGGCGCCTATACCAATCCGCAATCGCGCATAGTTGTTATTGCCAAACATTTGTTGAATGTCCTTTAAACCATTGTGTCCACCATCACTGCCCTTTCCTTTCATTCTGATTTTTCCGAAATCCAAATTAAGATCATCAAGGATTACGAGGACATTTTCTTGTTTAATTTTCTTTTTCTGCATCCAATACCTAATCGCCTTACCACTTCTATTCATAAAGGTCGACGGTTTGAGTAAAATCAAAGTTCTTCCTTTATGTTTTACTTCAGCGATATCACCTTGACTTTCGGTTTTAAAATTTCCCTCTAAATCCATCGCAATCTTATCTACGACTTCAAAACCAATATTATGACGTGTACCAATGTACTTGGATCCCACATTTCCCAAACCTGCAATGAGGTATTTCATTTCATCTTGTACTTTCGCATCGGAGGTTTTTTCTAATTCTTCTGCTTTATTAAATAATCTTTTTATCCAACCGAACATGGGCGCAATTAATTCCTTAAAGAAAAATCTCTCCAATCATATAAAGCTGTGCCTGACCCGAAATTTTTACACGTTCTTCAAGATCTTCACAAAAAATTTCGCCACCCCTTTCTGAAAGTTGTTTGGCCTGCATTTCTGATTTGTTCAAACGCTTTGTCCAATAAGGAACCAAGGTCGTGTGGGCTGATCCTGTGACAGGGTCCTCATCGATACCCACCTTGGGGCCAAAAAATCGAGAAACGAAATCTACCTCTGTTGATGGACTTGAGATAATAACACCCCGAGCATCTATCTTGCCTAAAGCATTAAAATCTGGAGTCATGTGACGTATATCTTCTTCAGAATCATAAATTAATAAATAATCTGATTTCCCTCTAAAGGTTTTAGTTGGAGCTCGACCCAAAGCTTGATTTAGGACAAAATTATTTTCGACCTCATGCAGCTCATCCTTGGGAAAGTCCATGGTGATCAAGTCCTTTTCTCTACTCACATATAAATCACCACTTCTATCAGAATAAAAGTGAATTTTTTGCAAATCTGGTTGAGTATGATTAAAAATTACAAATGCTGTAGCTAAAGTAGCATGACCACACAAGTCTACTTCAGTTCTAGGAGTATACCATCGTATATTCCATTTCTCTCCCTGCCTTACGGCGAATGCAGTTTCCGACAAATTATTTTCTTCAGCTATTTTTTGGAGCAATTCATCTTCCATCCATTCGTCTAAAATGCAAACCGCAGCAGGATTTCCACCAAACACTTTATTTGAAAAAGCATCTACCTGATATATTTTTAAATTCATCTTGTACTTTAAATTTTATCAAGCCACAAAACTAGCTTAATCATTCGTTTCGTTTCACTCTTATAAAGTCTTTAACTTCTTTTACTATAAGTTCATTGAGTTCTGAAATATCAACTTTTAAGATTCTTTCGAACGTTTGTAACTCGTTATTGATTTTATCGCTGAGCTCTTTTTGTACCTCAATCATTTGCAGTGTTGGTGGCGCATCACTGATTTGTACCAATGAATTTAGATGCGCCAATTTGTTGGTCAATTTGATCGGATAATTTAAAGGATCTTGCCTGCTTTTATTTTTCGTTTGGTATAGATTGGTTTCGACATTCGTCAATGTTGAATCAATTTCACTTATTTTCTCTTTAAGAGGTTTTGAATCGTAACGATGAACATAATCGGCCATTTGTTTTTTCAATTCTCTGATCTCCTGAATTGTTGTGTGTGAACGACTAACCAAGTTGTTCACTTCATTGATAAACGCATATTGAGCAGCCAATTCTTTGGTGCCATATTTCAGTCTTGGATCAGATAGTATTTCAAAAGTTTGCTCTTGTTTCTTTCCGTTGACCATCAGTTTTACGGTATAAGTGCCAGGTAAGACTTTGGCTCCGTTCATAGATCCCCACCATAATACCATCCCTTCAAATTTCTTAGCTGGTGCATGACGAAAATCCCAAGAAAAAATATTTGCACCTTGCTCCACCTCCAATTTATTTTCCTTATCCACATTTGAAAAACTCCTTATGGTATCACCTTGCAAATTCAAAAATTGGAGCACTACAGTATCTTTTTTTGAATCGTAATTTTTAAGATAAAAGTAGCTAGTTAGTCCACCGATGTGATTCTTCCCACTTCCTTTGACTTTTTTGTTTTGTCGACCCGAAATTCTATAAGCATTTTTGGGTTTAAATAAATGAAATTCCTTCGCCGTTCGACTAATTTTCGCGTGCTCGCGAAGACTAATTAAGTCATCGATAATCCAAATTCCTCTACCTTGAGTAGCTGCGATCAAATGATCGTTCTTTATAACTAAATCCGTGATTGGGACCACAGGTAAATTGAGCTGCAATGATTGCCATTGTTCCCCATCATCAAAAGAAACATACATTCCGGATTCTGTACCAGTATAAAGTACGCCTTCTTGATTTGGGTCTACTCTTATGGCACGCGTAAAATGTTCGCTAGGAATTCCATTTGTGATCATTTTCCACGACTTACCATAGTTTTCTGTTTTAAGCAAGTAGGGTTTAAAGTCTCCTCCTTTGTAAAGAGTACCAGCAACGTAGCAAGATTGTTTGTCAAAAGGGTCCGGTTCTATACAATTGATCATTAACCACTTTGGAATATTACCAGGTGTAACGTCTGTCCAGTTTTTTCCTCCATCTTGGGTTAGATGAATAAGTCCGTCATCTGAACCTACCCAAATTATGCCTTCTTCAATAGGTGACTCAGCGGCCGCAAACAACGTACTGTAATATTCGACTCCCGTGTTGTCTTTCGTGATTGGACCACCTGAAGAAACCAACTTTTCTTTATCATTTCGTGTTAAATCTGGACTGATTACTTCCCAACTTTCACCCTCATTGGTACTCAAATGAAGATGATTCGAACAAGAATATAATTTCTTAGGATCATGCTTAGAAAAGAAGATTGGAAAATTCCATTGGAAGCGATATTTCATTCCTTCGGCCCCATGACCCATCGGGTTATCAGGCCAAACATTTATGGCACGATTAAAACCAGTTTTATGGTCTAATCGGGTAAGGTATCCTCCATAGCTTCCACCATATACAATATCATTATCCGTTGGATCTACTGCAATATGCGCTGACTCACCCCCTGCCGTTGATTCCCAGTCCTCAGTCCCAATTGAAGATCCGTCAGATCGATGAGCAATTCTTATGGTGCTATTGTCTTGTTGTGCGGCATAAATTCGAAAAGGAAAATGATTGTCAGTCGTGACTCTATAAAATTGAGCGGTGGATTGATTGTGATATGTACTCCAGGTATCTCCTCCATCATAGGTGACTTGAGCTCCTCCATCATCGCCGATGATCATCCTGCTCGGATCTTCTGGCGCAATCCATAAATCGTGATGATCCCCGTGAGGTGCTCGAAAAGATTTAAAAGTCTTTCCTCCATCCTTGGATTTATGATAATTGACATTCATTACATAAACTACATCTTCGTCTTTTGGATCAGCATAGATTCGGGTATAATACCAGGCACGTTGTCGAAGTGATCTTTCACTGTTCAATTTGTTCCAAGATTCTCCACCATCATCTGATCTAAATACACCGCCATTGTCATTTTCTACGATCAACCAAATTCGATTAGAATTGGCAGGAGATACTGTAACTCCTGATATCCCCCAAATACCTTCTGGCAGTCCTTTGTTTGATGAGATGTTTTTCCAAGTTTCGCCGCCATCTGTGCTTTTATAAAGTCCTGAACCCTCTCCTCCACTCGATAAATCATAAGGTGTTCTTCTCACTTTCCAAGTACTGGCATATAAGATTCGAGGATTGTTCGGATCCACTTCTAAATCCACCGCACCGACACCAGCATTTACGAAAAGTACTTTTTTCCATGTCCTACCGCCATCTTCGGTTTTGAAAATACCACGTTCTGGATTGTCTTTATACAAGTTACCCATCGATGCCAACCAAACTATATTGGGATTATTGGGATGTATTCGTATTCTCGAAATGTGTCTTGTTTTTTCAAGTCCCACTGAAATCCAATTTTTCCCGGCATCTTCTGATTTCCAAACCCCATAACCACTTGAAACATTTCCTCTTACTGTCTTTTCACCTCCGCCAACATAAATCATATTCTGATCTGTTTCTGCTACTGCAATCGATCCAACCGATCCTCCAAAGAATCCGTCCGACATACTTTCCCAACTACGCCCACCATCTTCTGTTTTCCATACTCCACCTCCTGTTGCTCCGAAATAGAATAAATTGGGTTTTCCAGGGACGCCTGTAACTGCACAGGATCTACCTCCACGAAACGGACCAATATCTCTCCATTCTAAGGCTCCTTCGAGCATAGGAAATGATTGCGCATAAGCGAATGAAATAGAAAGAGAGGTGAGGAGTAAAAGGATCAGCCTTTTCATAGAGTTGATTTTGATCATTAAATTAAGAAATGAACCAAGAATCACCTCAAAAACAATTCTAATCCTTGGTTTAGTTTATATATTGTAAACTATCTCTAAGGTTTGTTATAATTTATAAACCAAGTCTTTCAAATTTTAAACAATTGTTACCAAATAGAAATTCAATCTCTTTCCTTTTATCTAATAGTCAACTCTAAACTTGCTCAAGTCCATAGGTTTGAATTGAAACAAAATTTATTTTTTATGAATGGCTTAATAAAAAATTGGCTTTTTAAAATAAATGAACGTGATCAACAAATGATCAACACATTAACAAGTTGTTTTAAGGACAACGCAAGGATGAAAAAATTGATCGATAAATCCGGTAGAGCTTTTATCTCCTGTTTAGAACAACTCTTGAGTTACATTATTCTCAGCATTAAGGAAAATGGATACGTTTATAAAACCTCAAATAAAAAATCCTTTATTCTTTATTATCGTCAAAGCGAGTTCTACTTGAGGTGGAAAGACAAACTAAGATATGCTTTCATTGCCTTCAATGTGATCGGTCTAAATCGCTTGAAAAAAGTATATGCATCCGAACAGAAAATTAAATCAATTCGAACTAAACATCAATTGCTCAATGCCCATCACGACTTCCTCTATGTTTGGTTTTTGGCACAAGATCGCAGCTATAATTCTATTGACTCTTTAGTAGAGATCAAAAGATACATTATGGACAAAGCGGATTTCTTGAATATTCCAATTTACATAGAAACTACAGAAGAAAGACTCGTTCCTCTCTATGCAAGAATGGGCTTTTCTTTCTATGATAGCTTTCAAGATGAAGAGAAAAACTTGACAATCTACTTCGCAAAATATGAACCCTTCTTACAAACGATTTCTCAAAAAATAGCAGCATGACACCTATCAAGTTTAAGCGAGACTCAAAAGATGAGCTCTTTTTCAAAGAGCTTCGACAAAAAGTCAATAACTATTTTAAAGACAAAAATATTTCCAAAAACGGAAATCACAAGGCTAGAAATAAAGCTTTCATACTATTTGCATTATATGGATTGTTTTATGTTTCAATTTTATTTGCGGGATCCATGCAGCTGATGTATGTTTTTTTCATCTTGCTTGGAATCAATACCATATTTCTGGCTCTTAATGTTGCTCATGATGCGGCTCATGATACGTTTTCTGACAACAAAAAAACCAATAAGTTCTTATTAAACACTTTTGACTTTTTAGGTGCCAATGGATATTTGTGGAAACTGAAACATGTCCACTCTCATCATCCACATGTGAACATTCCAAATATGGATGGGGACATTAAGCAAAGCAATTTAGTCCGGGTATTTCCAAATGCCGCATTTTTAGATTTCCATAGATACCAGTATTTATACATGCCAGTACTTTATCTTTTTTACACCATGGTCTGGTTGTTATTTAGGGATTTTCGAGATTTTTTAAATCCCGATATCAGTGGAAAACCAGGTTTAAAGCATCCCAAGAAAGAAATCATAAAGCTCGTAACCACCAAAGCGTTTTTTATTTTTCGTATGCTTATCATTCCATACCTATTTTTGCCATTTAGTTTTGGCACCATCTTGTTAGGGTTTTGCTTATTCAATTTTGCAGCCAGTGCTACTGTAGCTATGGCTTTAATATCTGCGCATGTTGGGGAAGAATCTGTCTATCCTGAACCCGACAAAAATGGAATCATGCCGACAAGTTGGGTAAGGCATCAAATCATTACAACAGTTGATTTCGCAACTGACAATAAATTGCTATCACATCTGTTTGGAGGTTTCAATCATCATGTTGTGCATCATTTGTTTCCAAACATTTGTCACATTCACTATCCCGTGTTAACAGAAATTCTCAAAGAGACCTGTGAAGAACATAATATGCCTTACAAGGATAATCCTACCTTAATAGATGCAATGCTCTCACATTTCAAGTTTTTAAAATTAAGAAGCAAACAAGGCTTGGCCGTAGAGTATATAGAAATGTAATAGCTCAAAACGCGTCAGGGATAGTAGTGGTTTCCCGCTATACAGCGGGATATGAACGTATAGCCCGACTCCGATCGAAATCGAAGATGAAGCATCGGAGTGACGCCCAAAATGTACTAGATCTAATTTTTTACAAAAAGTTTTTTTATTGGTTGATCTCCATGAATCACCTGGAGTGTATAAACACCTGAAGGCAAATTATTTAAATCCAACTCCTTAACTGTGTCACCTGATTCGACAATCTTAGTTTTCCAATATTTACCTTGAACATCAAATATTTGGATCTGTTCTTTTGAAATATTTTCATCAAATTTTACAAACAAGGTGTTTTTTGCAGGATTTGGATAAACTTTCAAGTCCCTATTATCAGAATTATAATTTACTTGAATGATTTGAGTCCAAGCAAAACTTCCATCAAAATCAACTTGTTTAAGTTTGTAATAATTAGGACCAATTTGAGGATCTAAATCATAAAATGAGTAATCCAATCGACTATCCGAATTGCCAGCCCCTTCCACACTTCCGATAAATTCGAAATCCATTCCATTTTGGGATTTATATATTTCGAATTTTTCATTGTTTCTTTCTTGAGCTGTAGACCAATCTAATCTAATCTGGTTATTCTCTAATTTTCCTTGAAATGAAATCAACTCAATAGGCACAGGAAACTTTAAAGCGGTATTTATTTTATATGGATTTCTCCAAGAGTTTTTATCCACTCCTTTATGGATTATTCTAAAATAATTATGGTCCCCCAGATTTAGGTCCGCATTTGGAACGATTAAGTTTACTGTCGTTGTGCCTGAAGCAATGGTTAAGCTGTAATCGCCAACTGTGGACATAGTTGTATAATCACCTGGATTAGAAAAGTAGTCTATTTGAGAATCAATATTTTCATTCGGATCAAATGAAATACACAAATTTTGAGTAGTACCGTTAGGTATAAAAACCCGAAACCAATCAGGATCATCTGTGTGAGGTCCTTCAGGAGCTGCAACAGATCTCACTTGAGCCAATGCAGCATAATTGTTAAGGTTAGATAGGTTTAGATCCCAAGCCCACAAAGGATAATCGGACTCATCCAAGGCTTGCACAACTGTGTTGGTTTCGTCATCAACTCCAAGATGATCAGTATTTGTGAGTAGCGTATCTGTCAAACGATGCGATACGCCATCAGAAGGTGATGGGACATTTCCGGTATATAGCCATTGTCTGTCAATATCCACCACTCCATCGCTTCCTGTTCCACTGAGATTAGATGTTACCCAAGTATATCTGACATCTAAGGGCAGAGGCATAGCAGCATTGTCTGCCGTACCACCTGAATTGTTAATCCCTATGATCACATCGCCTTGGTCATCATCTCCATCGCAATTGACATCTTCATTCCAATATCCCCATGGATAATCCTCAGTTCCTCCGAAAAGATATGGTCCAGGACAACTTGTAAATAATCCACATGTAGGATCAACAATGTTTACTGAATAACTATATCGTAAATCTCTTGTAGCCTCAGACCAAATGTCAGGCCATCCATTTCGCATTAAATGTTCATC
Organism: Saprospiraceae bacterium; assembly: GCA_020631135.1. Taxonomy (GTDB): domain Bacteria; phylum Bacteroidota; class Bacteroidia; order Chitinophagales; family Saprospiraceae; genus JAHDHU01. The sequence goes on along the minus strand of JAHDHU010000026.1, from coordinate 11,981 downwards.
CTTCGGTTTAAGCGGCCATGGGTTTCCAAAAAAATTACTGCCAAGATGAGGCGTCACCGTACTTACGGCTTTTTTCACTCCATGTCCTGGAGTATTCCCGGCCCACCATTGGCCTGATTCTCGTTGTAAATATTCCCTGATTTTTAGTCCACCCATGGAATGCCCAACCAGGATTACCTTGTCTTTTCCAGGATTCGCTGTCAAAACACTTTCGATCATTCGTCCCAATGCAAATCCAGCTTTATAAATTGCGGATTCATTACTGTTTGAAGATGAAGCTGTCGGTGAACCGCAAACATTTGTATTAATCATGGGGTTGGCCTCGTCTTCATTCCAATAGTTTTCAAAATTTATGGAATAGACGCAACCAGGAATTAAGACATTTGATTCGTTATTAAAACTGAGTAGAACATCATCGTCTGATGTGAAGGGCGTCCCATCATCTCCCCAAATATTTGTGCTCTCTTGCGCATTCATTACAGCATGAAAAATATCAGTTTGCCCTCCCCAAACAGAAATAAAATCTGCATCGCTATAAGTACCTGAATAGGATGTATGATTTCCAGTGAAGCCATGAAGAAATATTATAGGATAGGGACAATCACAACTTTGTGATTTTAAGGTATTGAATGTTAGGCACACAAAAAGTACCCAAAGCAGTCCTCTCATTACGGTTGATTAAATTCTTAAAACATTTAAAGCTTCATTGAAAATACAGAGAATTAACTAATTATCTCAGCTTTTTTTAGTTTGCTGTCTATCTGATTTTTGGCTAAAAAAGAGAATTGTTCAGAAAATTTCATCTTAATATCGATTAGCCCAACATACAGTATACCAATGTCTTATGCGTATATAAACGTTTATATACGCTTAGAAACGTATGTAAATGTTTATTAAACAACTAATAGAACTAGACCAACCGAGATTTGTGATGTTATTTGATTTCGCTCAGCGGAATTGTTTTTTGTTTCACTTGTTTGCTAAAAATTTAAAAGCAAATACAAAAAATTAAATTATGAATTCATTAAAAAATTCGGTTCAACTTATTGGTAATCTCGGGAAAGAGGTTGATTTTAAAACATTTGAAAATGGAACGCAACTTGCTAAGCTAAGCTTGGCAACAAATGAGTATTACAAAAACTCAAAAGGAGAGAAAATTCAAGAAACGCAATGGCATAATGTAACCTGCTGGGGAAAACAAGCAGAAATAATGTCAAAAATTCTTGAAAAAGGAAACGAAGTAATGGTAAAAGGAAAATTGGTTCATCGGTCCTACGAAGACAAAGATGGAAATACCAGATATTCTTCTGAAGTAGTAGTAAATGAATTTCTAAAAATTACCAAAAATGTAGAGGCTGAAATGCCATTCTAATTTTAGAATCAACTGCTTTTTGATATGGAGCTCGGTTGCATTTAGCAATCGGGCTCTTTTATTGCATTGCTAGCATGAATGAAGCCATGGCAATCATCAATAAATTCTCTACGATTGTTAAAGTAGACATTGGAAGATTAAATACAGTTCCTAGACACGCACAGATTATTTTTTTCCCTCTTAAATTGCTTTGCACAACCCCAATGGTTGAAATAATCAGAAAAACAAGTAACACTGCTAAAACAATACTGTTTATACTGTCGGTTAAAAAAAGAATTCCAAAAAGCAACTCTAAAATTGGAAATATTGAACCCCATACTTTCCATTTACCAGCAATTATATCATATTGACTGAAGGCTAAACTAAATCCCTTCAAGTCCAAAAACTTAAAAAAAGAAAACGTAACAAAAAAACCAGCCATGAAGTGCTTCATCCATTTTAACCAATCAAAAGAATGAAAAGGAAATTGAACGAAAACTGTTATCAAAAGCAAAAATCCAAATATTACAAATAAAGGCTTATACTTTGATATGAAAGTATCTTTTTGGTTTTGGTTCTCATGGAGTTGAAGTTTATTTTTAGGTCTCAACTTATATTTCCCTAAAGAAGGCTGCAAACTTGAAATTTCCAATTCCTTTGAAAATAGCAAAGTCGCTTCTTTATTATTAAGATCAACCCTAACCTCTTCAATACCAGAAATCGGTTCAAGAATTGATTTGAGTTTTTTTACACAGCCATTGCATGTGAGGCCTTCTATATCGAAATACTTTTCTGTCATAAACCTTTCAAAATTAAAAACTCTTGAGACTAAAGAATGTTTAGCCTTGAAATTATGCGATATTCGTTGGTTAGAAGAAACGAATTGGTTTAATAAACGTCAAAAAAGAAAAAATGCCCTCTAAAAGGATACCAAAACCGACTTATCCGGATATGTATAAAAAATACATCACCAGTGTAAAAGGCAATGCTTTGACAGCATTAAATAAGCAATTGGATGAAATTGCACAAATGATGAAAAAAGTAAATAAATCCAATTTAGACTTCGCTTATGCAAAGGGCAAGTGGTCTTTGAAAGAGGTCCTTGTTCATATGATAGATACCGAACAAATATTCGCATATCGAGCCTTGGCGATCGCTCGTGGTGAGAAAAAAGCTTTACCGGGTTTCGATCAAGATAAATATATTAATAATGCAAACCTTGATCACATTAGTAAAAAGCAAATCGCTGATAATTTTAAATCAATAAGAAAATCTAGCTTGTTTCTTTTTGACACTTTTGGTCCAGAAGATTGGGTTAGAATAGGAAAGGCCTCTGGTAAAGAAGTAAGCGCTTCTGCATTTCCTTATATGATAGCAGGTCATACGAAACATCACTTATCTGTTTTAAAAAAGAAGTACTTAAAATAAATGGCACTGCATATTGCAGATACTTTAAACTTCCTTTCAAAATTGTCACCAAGACGTTTGTTTAACTTGAGCAAATTGGTGAGCTCGTTTTACGTTACAAAATGGACCGGAAAACCGATCCAATGGGGTATGCCAATGACTGTTTCTTTCGAGCCCACAACAGCTTGCAATTTACGATGCCCTGAATGCCCAAGTGGACTGAGGGCATTTACAAGGCCAACAGGGAATCTAAAAGAAAACTTCTTTCGTGAAACGATTGATGAAATCCATTCCGATCTCTTATATCTGATTTTCTATTTTCAAGGAGAGCCTTATATCAATCCCAATTTTTTGGAAATGGTAAATTATGCCCACAAAAAAGGCATTTATACTATAACCTCCACTAATGCTCATTTCCTAAATGATGAAAATGCCAAAAAAACCATCGAATCGGGATTAGATCGAATAATCATTTCGGTGGATGGTACAACCCAAGAAACCTATGAATCTTATCGAAAAGAAGGAAAATTAGAAAATGTTTTAGAAGGTGCCAAAAATATTGTAAAGTGGAAAAAGAAGTTAAAAAGTAAAACACCACATACCATTTTTCAATTTTTGGTGGTCAAACCAAACGAGCATCAAATTCCTGAAATATACAGACTTGCAGAAGAAATTGGTATAGATGAGGTCAAACTAAAAACAGCTCAGATCTATGACTACAAAGAAGGCAATCCATTGATACCAACAATAGATGAGTATTCACGCTACAAAAAACAAAAAGATGGAAGCTACGCCATTAAAAATGAATTACTCAACCATTGTTGGAAATTATGGCATTCTTGTGTAATTACTTGGGATGGTTTAGTTGTTCCTTGTTGTTTTGATAAAGACGCAATTCATAAATTAGGAGATTTGAAGAAATCTAGTTTTAAAGAGGTTTGGCAAAATTCCCAATATCAAGACTTCAGAACTACCCTTCTAAAAGGAAGAGATCAAATAGAAATTTGTAATAATTGTACCGAAGGTTGTACGGTATGGGCTTAAAAAGCTTCAAATTCCATTTATTTTCTATTTCGCAGAGTTTTCTTCCGAAAAATCAATAATTGGAATAGTTTTTTCATAGTGTTTGGTAGATCATGGAGCTTTACAAAACGATTATTCAAGGAAGGTTAGAATTTGGTAGTCCAAAGACCTATAACACAGTACTCGTACAATTTCAAAATAGAGCAGAAAATCATCACAAGAACGAACTTGTTCTTAATGAAGAGGCTTTGTTTAATGAAGAGGAGTTGGCGATTATTGTAAAGAGATATGTGGGTCAATCTTCTGAGAAATGGCTTAAAAACACCGCCAGTCTTTTAAGCTACTGTGCCCAATTTGCTGTGGCAGGCTCTCTGAAAATATGGATGACCAATGAAGGCAAGGTTTTACACTACTTCCCTATTGAGCCGAATAGCGAAAAAATTGTTGTTCAATCCTATCGTAAGGGTAAATCTCTAGTCAAGCAAAAGGGTAAACACGAAGAAGCACTTGAAGCGCTTTCGAAAGCCATCGAAAAATATGATAGACATGCTCAGGCTTACGAACGAAGAGCAAAGGTCAATTACATTCTAAAAAAATATCACGATGCAGAAAGAGATTACAATAAAAGTCTAGCAATCGATGATACAAACGCCCACGCCTTTTTTGGAAGAGCCAAGGTTCATAAGATCAATGAAAAACTCGAAGATTCGATAGCAGATTTTGAAATGGCTCTAAAAACCTCTGTGGCACTTCAGGCGATCTATTGGAAAAGTCGAAGACACAAAGGCATGATACATTTTCAAATGAGACAATTAGAAAAAGCCGCTTTTGATTTAAAACTATTTTCAAATAGAAATTTCGCCAAAGATGATCCTAACTATACTTGGAAACGTACTGTTTTGTTTAACTACGGAAAAATCCTAATTGAGCAAGAAGATTATAAATCCGCAGTCCAAGTATTAGATAAAGCAATCAACTTTACGGACAACCAAGTTGAAGTTTCTGAAGCGGAAATTTACCGTTATAGGGGAATAGCAAATACAAAAATCAAAAAATCTGAAGCTAAAAAAGATTTCAAAATGGCTATTGATCTAGGAGATAAGATTGCCGAAAATCTACTAAAGGCGCTTTAATTGATACCTTTAATTCTTTGATATCGTTTTAAATATAAATACTGCATTTATATGTCTCGGATTATAGTTTCACTCGCTTGTCTTTGCTTGTCGGTAAATTTTTCCTTTGGTCAGCGTTACATTAAAAATTCTAAAAAGAAACTACAAGCCTACTATAAGCAATCCGCTACAGAGGCGGGAAACAATAATTACGAAAAAGCCATTTCTCTTTGTGACAAAATCCTATCTAAAGAAGCTGATAACATAAATGTGCTTTTACGAAAAGGCTCTTTCTTATTGTTGCAAAAAAAACCAAAGGAAGCTGAGCACATATTTTTAGAAGCCATTGAGTTAGATAAAAACATCAACCCAAAAGCCTACTATTCTCTTGGAGTTAGTCAATTTAAACAAGACAAATTTGATGGATCCATCAAAAGTTTTACGACTTTCATTAACCTTTCAGAAAAACCAAAAAAGCTCATAGATAAAGCAGAAAGATTTATCGAAAAAGCAAAATTTATAAAAGTAGGCATACAAAATCCTGTAGCCTTCAATCCATTACGTTTAAGTGATCAGGTAAATACAGAACTTTGGGAATATTCGCCTACTATTAATGCTGAGGGCAATATGCTTATATATTTGAGCAAATTAGAAAACAACAATGAGGAATTATTTTATGCAGAAATAACCAAAGAAGGCATTGGTAAGGGTAAATTATTTGAAGATTTTAATTACCCCAGTGGTGAAGGTGCACATTGCATTTCCCCTGATGGAAAAACAATAATTTTTACCAGTTGTGATTACAGCAATTCCACTCAGCGAACTTCATACGGCGGATGTGATCTTTATATGTCAACATGGAAAAATGGGAAATGGAGTTTTCCAAGAAACCTTGGTTCACAAATCAATTCAAGATATTGGGAAAGTCAGCCTTCTTTATCCGCTAATGGAAAACAGCTGTTTTTCAGTAGCAAAAGAAAAGGTGCTTTAGGAGGTTCAGATCTGTATATGTCAAAATTTTTTAATGGTCAATGGTCTAAACCCGAAAATTTGGGATCTATAATCAATACTGCCGGTAACGAAGAATCACCTTTTATTCATCCTGATGGAAAGACCTTATATTTTAGATCAGACGCTCATATGGGATATGGGGATTTTGATATTTTCTTTTCTCGCTGGGATGAAGAGAAAATGAATTGGTCTAAACCAGAAAATTTGGGTTACCCTATCAATACTAAAGCAGACGATGGCGCCTTATTTGTTGATCTTTTAGGAACCACTGCATACTATACCAGTAATCGTCACAGCTTAAACAACAGTGTTAAACCGAATTTAGACCTATATCAATTTGAGCTTTATAAAGAGGCTCGCCCTACCCCTACGACCTACGTCAAAGGAAAAATTACCAACGGAAATAATGGAAATCCAATTTTAGCGACTATTGAAATCTCATCCGATGGAGTTGATAAAAATATTCTAAGTAAAGAGAATGGTGAGTTTCTAATCCCTTTACCTAGTGATAAAAACTATGCTTTACATATTGAAAAAGAAGGATACATCATGGTCAGTGATCGATTCGAACTAAAGGGAGTTCAAAGTTCTTTAGATCCCTATGTCATTGAAATAAAACTTTGGCCAATCCCAGACACCAATGAAGAGACCGCAGTTGGTACCGCCTTTAACCAAAAAATACCATTGAAAAATATTTTATTTAAAAGTGGATCTGCAGTATTATTGGATGAGTCTAATGATGAAATTAATCGACTAAATGATTTACTGATCATGTACCCTCAAGTCAAAATCGAAATTCATGGGCACACTGATAATATTGGTAGCCCTGAAGATAATTTGGTGTTGTCAAGAAACAGGGCGAAATCCGTCCACGATGAACTGATCAAAAAAGGTGTCGAAAAAAATAGAATTAGTTATACCGGCTTCGGTGAATCATCGCCCATAGCTGACAATAATTCTGAAGAAGGAAGAAAGCTTAACCGCCGAACTGAATTTGTCTTAGTAAAATAAAAAGGGCAAAGCATTTCTGCCCTACCCATCGACTTGTATGAAATAAATCTTTATACTTTTTCCAATAAGATAGGAAGAGTATATTTTTCTAAAACTTTCAATTCTTCAAATCCAATTTTCTTATAGTTTAATCGAGACTTTAACAAATCATCTAACTGAGGATATGAAGTTGATAAAACCATAATTTCACCTTTCTCATTTAAAATAAAGTCTACCAAAATTCTATCTGGAGCATCTTCTAAATCCAAAGATTGGATGCCTTTAAGGTGGGTCATAATTTCACTTTTCCAATTTTCAGGATTGGAATTCGCGAAACTTTCATTGGCAAATGCCATTAAAACAACAAAAGAAAAAGCAGTTAAAACATTTTTTGTGATTTTCATTACGTATTACGTTTAATTGGTGGTGAAAAAAATAATTCGTAAGCTTTCTATTCTTTAAACTCTCGAGTACTCAACATAATTTCAGCACTTTTAAAATTTTGACTTATTACTCGACCGAAAAGCTTTTCGGATCGACAAACGGAATAGAAGCCCTATTTAATTTCAAATTTATGGGCATTGATTTTCGATATCTGTTTATAAGTTGTCAAGACTTGTTAAATAGCTGTTAAGTCTCCTAACTGTTTTTGTGTATCAAGATTGTCCATTTTTAGGACTAGCTGTATCTTCGCACTAAATGGGGAGAAGAAGAAAAAAAATCGTTGAAAATCTAACGGTCCATGGAATTGCTGATAAAGGAATGGCTGTTGCTAGAGATGAAGAAGGAATGGTCTATTTTGTTAAAGATGCTGTTCCCGGTGATGTAATTGACCTTTTGGTATTGCGTAAGAAAAAAGGGTTTAAAACAGGAATTGTTGAAAAATTTAGATCGATGTCGCCACATAGAGTTGAGGCCTTTTGCAAACATTTTGAACTTTGTGGAGGATGTAAATGGCAACATCTTTCATATGAAAATCAATTAAAATTTAAACAAGAAAATGTTGTTTCTGCGATTTCACGGATTGGAAAAATAGATTCTACTTTAGTCCAACCTATCATTGGTTCTACAACTATCAAATACTATAGAAATAAATTAGAATATAGTTTTTCTCAAAAAAGATGGTTGACTAAGGCTGAAATAGATTCTGATCAAACCGATCTTCAAAAGCCAGCATTGGGGTTTCATGCTCCTGGGTCTTTTGACAAAGTGATTGACATTGACGAATGTCATTTACAAGATATTTTCTCTGATGAGATTCGAAATTGGACGCGTAATTATGCGATAGAGCAAAACCTAAGTTACTTTAACATCAAAGAGAATCATGGTTTTTTTAGAAACCTAATGATTAGAAATACCACCTTGGGTGAGTGGATGGTTAATATTATCGTTGGAGAAGATAGTCAAGAAAAAATAATCAATTACTGTACTCAGCTTTCTACAGAATTTCCGCAAATCACATCAATATTTTATACCATAAATACAAAACAAAATGATTCGATTTATGATCTTAAGGTTGAGAGCTTCAAAGGGCCTGGATACATAAAAGAACAATTAGGAGAACTTGTTTTTCAGATAGGTCCAAAATCCTTTTTTCAAACCAATAGTTTACAGACCGCAATCCTTTATAACAAAATAGTGGAGTTTGCAGATCTTAAAGGCTCTGAAAATGTTTATGATCTTTATACTGGAACAGGAAGTATCGCCTTATATATGGCTAAGTATTGCCGTCGCGTCGTAGGTATCGAAACAGTGCCAGAAGCAGTTATCGATGCAAACAAGAATAAAGAATTAAACAATATTGAAAATGCCGAGTTTGTCGTTGGAGATGTTAAGGATATCCTTGGACAAAGATTTATACAAAAGCACGGAAGTCCAGATCTTTTGGTAACCGATCCTCCACGAGCGGGAATGCATAAGGATGTTATCGAAACTTTATTAAATCTAAATGTTCCTAAAATCATTTATGTTAGTTGTAATCCCGCTACTCAAGCGAGAGACATACAGTTGTTAGCCGCAAAATATTTAACAGAAAAAATACAACCCATTGATATGTTTCCGCATACAAGTCATGTAGAAAGTATTGCTTTACTAAAATTGAAATCATGAGTGGGAAAACTGAAAAATTTTTACAATTAGAACAAGAATTAGAGATATATCGAAAAATGATGGCTGAAGCTGTCGAAATTATCTTGGATAAGGAAGTAAGCAAGTATCCAATATTTGTAGCTCATCAACAAGAATTAGAGCTGGGAATTATATTAGCGGATAAAGAAAAAATGCAAGGCAACTGGAATATCCACGCTTCCTCTTTAGAAGAATTTGTAGCCAAACAAATTATTTTTGAGGACAAAATTGAAGAGTTTAAAAAATCTTATAAAAATCCAAAAGAACATCTTTGTTTATTCGTTCTAAGTGAATTAGGAGCCCAATTTATTTATATGCCCAAACCTTGACAATGATTCTTTTAGCGATCACCTTAGGATTACTTTTGACTAATTGTCTTTATGTTATTTCTAAATACAATATATTACCAGATAGTATTCCGACTCATTTTGGTTTAGATGGCAAACCAGATAATTGGGGTAAAAAGAAAAGCATTTTTCTTTTACCCATGATAGCGATCATTATCTTTTTGATCATGTGGTTTGCCGAGAAATATTCGGGTTTAAACATTCCACGAGGACTTAATGAAAGCAGCGCATTAAGAATGTATCGCCACATAATGGTATCTACTCAATGTATTCTTTTTCTTGTAAGCTACTTACAAATTGAAGTGGCTCTTAGAAAAAGAATTGGTCTGGGAAAAAATTTTATAATATTCTTTTTTGTATTGATTTTATATCCTTTTTTGTTTTTGCTCTTTTAGCTTTGGATGATTTAAGATTAAACCTTTTGTAAAAAATTTAAACTTGCCTCAAAAACTCAACACCAAAGAACAAGAGGTTCTAAATTCGATTCAAATCAATAAAATCGTTTTACCAATTATCATAGGTATTGGAGTTGTGGTTTATTTAATTTGGAAACAATGGGATCCTGAAGTAGTCGCTCAAATCGAATGGAAAGGAAAAACAATTTTATGGTTGGGAGCTGCTATATTTCTCTATGTCATTCGACATCTTTTTTACGCTTGGAGGTTAAGGGTGCTATCGGATAAAATTTTTTCCTGGTGGAAATCTATTGAACTGGTTTTTATTTGGGAGTTCTCATCCGCTGTTTCACCGACGAGTATTGGCGGATCTGCTGTTGCATTGTTTTTATTGGCTCAAGAAAAATTATCTGCTGCCAAAACCGTGTCCGTGGTAGTTTACTCTATGATCGTAGACACAATATTCTTTCTCATTTCTCTTCCGTTACTCTATTTCGTCATCGGACCACTTGTTTTAAGACCCAATGCTCAAACCTTTGCAGATTTAAAAGGATACGGTTATAGTTTCTGGGCCGTCATCCTTTTTATGTCACTCTATGGGTTCGTTTTTTTCTACGGTATATTTCTAAAACCAAATTGGTTGAAGCGCTTTTTGTTGTGGCTTTCCAAAGTTCGAATATTAAAAAGATTTAAACAGAGTTTGAGAGATACTGCCTATGACGTCGTCTTAACTTCTCAAGAAGTAAGGAATCAAAACATATTTTATCACATAAAAGTATTTGTGAGTTCTGCCGGTGCTTGGATCACAAGATTCTTAGCAATCAATTGTATTATTATAGCACTCATACAAAATGTTCCTACTGATTTTTGGAATCAATTCATTCTGTATGGAAGAGGGAAGGCTATGCATTCATTGGTTCAGTTTAGTCCTACACCTGGAGGAGCCGGAGTTACCGAATATTTATTTGAAGGCTTTTATAGTGATTTTATTCCAGCAGGATTGGCAATCATAGTTGCTTTAATTTGGAGACTCATCACTTACTATCCATACTTAATATGCGGTGCGATAATTATTCCTAACTGGATTCGGAAGGTGCTAAATCGTCGGAGACAGACTTAAGCCTCAAATAGTAGATCATCGAGGCTAAAAGAATTATCAACCCAAAAAATTCTCTTACAAATTCTATATAAGGAGTTTGGGCTTGCATAGAATCCACAATTGTAGGAAATCCATCTTTCGCCCAAGTAAAAAAATCAGGTACATAAAGCAAGCTTACACATCCATAAGTAATCAAAAGTAATTTCGCTGGCTTTTCAAAATATTTTGAAAAATACAAGAGCGCAAATAAAATACTTGGGACGATATATGCCAAAAACCATTTCCAGCCATCCGTGTCGTTTAGTTGAACGATGGCAAATAGAAGAAGCAAAATAGAAATGACTAAATATGTTACTTTTTTCATTCAACATCCTTTAATAAAATGGCAAGAGCCATTTCTTTTTTCCCTTCGCTGATGAGATCTTTTGCTAACAAGTAAGGATCACCTTTTAAATCTATATCATCCATCTCTTGTTGTGTTGGCATATTGTTTACAGAAGCTAAAGTTGAAACATCATTGGCCGAAAGAATTTTACTTTCACGAATGTGTAAAGGAAGAGCATCATAACCAATCACTACTGGAAAAACGGTCTGTACTATGGGATATACGTTTTCTCCACTGGCTCGAACGTAATAGGACCTGCCCATCCGGCCCATGAGATCAATTTTATGCGGATCTATACGATTGTTTTCATCGATGACCTCTTCGTTGATATGCATCAATGTGACTTCACACAATATCAAATGACCAGCTCCCCCTTCCGTACCTAAGGTGATAATGTCCCTTACTTTACACTCCATGTTTACTGGTGACTCCAAGACTCTAGGCGCCTTCACCGTGACCGAATCAACAGGGGTTAGACCCGCTTTCTCAAATTCGTTGACACCGGCTGGAAATTCGACCGAGCTCAAGGTCATATTTTTTACGATATCGTGATTGACCACATTTATCACTGCTTCCTTTGTAGATATCACATTGGCTAATGTATCCTTAGTAGTATTATCTCTTACCCTCCTATTGCTTGAAAAAACCAATAACGGAGGATTGCTACTAAATGCATTAAAAAAACTGTACGGCGCCAAATTAGGATTGCCATTTTCATCGACCGTAGAAACAAA
>JAHDHU010000025.1:26403-36427 GCA_020631135.1 Saprospiraceae bacterium | reverse complement strand
CTACTATGTTTCTTTTTTCTCTTATTCCTTTGCCATTCCGCGAAAGCGCAACAGACAATTGGCTTAATGCTAAATACACCAGAATCATACGAAGGTTATACTTTATTTTCCACACGATCTGATCTTGTTTACTTAATCGACAATTGCGGATTTGAAATCAATGCTTGGCAGGTAACACAGAAAGGCAATGCTCCCGCCAAGTTAGCTACAGATGGCGATCTCTATAAACTCTCGAGAGTTTCTACGAATCTATTTGGGAATGGAGGTGGCGGAGCTGGTCTTTTAGAGCGTTATTCATGGGAGGGTGAATTGGAGTGGAGTATGGAGTACAATAGCACCGAACACATATCTCATCATGATTTTACAATTCTGCCTAATGAAAATATTCTCATCTTGACTTGGCAACTAAAAACTCAATTGGAAGCTCAAGAAAAAGGAATTTTGGATATTCCACCTGGAGGAATTTGGTCGGAGGTCATTTTGGAAATAAAACCATTAGATAATAATCAATACGAAATTGTTTGGCAATGGGATTTGTTTGATCATCTCGTACAAGAAGTCAGTCCTACCTTAAACAACTATGGTTTGATCGAATCACATCCTCATAAATTAGCGGTAAATCTAGTTGCTGACAATGGTCCAGATTGGTTTCATTTTAATTCGATTGACTACAATGAAGAATTAGATCAAATATTGCTTAGTGCTAGAAATTTAAATGAGATTTATATTATTGACCATTCTACAACGTCTGAAGAAGCTGCTGGTTCTCTTGGAGGAAATTCCGGGAAAGGTGGAGATTTTCTATTTCGTTGGGGCAATCCAATAAACTATGCACAAGGGACTACCGATGATCAATTTTCTTTTGGGCAACATAGTGCCAAATGGGTTGAGGGTGATTTAAACAGCCTTGGCAACATTGTACTATTTAATAACGGTGCTGGCATACCTGAAGGATTATTTTACTCCTCCATTCTTGAGATTGATCCTGAGGTCAACGGTTTTAATTATACGATCGATAATGGCACAAATCAATTTATGCCCCTAGAGCCACATTGGGAATACACCGCCACACCCCCAACTAGTTTTTATTCTTCACGTATTTCTTCTGTGGAAAGATTACCTAATGGAAACACTTTGATTAATGAAGGTAGGTCAGGCAACTTTTTTGAAGTTGATGAAAACAAAAATATAGTATGGCAATACGTTAATCCAGTTGGTGAGTTTGGTCCCCTAACTCAGGGTTTGACAAATAGTGACGCTGATGTTTTTAGTATACAAAGATATCTACTAGATAGCGAATATTTGTCAGGTAAAAATTTAGAACCGCAAGATCCTATAGAGTTGGATCCTATCGATTATGAATGCGTGATTGTTTCTAATGAGAAACTTGAAAAATTTGAAATCAAAATTCAAAATCCTTTCAGTGAAACTCTGAATATGTGGGGAACGGATGGAAAAAGGTATTCTTTTCAGATTTTATCAATCAATGGAACAAAAATCGATGAAGGTGAATTTGTAAATTACACCTCAGTACCTCTACCCTCTTTAAAACGAGGTATTTACATTTTAAAAATAAATGATCTGATCTATAAGCTCATTAAAAGTTAGATTTACTCGAGGGCGCCTTAAAAATATAACCAAGGCTTCATCATTTTTAGGTCATGTCAGAAATTAAAGATATCATTACAAATTATATCAGAATTTCCCATGAGATTTCTTTTTCTTTTATGTTGGCTTCTTTTCACAAATACTTATGGATATGCATCCAAAGGAGTAAAGAAAATCAAAAGCCCTATTTGGATCGAAAAAATTACCTATGATTCCGATTCACTAAATAGAGATTCGGGGAGTTCGCAATATTTACTAATTGATCAACAGGATAATTTAGTCACTCAAGAGAAATTTCGTCATTACGCAATTAAACTTTTTAATTCAGATGGCATTCAAGAACATTCTAATATTAATATAAACTTCGATCCGACCTACCAAACACTAAGCTTTCATTATATCCGAATTATTCGAGATGGAAAAACCTTGGATAAACTTTCAAATGTAATCATCTCCACTATTCAGAGAGAAACTGATATGGAAAGTGCCCTATTCGACGGGAGTTTAACTGCTGTGATAAACTTAAAAGACATTAGAGCTGAAGATGTATTAGAATATGCATATACTTTAAAAGGATTTAATCCGATAAGAGGAAATCAATACTATCGACAGTTTTACCAGGATTATACAGTACCTGTTAACCGCATTTATTGCCGTCTCCTCTTGAAGCATAATTATTCTTTGAACATCAAATATTATAATGATGCCGTTTACGTAAAGGAGGGGAAATACAAAAACTTAAAAACCTACACCTTTGATGTTTCTGCCTTAAAGGCAAAAACATATGACAACAATGTGCCCTCATGGTACGACATACAAAGAAGTGTTTCGTTTAGCAATTTTTCAGAATGGAATGAAGTAATAAATTGGGCTCTTCCATTATATGATGATGATAAAGTTCCAAATGCTATAAGTAAGAAATTAGCGTCTTTTGAGAATTTGGAAAGCAAAATAGATCACTGCATTGCCTTGGTACAGAACGAAGTAAGATATCTCGGTTTAGAATCAGGTATTGGTGCCTATAAGCCCAATTCTCCGTCCACGGTATATAAAAACAGATATGGTGACTGTAAGGATAAATCCTTGTTGCTAGTGTCTGCTTTACGAAGCATAGGCATCGAAGCCTTTCCCTTTTTAGTGAATACAACCTATGGACCAGATCTCTTAAACTGGCAACCATCAGCAAGTAGTTTTGATCATTGTGTAGTGAGCTTAACCTATAAGGACAAGGATTATTTTATCGATCCAACGATTTCCAATCAAAAAGGATCATTTAAAACCTTAGCATTTCCTAACTACGGGTATGGGTTAAAGGTAAAAAGAGGACAAAATGAATTGACGAAAATCCCTGAAACGAACAAATCAACTCTAAATGTATTCGAAGAATTTTATCTTGACAGCATTGGTGGAGGAGCTAGTTATTCTATACGTTCAACGTATACCGGAAGAAGAGCAGATTATATGAGAGGAAATGCTGCTCAAAGTTCGATTGAGGAACTAGGAAAAAGTTATCTCAATTATTATAGCGAGATGTATTCGGAAATTGAGATAGATAAACCTCTTAACATCATTGACACTTTTGATTACACGGAAAACAAATTAATTCTAGAAGAAAGTTACCGTATCAAAAACCTTTGGCAAAAAATCGAAGGTTCAGAGGTCCTGCAGTTTGAAGTTTTTCCATTAATGCTCGATTCTGAATTAAATTTTCCTAATTCTGCAGAACGGACAATGCCCTTTAGCATATCAACGCCATTTACATATATTCAGAATACGGAAGTTCATATGCCTTCGGATTGGCCTTTTGAAGAAAGTAAAAAATCCATAAATAATCCTTACTTCACTTATAATAGTTCTACTATAAATCAAGGAAAAAGCATCTACTTAGATTATTATTATGAAGTCAAAAAGAAATTAGTTCAACCAGAAGATTACGCAACTTTCCAAAGAGATCTTGAAAAAATCAACAATGACCTCAATTTTCAGATTACTTATGACAAAAGTCTAGAGAAAGGAAATTTGAATTTTTTTTCAGCGTTTTTGTTGTGTGTGAGTCTCCTCATCAGTTTCTTTATAGCTCGAAAAATCTATACAGATTACAATCCTAAAGCTTTTGCGTCAAATAAAAATAAGAACATCGGAGGATGGATGGTTTTACCTCTAATTGGTTTATTTGTATCCCCAATATCCTTCGTTTATCGGATGTTTAATGATCAGATATTAGAACAGTCATCTATAAACCTCATAGATGGATTAGAGGGCGTGAGCTCGTACTTTGGTTACCTAGTCTATACTTTCGATATCTTGTATTACGCTTTCATGATCATTTTCTGCGGTTTGCTCATTTTACTTTTTTTCCAAAAAAGAACATCACTACCGAATCTTATCATTCTATTCTATATAATAAATGTCATTGGACCGATAGTAGATATTGGACTTTGGTATTTTGTTTCTCCAGAAGTTTTCCCAACTTCTTTAGATGAGATTCTAAGCTTAGAGGATTCTGGAATTATCAGTTTTTTAATTTGGGGGAGCTATTTTTTCCTATCTGTTAGGGTTAAGAAAACATTTGTCACTTATCATGAGGACTTCGATCCTGAAAATAAATTTTCAGTTCAACTATAGAATTATGTGATGCAAAAGGCTCATAGCTATAAAAAAGAGGCTCACTCCTTTGAAGTAAGCCTCTTTCATTTTTCATTAATAGCTCTTGCACTATCCACCTAAGGCCGCCGCACCACCAACGATCTCTGAGAGTTCTTTGGTAATGGCTTCTTGCCTCGCTTTGTTGTAGTATATTTTCAAATCGCCCATTAATTCCTCTGCATTTTCTGTGGCTTTATCCATGGCAGTCATTCTTGCTCCATGTTCTCCAGCTCTATTATCAAATAGAAATTTTTGGAATGTAGTCTGAAGGATACTGGGAACTAAATTTTCTAACAAAGTAAGCTTATCAGGCTCAAAAAGATAATCAGCCTTCTTATTCTTTTCAGAAGAATCAGCACTAACCTCAGTTTTCTCAACTGGAAGGTATTGAACAGTCATGTTTTCTTGCATAGCAGCATTTTTGAATTTGCTATAACAAACAGAAATCTGATCAAAGGTTCCATTTTTGTAATCCTCCATCAATTGATTTGGTACTTGAACCATTTCTTCCCAAGTCAAATTAGCATTTAAACTTGCATATGTATCGATGATATTGGCATTGCCATATCTCCTAGTGGCAAAGTCCAACGCTTTTTTACCTATCGGTAAAATACTTAGCTTACCATTTGCAAATACATCAGCATATTTCCCATCTATTAGAGCAATTGCTCTCTTTAATGTATTGGTATTAAACGCTCCACATAAACCTCTATCTGAGGTAATAATGACAACACAAGCAGAATGTAATGGTCTTTCTTGTCCAAAAGAAGTAGATGCATCACCTTCCATGTTACTCAAGATATTTTTCAACATCTTATTTAATCGATCAGCATAGGGTCTCATTTCAGTAATGGCATTTTGCGCCTTCCTGAGTTTCGCTGCCGAAACCATTTTCATGGCTTTAGTTATCTTCTGAGTATTTTTTACAGATGATATTCTACCTCGTATTTCTTTTAACTGACCTGACATTTTTTATTAATTTGGAAATATCCCGATTTGAAATTGTCAATTTCCTTCAATTATTTAATTTTCTCTTCGAAGAAGAAATTATTTTTGCAAGTATTAAAATCATTTCTTTCAGTTGAGCATTTAATTCTTGATCAAAATTCAAATGATCAGATTCTTTACATAATCTCATCCAATAGAGAGATTCTTCCAATTCCTTGGCAGCAATCTTCATTTTATGAATGAAGTCTTTCAAACTCTCAGCATTCTGTGCCTCTGAAATATTAGCACCGATAGAAGTTACAGATCTAAATAATTGATTCGCAATTCTAGATTCATTTTCTTCCAACTTCTTGCAGAATTCAATACCCCTCAATGCTGCTTGAAACGATTTTTCAATAATTATATTCGACTTTTTTACCTTCATGCCAGTTTATACCGACTGAGGTTAAGTTGTCATATTGAGATTCTATTCACCTAATTGAACATTTTCAAATTGGCAAATTGAAAATTCTAAATTAACTAGCAAATTGTTTTGCAAGATCCGCAGCAAGAGATTCTACAGCTCCTGTAGCTTCATCAGTTAATTTTCCAGATTTGAATGTACTTAATACGTCTGGATGTCTTTGTTCTAAAGTTGTTAAGAACAACTCTTCAAATTCTTTTATTTTATTTACTGGCACAGATCTCAAAAGACCTTTCGTACCGAGATAAATCATTGCAACCTGCTTTTCTACGCTAAAAGGTGTGTATTGCGGTTGTTTCAGAATTTCAACATTTCTCTTTCCTTTCTCGATCACGTTCATTGTAGCGGCATCAAGGTCTGAACCAAATTTGGCGAAAGCCTCTAGCTCTCTAAATTGAGCTTGATCCAATTTAAGTGTACCTGATACTTTTTTCATTGATTTAATCTGAGCAGAACCTCCTACCCTAGATACTGAGATACCCACGTTAATCGCCGGTCTTACTCCTGCGTTAAATAGGTTTGATTCCAAAAATATCTGACCATCTGTAATCGAAATTACATTGGTTGGAATATATGCAGATACATCTCCAGCCTGAGTTTCAATAATCGGAAGTGCGGTCAAAGATCCACCTCCTTTCACTAAACCAGAATTTTTTAATGATTCTGGAAGATCGTTCATGTCTTTAGCAATTTCATCATTGTTAATCACTTTAGCAGCTCTTTCCAACAATCTTGAGTGAAGATAAAATACATCACCCGGGTATGCCTCTCTACCAGGAGGTCTTCTAAGAAGAAGTGATACCTCTCTATATGCTACTGCTTGTTTTGATAAATCATCATAAACAATCAATGCTGGTCTACCTGTATCTCTAAAAAACTCACCGATTGCTGCTCCTGCAAACGGCGCATAAAACTGCATTGGTGCTGGATCAGAAGCAGATGCTGCAACGATCGTGGTATAGGCCATTGCTCCATTGTCTTCCAACACTTTGGCCACTTGCGCCACAGTTGAATTCTTTTGACCAGAAGCAACATATATACAGTAAACTGGTTCCCCAGCTTCGTAAAATTCTTTTTGATTTAAAATAGTATCGATGGCTACAGCTGTTTTACCAGTTTGTCTATCACCAATGATCAATTCTCTTTGACCTCTCCCAATTGGAATCATTGAATCGATCGCTTTAATACCTGTTTGAAGAGGTTCAGTTACTGGTTGTCTATAAATAACACCAGGTGCCTTTCTCTCCAATGGCATTTCGAATTTATCTCCAGTAATTGGTCCTTTTCCATCGATAGGATGGCCTAAAGGATTAACCACTCTACCGACATAACCTTCACCGACATCAATAGAAGCAATTTTATTAGTTCTCCTCACAGTTGAACCCTCTTTAATACCTTCACTTGATCCTAAAAGTACCACCCCAACGTTATCTTCTTCTAAGTTTAAGGCAATGGCTTGTACACCTGTTTCGAACTCAACGAGTTCTCCTGCTTTCACGGCTGTGAGGCCATAAACTCTTGCAATACCATCTCCTACTTGAAGTACTGTACCTACTTCTTCCAATTCAGATTCTGTCTTGAATCCTCCTAATTGCTGTTTGAGTATCGCTGATATTTCGTCTGGTTTTACATCAATCATCTTTATTGATTTTTGTCTTTGATTAACAAATGATTAAACAGAAGCGACAAAATCGTTTCTGGTAAATTGTTTTCTTAATTTTTCTAATTGGTGCTTAGCACTGGCATCATATAATTGATCGCCTATTTCTATTACAAATCCTCCAATGATACTAGGGTCAACTTTTATTTCAAGCTCGACCGTATCTAGGGTGATGTTACTCTCCTTTAACTTGGCTTTTATTTCATCCAATTGTGAATCTGAAGGTTGAGCGGCAACCGTTAAGGTTGCTTGGCTTACCTTTTTCATTTTTTGATACTGGATAATAAATTGATCTGCTATCGCAGGGAGATAAGCTTCCCGACCTTTTTTTAAAAGTATATCGGTAAAAGCAAATGTAGTATCTGAAAATTTATCTTTAAAAAGCACTTCGAAAATCTGCTTTTTCTTTCCCGAGTTGATTATTGGACTTTTTACCAAATTTATTAGCTCTTTACTCTCTAAAGCCTTGTCCAAATATTGGATATCCACCAATACTCTGTCTACTTCATTTCTTTCTGTCGAAAGATCGAGAAGAGACTTCGCATATCTTGAAGCAATTCTTGTAGCTGACATTTAGTTGAGATTAACTTCTTGAACGAGTTTGTTTACAAAATCCTCGTGTTCTGGATTTCCTTTCAATTCTTTTTTAATCACCTTCTCGGCTATATCAATCGCCATATTGCCTACCTTGTTTTTAACGCCTAACAAAGCAGCCTTTCTTTCATTTTCGATTTCCTGCTTAGCATTCGTTGATATCCTTTGTGCTTCCTCTTTGGCTTTATCTTTTGCTTCCGCAATGATCGAATTTTTCGCATCAGTAGCTTCTTTCAGAATAGTAGCTCTTTGTTCTCTAGCTTCTGCCAATAGGGCATCATTTTCCGCTTGCATATTTGCCATTTCTTCTCTGGCTTTTTTAGCTTCATCCAATGCAGATTGAATATGATTTTCCCTCGTTTTGATACCTTCCATTATTGGTTTAAACGCATATTTTGACATTAACCACCAAAAAAGCAAGAAGATCAATAAAGACCACAATGCTAAACCTGGAGTTGGTTGAAAAGGAGCGAAACCTGCGAGTATAATTAAACTTGAATTCATCTTTTATTAATTAATTGAACTTAAAAATGGGACCAAAACTCCACCAACCGTATTGTATTGGTCCCCTTTTCGTTTTGCAAATGGATTTTATCCGATAAAGAAAGCCAAAAGAATAGCGATCAATGCCGCACCCTCCATAAAGGCTGCCATCAAGATCATCGCACCTCTGATATCTCCAGAAGCTTCTGGTTGTCTTGCGATTGCCTCAACTGCTTTACCACCAATTTGTCCAAGACCAATTCCTGCACCTATTACGGCAAGACCTGCTCCTATTGCTGCTAACGTTCCAGTCATTTTAAATTAATTTATATAAATGATTAAATAAAAATTCTAATGATGATCATGTTCTTCAACCGCAGCTCCAATATAAGAAGCGGTCAAGATTGTGAACACGAAAGCCTGAACAAAAGCAACAATCAATTCAATCGCCATCATAAAAATGGTTAATGGAATTGCCATTGCCGTCCCTGTAAGACTTCCTGATAAACTTTGTCCAGCATTACCAAAAATAAATATCAGTCCCACGAAACTTAATATTGCAATGTGACCTGCAGTTATGTTACCAGCAAGTCTCAACATTAATGTTAAAGGCTTTATAAACATACCTAACAGCTCCACAGGTGTCAAAATCAACTTGACAAACCAAGGAACACCAGGCATATTAAAAATATGTTTCCAGTAATCTTTATTACCGTTAATATTTGTAATGATAAATACGATTACCGCGAGAACAGCCGTTACCGTTAAACTTCCCGTTACGTTTACACTTCCCAAAAATGGAACTTGACCCCAAAGGTTTAGTCCTAAAATGAAGAAGAAAATTGTAAGTAGTAAAGGGAAAAATCTTTCGTATTTGTGTTCACCAATAAATGGGATCGCTACATCATCTCTGATGAATTGTACTACAGGCTCTAGGAAAGACTGAATTCCAGCTGGAGCCATTCCTTCTCTAACTGAATAAGCTTTTGCCGCTTTTCTGAACATCCAGAAAAACAATAAACAAACGAGGATCATACTGATCACATTCTTTGTTGGGCTAAAATCATAAAAAGATGTTATTCCTCCTCCTAATAAACCACCATCCCAAATCGTTTTCGCTTCTAATTCAAATGCTTTACCTCCAATAATAGCATAATGCGTATCATGCTCTTTACCTTTTTCGTCTTTATGGGTAACGGTATCAAAACCAGCTACTTCCATTTTATTTGTTGCTTCTGTAAAACCCGGACATTTTATGCGATGTATATTACCATGGTACATTACGTAATCTTTATAGGTGTAATGCCCATCATCATGATGACCCGGTGCGAATTTGCCAGATGAGAAAAATTCCATTCCTCGATCTTTGTTGTAGATAATCATCGGAAGTGGAATTCTAACCATATCCATGATCGTAAAAACATTGGCATCAGAAATATGGTGAATTGCTGTGGCGGCAGGATCATAACCTTCGTGGTGAACAACTTTTGCAGGTGACCCACATGGAGTGGTTATATTATTGTGATGATGTCCTGAATGACCGTGTCCTGAGTGATCATGTCCTGAATGATCATGTCCGTGATGATCGTGCCCTGAATGATCGTGCCCTGAATGATCGTGCC
>JAHDHU010000025.1:0-26303 GCA_020631135.1 Saprospiraceae bacterium | reverse complement strand
CTGAATGATCATGTCCTGAGTGATCATGTCCTGAGTGGTCATGTCCGTGATGATCGTGCCCTGAATGATCGTGCCCTGAATGATCGTGCCCTGAATGATCATGTCCTGAGTGATCATGTCCTGAGTGGTCATGTCCGTGATGATCATGCTTTTCTTTGACTTCAAGATTTTTATCCTGATTCGACTTATTTTGATTACTCGAATGATCTTGTTGCGCAATTACACATGAGGCAAAAGCAAGAAGAAAACATATATTGATTAATTTTCTAAACATTCTCGGCACTTCTAAAATAGGCTGCAAAGGTAGTTATTAAGTACTGTTTAAATATGCATTAGAAGGCTTTTTTTGCCAACATTTTACTTTTTTTTCGATTTATAATTTACTGATTACTAGCTCCAATAGACTATAATGTTCCATCAAAAGAATGGTTCGCCATATGTAAAGTTGACATTGCGACATTAACCACACAATGGTTTTGCTAACGTTGGCTTAGCAAAATAATATTTGGTAGATGTTCAATAAAAAAGGGTTTGATTAGAAACCAAACCCTTTTATTTTTTCGAGATTGTATGAATTTATCTAGCCACAGCAGTAGCTCGTTTTTCTCGGATAACGGTTACATTAACTTGACCGGGATATTGCATCTCATCTTGAATTTTTTGAGATATCATAAAGGCTAAATCATCTGCATATTGATCGGTTACTTTATCACTTTCAACAATGACTCTTAATTCTCTACCTGCTTGCATTGCATAGGCTTTTTGAACACCTTCATAACTCATGGCCAAATCTTCAAGTTCTCCGATTCGCTTAAGGTAACTTTCCAAAATTTCTCTTCTTGCTCCTGGACGGGCGCCTGATATAGCATCACACGCTTGGACAATGGGAGAAATAATATTATTCATTTCGATTTCATCATGGTGAGCTCCAACTGCATTTTGAACAATTGCATTTTCATTGTTCTTTTTACAGATTTCCATTCCGAGCAATGCGTGCGGCAATTCTGATTCTTCCTCCGCTACTTTTCCGATATCATGAAGTAAACCTGCTCTTTTAGCCATTTTTATTTGTTTGGGACTCAGTCCAATTTCAGCTGCCATCGCCGCGCATAGGTTGGCTGTTTCTATGGAGTGCTTAAGCAGATTTTGACCGTAAGAAGACCTAAACCTCATTCTTCCAACCATTTTAACCAAATATGCATTTAGACCATGAATATCCAAGTCGATCACTGTACGTTCTCCAATCTCAATAATTTGTTCGTTGAGTTGTTTTTTAACCTTATTGACAGTTTCTTCAATTTTAGCTGGATGAATACGTCCATCGGCAACTAATCGCTTTAAAGACAAACGACAAACTTCTCTTCTGATTGGATCAAAACTGCTTATGATGATCGCTTCTGGAGTATCATCTACGACAATTTCTGCACCTGTCGCTGCTTCGATGGCTCTAATATTTCTACCCTCACGTCCGATTATTTGGCCTTTGATATCATCAGAATCCAAATTGAATACAGACACAGTATTTTCTATTGTGAATTCAGCACACATTCGTTGAATGGTGTTTATGACGATTTTCTTCGCTTCCTTATTTGCGACAGATTTAGCATTCATAATGGCCTCTTTCTGAATTGAAAGGGCTTCTGTTTCTGACTTAGCCTTTACCGCGTCTAGTAATTGTTCTTTAGCTTCGCTTTCAGATAATTTTGCAATGCTTTGTAATTCGCGGATGCGTTCTTCGTTTGCCGAATCGAGTTGCTCCTTTTTCTTAGAAACTAATTCTAATTGTTTTTCTAGGTTGGCTTTAATTGTAGCTACCTGTGCCTCCCGATCTTCTACTTCGTCAACTCTAGATTGAAATGCTGCTTTTTCAGTAGCCAATTCTTTTTCCACAACTTTGACAGTCATTTCTCTTTCCTTCATCTCCACCTTATGTTCAGCTTTGAAGTTTTGAAAGTCTTCTTTGTATTTACTGAATTTTTCCTTTGCTTCTTGAATCTTCCGTTGTTTAATCTGCTCGTTTTTTTGTTCAGATTTGGAGACTAATTTTTCCGCTTTGGTTTCTGCCTCATCAATGGTTCTTTTCGCTGTTAGCCGTGCCTCTTTAATTGTGAGATCTGCTTTTTTATTGATCTCTTCAATTTTTTGTTGGTTATTTTTTTTGAGAAACGTACCGACGGCAACAAATGCCATAATGGCTCCCGCAATCAATCCCCCAATAATACCAATTCCTATTTCCATAGTATCGATTTAAAAATGATATAATAGGATTACACACTTCAGTGCATCCATATGATAAAAAACTTACTTTGGAAATACGATATTAATTTAGGGCAGCGTCCAACAGCGAATCTAGGTTGATTAACTTCTCATCCAATGCTTTGAGACTGCTATTCTTCTTAGCTTGAAAGGCATAACTCAATAATGCCATTGAAATACAGTCTTTTATACTTAAATCCGCATATGTCAATTGAAAATCTCTGATTTTATCGTTGACATCTTTTTCTAAGTTTTTGACCAATAATCGTTCATCTGGATTCACTTTAACCGGAAATGATTTTCCAGCTATATTAACATCCATCTTTATTAAATTTTCTTTGGCCATCAACTAGCTTTTAACAATTGTATGGTTTGATCAATCTCGTCGATATAATGATCCAGCTCCTTCTTAATCTCTTCGTATTTACCTTCAGATTGCTGATTTGTGGATAAATTGGTTTGTTCCAATTCTTTTTTTCCATTCAATTCTTCAATCCGTGAAAGCAAGTTGTCGTTTTTTTTTTTTAAAACAATGTTCTCTGCTTTTAGTTCTTCCATCTTTTGAAGAACCAA
This sequence comes from Saprospiraceae bacterium, assembly GCA_020631135.1. Taxonomy (GTDB): domain Bacteria; phylum Bacteroidota; class Bacteroidia; order Chitinophagales; family Saprospiraceae; genus JAHDHU01. Next base: position 23,474 of record JAHDHU010000025.1, on the reverse strand, counting down.
CCTGACCTTATCTTCAATTGAAGCAATATGTTCAGTCAAATTTTGCATATTATAAATATACCCAATTTTAGTTAGACGTAAACAAGCAGTTTTTATTTTCTTATCTGTGCATTTAGCTCGCTTTCGAACTGATTTTGCATTTTCTTCATCAATTTGTCCACTTCTTTATCATTGAGTGTTTTCTCATTATTCTCAAATACAAAGCTTACCGCATAAGACTTTTTATCCTTGCCTAATTTTTCTTCATCTTTAAAAAGATCAAAAAGTCCGATTTTTTTAAGGATCTTTTTGTCTGTTTTTTTGGCAATTTTGACGATATCTTCAAATGCAACGGTATCGTCAATAACTAAAGCCAAATCTCTACGCATAGAAGGAAATTTGCTGATTTCAGATACATAATTGGTAGTCGAAATTGAATTCAACAAAAATTCAAAGTCAAATTCTGCATAAAACACATCTTGCTTTACATCTCTTTCCTTTAAAATCTCAGCATTTACCTTTCCAAAATCCACCAAAGCCTTCGGGCCTCGATGGTATTTCAAACCAAATAAAAATCTCGAATCTTCGGTCTCAGATACTTGGTATCCTTTTACATTTAGCCTTTCTAAAAGATTCGCAACAAAGGACTTGATACTAAAGAAATTTACTTTTTGACTTTGGCTATTCCAATGAGCCTCTACATCTGAACCACTGATAAATAGACTCAGCTTTTGCTTTTCATTGATTCCTTCACTATTCCTTAAATAGTCCTTGCCAAATTCATAGAGTTTCAAGTTATTCTGCTGCCTATTGATGTTGTAAGCCATGGTATTTAGACCGCTCAACAACATTTCGGGACGCATGATATCCAAATGAATATTTGATGTATTGTTGATTTTTACAAACTGGTCTTGATTAAAAGAAACTGCTTTTTCGTATTGTCCTGATTCGATTAATGAAAGATTCAACATCTCATTAAAACCATTCGCACTCAAAAAAGTCCTAATCCTAGATTTGACAAGGTTGGAATCAGGAAAATGAGAATAACTTATTGTACTCAAAACTTTATCAGGAGTTGAAATTTTATTGAATCCATAAATTCTCAAAATTTCTTCAATCAGATCGACTTCACGAATCACGTCTGCTTTGTTCGTTGGCACTTTGACTTTTATACTATTTTCATCAACAGGCGCAGTTCCCATTCCTAAGGCACTCAATATTTGATGTATCTCTTCAACAGAAATTTCATTGCCTATCAAATCATTGACCTTACTGTAACGCAGTTGTATTTCTTTTTGAAGGATCTCATCTGGATAGACATCCACTATACTGGAAGTAATCGTGCCTCCAGCCAATTCTTTGATCAATATTGCTGCTCGCTTCAAAGCCTGAACCGTGATATTGGGATCACTACCTTTTTCAAATACTTTAGCAGCATCCGTTCTCAATAAATGCCTCGTGCTACTTTTTCGAATAGATTTTGCCTCAAAATGAGCAGATTCTAAAAATATGTTTTTAGTTGTACTTGTCACTCCAGAATCAAGACCTCCAAAAACTCCTGCGATGCACATTCCTTGACCATCGCCGTCACATATCATTAGATCTTCAGAATGTAGAGTTCGTTCCTTTTCGTCAAGTGATGTAAATTTTGAACCTTCCTCTAAGCACTTAACGACTATCTTATTATCCGCTACTTTATCCGCATCAAAGGCATGCAAAGGCTGACCATATTCATGCAAAATGTAATTGGTAATGTCTACAATATTAGAAATAGGACGAATCCCAATCGCTTTTAATTTATTTCTCAGCCACTCAGGGCTTTCTGCAATGGTAACATCAGAGATACTGATCCCAGAATATCTTGGGCATCTTTTGGCATCTTCCACAACAACTTCAAACAAATTAGTTTTGTTGTCAACATTGAATGTATCTAAATCGGGTAGATTAATTTGCCCATCAAAATTATGGTTAATTTGAAGATAAGCGGCAACATCTTGAGCAACGCCAATATGAGAGGTTGCATCTGATCGATTTGGTGTCAAACCTATTTCATAAATCACATCTGTTTCGACATTGCATACCTCACTAGCAAGAGTCCCCACATTGGTATCATCTGGTAAAACCATAATACCATCATGGCTACTTCCTAGTCCTAATTCGTCTTCAGCACAAATCATCCCTTGAGATTCTTCGCCTCGAATTTTCCCTTTCTTTATTTTCCAGGGATTTCCCTCACCATCATAAAGTGTGGTGCCTATGGTGGCGACCAATACTTTCTGACCAACTGCTACATTTGGGGCTCCACAAACTATCTGCAATTCTTGGTCTCCTATATCGACTTTCGTCAATGAGAGTTTGTCTGCATTTGGATGCTTTCCACATTCCAAAATATGTCCGACAACAACACCTTTTAAGCCACCTTTTACAGACTCAAATTGTTCGATGCCTTCTACCTCTAAACCGATGGTGGTCAAAATTTCACTGATCTTTTCAGTATCTAAATTGAGATCAATATAATCTTTCAACCAATTCAAAGAAATCTTCATCTACCAATTATAATTTGGTGCAAATTTAGGTCTTTAGGCTTAAGATCTTAGGTTTTAGATAAGATTAAAAGAAATGGAATTGCTTATCTAACTTGTGCTGAATTCCAACGTCATATAATTATGAAAAATATATTTATCATTTGCTTAATGTCCTTTGCCACCATTTTGGCTGGACAGGATTTTTTTCCAACCACGAGTACCCATAGCTCAACAAATGAATCTGTTGAAATCAAAGTGACGGATGCCAATGGTCAAGAAAAACTTTTGAAAGAAGTACTGAGCGATGGTAAACACCATGTTATCAGCATCATGGCTAGCTGGTGTGCTCCATGTCGAATTGAATTAGATGCTCTTCAAAAAGTTTATCAGAGATGGGACCAAGAACTAAATACTGGGGTTTTAGCACTCTCAATTGATAAACCTTCGGACACTAAAAAGCTATTTGATATGGTCAGCAAAAACGAATGGGAAATTCCTATTTACCATGAAAAAATGGCGTATACCGCGAGAGAATTAATGGTTTTCGGTATACCCCAGGTATTTTTAGTTAATAGCAAAGGCGAAATCACCTACAGATCTAAAGGCTACAAAGTAAGTTTAGTTGATATATTGGAAAAAGAGATCGGCAAATTAGAAGAAAAATAATTTTTCTAAATCCTTTTATTCAGTGACATCGGTAATAAAAGCCTGCATTACCTCTTTATGACTTCCATCTACTCGATGGACTAAAACCACTACTTCCATATTTTCTGCTATCCAAGTACCATCTTCATCGGGAAGCGTTCCTGAGAAACCATTATTATAAAGTTCACCAGCGCCTAGGTTAGACCCAAAAAATGTTCCATCAAAAGGTGTGAGGAACATTCTAAGTACATGTTCGTGTTCGTAATCATCTATGATTACAGAAACATTTTTTTGCGCATCAATGATATGATTTTCGGTAAGCATGACTGTAATATTGTAATCACCTTCTAGGTTTACCAGGGGATTTCCAGCAGTATTTACTTGTACTGTCCTTGTATCCGGATTATAATTTACATCCGCGATTAAATTGAGTACATGCGTTTTTGCCAGTTCATCTTCTACAATTCCTTGCCACAAATCTGTATTGGTTTCGGAAAACTCCGATGATCCTTCGACTTCCGTTCGATTTATCGCGGCAGCAGGTTTACCATCCCATGGCTTTAGATAATTCTCTAAATCTTCAGCTTCTGGAAAACGGAAATCGTAATTACTTGTAGAAAGTGGTTCAGCTAAAAATTCTCCATGGATCGCAACAACTACGATTTGTCCTGGAAAATTTGCCTGAATCTCTTTAGCAGCTAAAGCTCCTTTTGGACAATTAGGACAATCTACACCTGTCAACTCCTCTAACAATACTACCCTTTCAGTATCGATGGTTGGATTTTCAGGAATCATTACCATTTGTTCGACACAGGCTGAAACACCAAACAAACTAACTAACGTGATATATTTTATGAACTTCATTTTTTATTTTTTTAAATGCTTAAAATGTAGAACTAACAGACATTCGAACACCACTAAATGCAGGCTCAAGTCTGCAAATACCTCCTGAGCATACAACTCCTTCGACCTGTTTTACATAACGAACATTAAACCTATTTGATTTATTTATATAGGTAACGCCTAAGGTTGGATATAATATTTTTAAAGACTCTCCATTTACATCTGTAGGTGAATTTTTACTTGGAGCAATATTATACATTCCTGATATTTCAAATATCCAATGAGGTGCCATACCTAACTCTGCTAAACCATAAACCCAACTACCAAAATCTTCTTCAGTGAGCATATATTGAGCTTCCACCCGTAAAGATTTTTTACGCGTAAAGCGATACAGAAAATCCACATAAGGTGTGATGGTATTTACCAGAGGAACTTCTGGTTTGACTTCATAGATTTCTTGATTATAACTCTGCAATTGAAGACCTGCTAGTAGTAACCAATCTCTTTTCTTCTTGATGCTGACTTCAGTGTAAATTTCTCGATACAACAAATCTCCATCTAAATCTGTAATGTTCGAAAAGTTTACATTGAATCCAAGTTTTCTGCTTGGGTTATATTTAACATCAAATTGGATTGCTTGTTCGCTAATCAATTGAGTAGCGGGACTATACCTACTGGTTAATCGATAGGTATTAAGCCTATTCATAGGAGGTATAAAATTGATCAATCCAAAATTTTGAGTTAAGGTTGGGTCTGTACGAATATCAAAATTTTCTGTTCTTTTAGCTTCTAAGGTGATTCCAATCCCTTTATCAGCAAATGCCAGACTTCCATAAGCCACTGTACCCGCCTCTTTTACCAATCTTCCCTCTACTTCATCGCCCAAAATGGTAATTCTGGTTTGGAACGGATCTGTAAACACCTCTGGAGTCTTGTAGGCTAATTCTGTATAGAGGTTAAATTTACCGTATGAAAGTGTATTGAAAACACTCAACATATAGGTATTGTATACCGGTTTAATTTGATCTTGAGGAGTATAATTTTTAATGACGTCCACAAGCGTCTCAATCGTTTCTTCGGTTAAGGTTCGGTTTACGAAACCAATTCCCGGAGCTAATGAAAAGGCTTTTGTACTTGTCGAATCTGCCAGATTTACAAAGCCTTCAATGCTCACTCCTTTGATTTCAGCTGGATTTCTACCAAAAAGAAATTTTTGCCTTCCGGCGAATGCACGGGCATCCCAATTTTCTCCTAATTTATAAGTCAACTTACCACCAATTAAGGCATTATCTATAAGCTGTGGTCTTTGTTCGAAAGATCTAAAAATGATACCACTCCCAATTTGATCGTAGATGTATCCAACTGCGACACCTAATTTTTCCATTTGCTTCGAAATATACCAATAGCCTATGCCCTCGTCGGTATATGACGAATTTGGATTGAGTAGATTAGAATTATTAAACGCATCAAATCGCAACCTGAGGTCATATCCAGATTTTCGATAATTAAGATTTAACCACACTTCCGATCCAAATAATTCTTGATCGTATTGAGGAATACCTGCTGCCCCGATTAAAGAATCTCTGATAAAAATGTTTCCATTGGCGACAAAGCCACCAGAAAAAGATCCTTTATCCTGACCATACAGTTGGGAAAAAGAAATTATCATTCCTGCAATCAGAATGAAACAAAGTAAATTACTTTTACGTCTATACTGCATGATGGTTAATTAAAGGTTAATGACTTTTTAAAGTAGTTGGCAAAAATATTTATCATCGTAAATTAACTTCGAAAATCGACTAAAATTAAACAAATGAACTTCAAAAAATTAACTCTTCTCGGCTTTGTTGGATTTTTATTAATGTCCTTTGTCGTGACCGAGAATGTTTTCCCGAGTGTAGAATTAAAAAGTTTAGATGGTAAAACAGTAAATTCTAAATCGTTTGTAGAAGATGGAAAGGTAACTGTAATAAGCTTTTGGGCAACTTGGTGTTCTCCTTGCAAACGTGAGCTTGATGCAATCGCGGATCTTTATCCGGATTGGCAGGATGAATATGATGTAGAATTAGTGGCTATCACGATCGATAATGCTAGACAATTAACAAAAGTACCTGGTATTGTATCTTCAAAAAACTGGGATTATAAGGTGCTTTCGGATAGCAAACAGCAATTACAAAGAGCACTAAATTTTGAAACAATTCCTCAAACGTTCGTACTTGATCAAAAAGGTAATATTGTGTATTCTCACAATGGATATAACCCTGGAGATGAAGATCATTTAGAAGAGGTAATCGCGAAATACGCGAAATAGTAATATAAAATTAGACGAAAAAGCCTGGATTAATTTTAATCCGGGCTTTTTTTATGTTTTGCATCCATAATTTGCCTATTCATTTCGTTTAAGTATTGTCAAAACCAATTTATCTGTTTGCAAAAACGTTAAGCTTTCTCCAATAATCAATGGAACGACCCTTAATTAATAACTTGCAACAAATTAAACGCTACATATTATGAAAAACCTAAGCCTTGTTTTTTTACTCTTTTCTTTTTTGATCATAGGCTGCGAAGAAGATTGTACCAATCTAAATGAAATTGTACCAGGCTCATGGAGTGTGGTAAATGTAGAAATTGAATTTCTCAATGATGGGACAGTTATTGATGATTCTAATTTTGTTCCTGAACCAAATGCTGTAAAGACTTGGGCGTTAAATGGTTTGGATTTAGTCATCACTGCTGATGATAACGGAACAGTGACCAATTATACATTCATGGTATCAAATTTTGATTGTGAAATGATGACTGGCATCAATACTGGAAACACATTTGTTTTCAACAAAAATTAAATTTTTAAAAACTTAACTATAAAACGCTTTAAATGAAAAAGACTTTATTTGGACTTTTAATTTGCTCTTTGTTCTTGGTTACATCATGTAAAGATGATGAGTGTACTGGAGAATCTGTTTCAGGTACTTATGTGGGTACGAATGATTGTGATCCAAACGATGTGATGGAATTAACTCTGACAGTGACAGGTACTGGCAGCGATATAACGGTGGTTGGTGATGACGGATCTTCTTGGAGTACGACACTTAACGGTTGTGATTCTGAAACTTTCGAGCAAAGTTTTGACATTTTCGGAATTACAATTGATGCCAAATTTGATTTGAGTTTTAATGATACATCAGTAACCTTTAGAAATGAAACTACTTCTTTAGGATCTACAGAAACATGTACTATTGTTTTAGACAAACAATAGTTTTTACGATAAAGAAGTTTCTTTGATGAAAAGAGACTTCTTTATTTATTATTCACTACTATTAATTATTGACTTATTAATTTTAAAATCACTATGAAAAAATTATTTTATTGCGTTTTTGCCTGTTCAGCTTTATTCTTAAGTTCTTGTGGAGACGATTACGAATGTACTGTGGAAGGTGTTGTCGGAACTTATGTTGGTACTGATGCATGTAATGACCAGAATGTTCATTCTGAAGAAATTTCTTTTGCAGCAACTGCTAATGCAAACGAAATTGAGGTATCTACAGACGAAGGATTGGTATTTGTTACTACTTTGAATGATTGTAGAACAGTCACATTTACAGAAGAAGTTATCGCGGGAACTGAAAGTAAAGAGTATGATTTTACCTTCAAAGAAGGAGAAGTAGAAGTAAAAACTAAGGTTACGACTTTGGGTTTGTTTACAGACACTTGCGAAAGAACTTTGAACAAGCAATAAAAGATTGCGACAAAGAAAAAAGCTTCGACCTTATCAGTTGGAGCTTTTTTTTTGGACACATCTAACTACTTAATAAATATTTCTACACGCCTATTTAATTTTCTATTGTCTTCGTTTTCGTTGGCTACTAAAGGTAATTCTTCACCCTTTCCAATACTTTTAAAAATAACCTTAGGCCAAGGATTTTTAAGGAAATATTCTTGAATCGCATTTGCTCTTTTCTTTGAGAGTTTAAAATTTTCCGAATTAGACCCCTTATCACAGGTATGGCCAACGATCATTATTTCTTTAGGATAACTGGCTTGTATTTCAGAAATCAGGGAATCTAATACAGAATTAGATTTTTCATTTAGTTCAGAAGAATTTAAATCAAAAAGGACAGAAGATTTTATTCTTATTGGAGTTGAGCGACTTGGACCAGAGCTCAAAGTATCTTTGGTAATTGGGCAGGTGGGTCCATAATATTTGGCGTCCAAAATAATCCCGTATTTATTGGGGAATCCTTGGTAATACCAAAGCTTTACCGGAATACTCCCTTTGGCTATAAAAACTGTATCCCGACGTGATCTCATTTTATGTGTGCCGTCATTGTCAATCCTCAAGGATTCTCCTAACCATAGTTTTGATCCATCATCGGAAGACAATTCAAATGTGTAGCACGCACTCTTTGATATTTTCATTTCTGAATTGAGAATCATTCCATATCGATCCGTTCTATCCACACCAGGAAAAGGTATTGATGTTTCCCTATTGGGAATGTTGATAGCATCTAAGGTAACCGTTTCAAGTTTTTCAAAATTTAGAATGTCTTCACTGTAGGCAAATTTTGCATTCATCACAGTTTTGGCTGGAATCTCATAAACCTGACCAATAAATGCCTCAAAAGACGGATCAGATTGAGCGCGAATTACATTGACGAAAGTCAAAAAGAAAAAGAGACGAAGCATAACTAAATTTTTAGTTATAACTTCTTTGACGCTTGGTTTAGTACCTAAATGCTTGAATATTTATACTAAGGCTTAATTTTTTGTTCTTCTAAATGTTCCCACTCTCCATTTTTTAGTTTGTTTTCTAAAAAATTGGTCATCGCGGTGTATAGATGCAATCGAGCATTGTCCCCATAGATACCATGATTTCTATTTGGATAGAAATAAGTATCATACTGTTTGTTCGCAGATATAAGCGCATTGGCCATTTCTACCGTATGCTGATAATGCACATTGTCATCTGCATCTCCATGAACAAGAAAATAATTTCCTTTTAAGCGATCCGCAAAATATATCGGGGAGTTATCGTTGTAACCTGATTCGTTTTCCGTAAGGGTGCGCATATACCTTTCAGTGTATATGGTATCATACCACTTCCAGCTGGTTACCGGAGCTACGGCAATTGCCGCTTTAAAAACATCATTGCCTTTTAAGAGGCACAAACTAGACATGTATCCGCCATAAGACCATCCGAAAATTCCAATTCTTTCTTTATCCGTATAAGACAAACCACCTAAATATTTGGCAGCCTCAATTTGGTCTATCGTTTCATATTTTCCTAATTCTAGATAGGTCATTTTCTTAAATTCTTCTCCTCTGCCACCCGTACCGCGAGGGTCTACACAGGCGACGACATATCCTTTGGATGCTAACATTTGGTACCACCAATAATTCATTCCTTTCCAGCCATCTGTAACTTGTTGACTTCCAGGCCCACTGTATTGAGTCATAAAAACTGGATACTCTTTAGATGGATCCATATTTGGCGGTTTGATCATCCAGCCATTGAGCTTGACTCCTTCACTAGTCATAAATGAGAAAAACTCCAATGGTTGAGTTCCATGAGATTTTTGAAGCTCTTTGATGTCCTCATTGCCTTCAATCACTCGAACCAACTTGTTAGATCTATCATACACTTTATAGGTAGCGGCAGTATTTATATCGCTATGATTAAAAACAGCGTAATCAAATGTGCTGCTAAATTGAGCTCGGGTTGTACCTGCCTTTTGCGAAAGCTTTCGTTTATTTCTACCATTGAGTTTTACAGAATAAACATCTTTTACTAAGGCTGAGGATTCTGCCGCTTGATAGTAAACGGTTTTATTTTTTTCATCTATACCATAGAAACTCGTCACGTCATAATCTCCAGAGGTCAATTGCTTTTTTTGCTTTCCTTTTAGATCGAACAAATACAAATGATTGAAGCCATTTTTTTCTGAACTCCAAATAAACTCTTTTCCGTTTTTCAAAAAGGTAAGATCATCTGTAATATCTATGTAGTATTTGTTTTTTTCATGCAGTAGCAACTCTGTTCTCCCTTTTTTGGCATCCGCCAATAGAAGTTTGAGATCATTTTGATGACGATTCATTTTAAACACACATAGTTTATTGGAATTTTGAGTCCATTTGATCCTAGGCACATACATTTCAGTCATTTCTCCTAAATCTACATTCACTGTTTTGCTATCGATAACATTAAAAATGTGTACGCTGACCTTTGCATTTTTTTCTCCCACTTTAGGATATTTCCAAGTAACATATTCTGGATACAATTCTCCGTTATGTTTAGTCATTGTAAATTCAGGAACATCGGTTTCATCGAATCTGATGTACGCCAAACGTTCACTATCTGGTGACCAGAAAAAAGCTTTTACAAAGGCAAATTCTTCCTCATATACCCAATCTGTTGTACCATTGATTATCTCATTAATTTTTCCATCAGTACTGACTGGATGGGTTTCTCCGCTTTCCAAATCGAACCAATACAAGTCATTTTTCCAAACATATGCGACTTTAGAGTTGTCTGGCGAAAGGGTTGCATACTGAATCTTATCATCTTCATAGACAGGGATTAATTTTTCAGTTTTTCTATCATATACATGAAAGTAAGCACGAGAACTTCTTCTGTAAATTTGTTCAGAACCAGATTTAATCATGATTTTGGACTCATCATCAGAAAACGAATAGCTGCTGATCTTTCCATCGAATCCATTTCCTTTAAACTTCTTTGGATTAAAAAGCTCTTTAACCTCGTCCCCGGTTGTCAAATCATACATTTTGATGCTATTGGATCTTAGGCGAGTATAATGTCTTCCATCGAGCATAAAATTGAACCCGGGGACGCTTTTGGTGGCAAAAGCATAATTTTTCCAAATATCCTCTAAGTTTATGGATGCTTTTTCTTGAGTTTTGGCTTCCTTTTGTCCAAAAAGCGGGGCTTCAATGCTAATTAAGAAACATATTATAATTAATGGCAATACTTTTGCAGCTTTCATCTTACAAGTTTATATACGACCCAAAATAAAAAAATTATGTCCACCAGACAGCAGAACAGAATCATTACGCTTGACGAATTTATTATAAAAAATCAGAAGCAGTACAATGACTCGACCGGATCACTTACAAGATTGCTAAGAGATATCGGAATTGCCTCAAAAATTGTCAATAGAGAAGTAAATAAAGCAGGATTAGTTAATATCCTAGGTGACGCAGATACCGGAAATGCTTCAGGTGATCAAGTTCAAAAATTAGATTTATTTGCCAACAGAGTAATGATTGAGTGTTTAGAAAATAGTGGAGAATGTGCAGGTGTCGCTTCGGAAGAGGACGAAAAGTGGACAAAGCTTAAAACTCTAAAAACCAAATCTGCAGATTATGTGGTAGTAATGGATCCTTTGGATGGATCTTCCAACATCGATGTAAATGTGTCTGTAGGTACCATTTTTGGGATTTACAAGAAACTCACAAAAACCAAAAACGGTGTAAAAGAATCTGATTTCTTCCAAAAAGGACATAAGATGGTGGCAGCCGGCTACGTTTTGTATGGTACATCTACCATTTTGGTATATACAACTGGCAATGGGGTAAATGGCTTCACACTAGACCCATCAATAGGAGAATTTTGCCTTTCACACAAGAATATCAAAATGCCGGATTTCGGAATTTACTATTCGGTCAATCAGGGTTATTATCAAAAGTTTGATTTGGAGATAAGAAGATTTGTAGATCATTGTAATGATGAAAACTATCGATTGAGGTATATCGGTAGTATGGTATCGGATGTACATCGCTCGTTGTTTAAGGGTGGGATTTTTATGTACCCCAATACAAGAAAATATCCTAAAGGAAAACTTCGTCTGCTCTACGAATGCAATCCGATGGCTATGATAGTTGAACAAGCGGGTGGTTTGGCGGTTGACTGCAAGCTTAATCGAATCCTTGATATCGAAGTTACCGAAATACATCAAAGAAGTACGATTGCGATTGGTAGTAAAAAGATGGTAAAAGAATTTATGCAGCATGTCAAGAAATATTCTGCGGACATGAAATAAAAAAGGCAACCATCTCTGGTCGCCTTTTACTGGTTGTTCTAAAAATGCGATTTTTCGTTTTGTTAGTCGAAATATGCCAACATGCTTTTGGCTTCATCTTGATAGGCATGTGTATTGTCTCCCGCCATGTTTTCAAACAAAACTTTTGACTTGTTTTCATTTACGATTAGATAACACAAAGCTCTCTCCCACTCTGCATCCTTGACCAATAATTGGTTTTCACAAGGAGTTGAGAGAAACAACTCTAAATTTTCAACAGCCACGCCATAGAGTTCTTGATTTAAACTCGTCTTTGCTAGGTAATATAGCGCGACTGCATAGTCTTGAACTGGCTCTTTATGATTTTCGGTGTAAGAATGCAGAACCACTTTTGAATCTCCCCATTTGGATTGTTCGAATAATTTTAGTCCTTGCATTAACGTGTCTCTTCTTAATTTTTCTCTTTTATCAAATTCCTCTTTGGTAATTTCCTCTCCGCGATACATGACCTTTTTACCTTTATCATCTGTATCTGCTCCTCTGGAACTTATATTTTCTTTGGCGACATCCGTCAATATGGAGGCGGTTCTAGATGAACTTGGATCATAGTTGTTTGAGAACATCTCTTTCGGATCAACTTTTTCCTGGCTTCCTTTCAAACTTTTCCCCACACCGTATCCGATGACCAAAAAGGCGAGCCCTGCAGCAATCGTCCATATGTTTATTCTACTATTTTTCTTTTCAGTATTCATGTGAATCGTTTTAGATTTTTTGAAGTTAGTTGTATCTATCTTTAAATTGTTATCAGTGATTGAATTTATTTTTTGAGAAAGTTTTTTTCGTCCACCCAACCTGACTGCCAAAATGATATTTCTATAGGATTCAACCTGATCCGAAAGCTTCTCGTTTGAGGCAAGTTCAGCTTCAAATAATTTGGAATCGTCTCCGTCCAGATTGCCTTCCAAATAATCCAAAATAATTTCTTCATCAAAAAAATTCATAAAATATTTTTTTCTACCAACGACTTAAGTGCGGACATACACCTTAGTTTCTTAACTCGCACAAAGGATTCTGTATAGTCCATCATTTGTGCGATATTTTTGAGTTTTTCGTTTTTATAATAGTACAATTGCAATAGTTTTCTACAATCATCTTTCAATTTTTCGATACTCAATTCTAATTGTTGCCATTGCTTTTCCTCTATTATGCTTAGCTCCTCATCAATTGCATTATTTACGACCAAATTAATCTCAGGAAAATCTTCTTTTGTATTTAGATGCCTTCCATTTTTCTTTAATTCATTCAACCACTTAAACTTTATGATTCCCGTCAAATAAGTACTTACCAAAGAGTCACCTTTAAACTTTTGATCTCTGATATTTTCGATCAATACAATCAGCGCATCATGAAAGATACTTTCTGCTTCATGTTCTGAGCCGTTGTTTGAAAGCACAATCTTATAAGCCCTTGACTTAAATGTGTCGTATGCATATTTGATAATCTCATCACGACCTTCTCTCAACCCATCTATCAAATCATTTTCTGAGAAGTTGTTATTCATAGGTTTGTCTTAAATGATGTTTGTTATCAGCGCTGTTTAGAAAAATCTAAAAATAATTCGATAAATAATTTTTTAGGTCATAACTGCATTTCTTTTTATCATTCCTATTTTACAAATAACTTTAAGAATATAATTTGCGTATTCTTTATGTTCAAATAATCAAAACTGATAACATTTGTAAAATTTGTGCAACTAATTAAACATGGATAGCTTAAATAAGATATTGGTTGTGTTTTTATTATTGTGTAGCGCACAATTAGTTGCTCAGAAAAAAGCATTGGTTATCACCATTGGTGAATACCCAAGCTCCTCAAAATGGCCTTCCCTATCCAGTGCTAATGATTTAAAATACGTCGAAAACACCTTAGATTATTTAGGATTTGAAAAAGAACAAATTCAGATGATTGCTGATAACCAAGCGACGAAAGCTGGAATATTGGAAGAGTTTAATAAACTGATAGAAGATACAGGTCAAGGAGACTTGGTCTATATCCATTATTCTGGGCATGGTCAGCAAGTGGTAGATAACAATGAAGACGAAATAGACAAGCTCGATGAAGCGATTGTTCCCTTTGATTCTCCTCTTTACTTCGAAGAAGGTATTTATGAAGGACAAAATTTGATTAGAGATGATGAATTGCAAGATTTAACCAATCGTCTCAGAAAAAAAATTGGTCCCAATGGTCAAGTTTTGCTCATTATGGATTCTTGTCATTCTGGGACTGGAACAAGAGGATTGGGAAAAGCCAGAGGCACCAACATCATTATGGGACCAAGTACATCACAAACTAAACCTGACAAAAAAGAAAATTTTGGGATAAGCAACTTTAGTGAAAAAGAACTTTCACCAATGGCTTGTCTTTTTGGATCGAGTGCTCAGGAGTTGAACTATGAAACCATAGATCGTAACTACAACACTGTAGGTTCATTGACCTTTGCTGTGTCAGAAGTACTGACCAACCTAACGGGTCAATGTACTTTCCAAGAGCTTTTCGAAATGGTCAAAAACAAAATGATTCATTTTGCTCCTAAACAAAATCCAAAATTTGAAGGACCAAAGGATATTATCCTTTTTGGAAAAGGAACCACTCAGTTCAAAAACTGGATCAATGTTTCGAAACAATTAAGTTCGTCTGAAATAATTTTAGAAACGGGTACCCTCAACGGAGTATTCCCTGGAAGTCGCTTTGAAATTTTAAACCTAAACAACAAAAAGAAACTGGCCGACGCTGTCGTTATAAATGCACAATTAACTTCTTGTTTGGTCAAACTAAAATCAAAAGTAATATCAAAAAAAAATAGGGTCCTCATCGCGCAATTAATAGAAAAATCCAGTCCACCTTGTCGAGTTGAATTAAACAACCAACTTGACGAAAAAGATGAATGGAACAAAGTCCTAAACCAAATGGATCAAAATGAAATCTGTTCATTTTCAGAAAGTGCTGGAGACATTTACTTATCAAGCTGCGGTGACAATAAAGAAATCGTGCAATTGGCAACAAAGGAAGGAGACCTTATATATGAAGGAAAAAATCCTTCCAAAATCAATTTTCATTCGCACAAAATAAATCAGGTCCTCAAGGAATTTGCTTTAGGTAAATATTTAAGACAATACGATTTTAAATCGGAAACATTAAATTTCGATTTAGAGGTTGTCCCAGTAAAAGTATCTAAACGAGGAAAGAGAGTTGTCAAACAAACTGAAATTAATCCAGAAGAAAAGCGTGGGGAAGATGGATTCCTACATTTCAAAAATGGCGACTACATTAAAATAAAGGTCAAAAACAATGGAAAAGTCGGGGCCTATTTTTCAGTTCTTGATATACAAGGAGACAATAAAATTAATTTTATCATCCCTTCACGTGGATCTAAACTAACGGCAGAAGATTTCTATTTAAATCCAGGAGAATCTTACGAGACCAATTTTAGTATTCGCATTGCTCCTCCATTTGGAACAGAACTTATAAAACTCATAGCTTCAGATAAAGTATTGGATATTGAAAGCTCAATTTCGGTAGGAAAAACAAGAGGTAAATCACAACATCCTTTCGAAAAACTTTTGTCTGACATAGCTGTCAAAACAAGATCATCAAAAGAAAGCATTAATGTAAGCACACTATCGACTGCCGATTTTGTATTTAAAATTGTGGAATAAATTTAATTTTCTAAGAATCCAATTAATAATAACTTAGTGATGAACCAAAGCTTGGATTTAGTCGGTTTTATTTGAATCAAATTCAAAATTCCAAAAATAACTGAAACATTAAATGGGCTTGGCAAATAAAGATCAGTATTCTTGATAGATTAACTGAATGAAACTTCATCTTATGATCCCTCTTTATGAATCCACTCTTCTATTTTTTATTTTTCTTTTGTCAGGGTCTTTAGGTTTAATTGCGCAAGAATCAAGTGCCGACCCTTATCAGATGACCCAAGTTTGTGATGGCATCAAGAATCAAAAAATGAAGATGTACTGTTTGGACTCTTTAATCCAACTCTATAGTCCAAACCAATATTTCCAATTAGGCCTTTTGCATGAACTTAAATCAGAGATTGTCATTCAAGACAACACAGAAAAAGCTTTAGAATATCGTCAAATCGCCTCGGATTATCACCTAAAATCCAATCTTCCAGAGAGCACTTTTGAATATGTCAACAATAAAACAACTGAGGCTTTTCTAAATAGCGACATGGGGAATTATAGTGAAGCTGAAAAAATACTCATTGCTTTAGAAAAGTACGTAAATAAAAATGCCAAAAACAATCCTAAATCTCAACTGACTTTCGCCAATACCTACGGATTGATTAATGGAATTTTAGGTAGAAATCAAGAAAGCTTGGATTGGGCTCTTGTCGCAATCGATCACATGAAGATTATTAATCCTGAGGACAATGAAGATCTCGCAATGAAGTACAGTAATCTAGGTCTTGCTTACAAAAATGTGGGAGATTTAAAAAATTCTGAAAAATACCTAAGGCTAGGAAGAGAAATGCTGCGCAAATTTAGATCCAAAGATGATCTAAGTTGTTTGTTGGACACCTATAATCTAGGTGCGTTTTATTTGGAAATCAAAGAACCTCAAAAGGCCTTTGACTGCTTCGATGAAGCTGTCAAACTATTAGAAGCTCATGATAATATAAACTATACCGAGCTTAATTATTTCCTGAATGGTCGAGGCGCCGCGTACAATGCCTTAGGTAAATTTAAGCTGGCAATCCAGGACTTCGAACGCACCCTTTCGATATGCCAAGATCTATTCAAAAACACTAATTCTCAAGAATTGCAAATCATCAGCAATTTATCCAATAATCTTTACGAGATAAACGATCTAAAAGCATTTGACCATTACAGTACTGATGCATTAAAAAAGTATTGCATTCTCTTGAAGAAGAACCTACAACTTCAAACAGCGGATGACCTATTGGATTTCAACAATTACATAAGTCAAATTATAAATCCTTTAACCATCTTACAATTCCAAAGTGGAGTTCAGTCTTCAGAATTTTATAATAATTTATTTAATATTCAACTATTGCTAAAAGGATTGGGATTAGAAAGAGAAATTTCTCTAAACAAAAAACTGATTGAAAATGAAAATGAAAATGTTAGTTTAAACTATGGCAATTGGAAACAAGCAAAACAAGATTTAGAACAAATTTATTTGCAGACAAATGATGCCAAAATAATTGCGGCTGCCGAAGCCAATGTATACAAACTCAAAAAAGAAATATATCTCGAAGGATTTGATGAAGAACTGTTTGATATTTCCATTGATCTTCAAAAAATTGTCAACCAATTACCCGAAAAAAGTATCGCCATTGAGTTCGGAAGGACTGCTTACAAGGACAGCATTTTTTATTACGCTCTATTGGCTAAACCAACTAGTCAAAATGTGGATGCGGTTCGACTTTTTAATGAATCAGAAATTGCGGATCGCTTAAATAGTGACCAAAATAAACGTAAGAGCTATGTTAATCGTTTGTACGAATCTGAAAGTCGCGGTATTCAAATTGAAAATTCGGAAAAGAATCTAAAAGAACTGATTTTAGATCCCCTTTTACCATTCTTGGATGGAATTGAAAAAATTTATTTCGCACCAGATGGATTACTTCATCGCATAAATTTTGGAGCGATAGCGTTGAACGATTTTGAAGTACTTAACGACAAATTTGAATTGTACCAATTGGGTAGCTCTCGAAAATTAGTGCGTCCTGAAAAAGAAAGAATTTACGAAAACACCGCAATTCTAATAGGAGGATTAGACTATGATTTCGAAGCGGAACCAAAATTCACCTCACGAGGCACTTCCAATCCAAGCGCGTGGTCCAATCTTAAATTTACCAAGCGCGAAATTGATAAAATAGGCGGCATTTATTTAGAAAAGTATCCAAAAATGGATTTGACAATAATTGATGGAGCCAATGGAGTCGAACAAAATCTAAGACGACTCTCCTACTCTTTTAAGTCTCCAAGAGTTATACATATTGCAACTCACGGCTTTTTCTTAGAATATAAAGAAGACGCTCAAAACCCTTTTGAAAAGATTAAGAATCCAATGATGAGATCAGGTATAGTCCTATCTGGAGGAAATAAAGGATGGCTTGGTCAAAATTCGGATTTGGAATCTGACAATATTCTCACGGCTTCCGAAATTGCCGACCTAAATCTCAATAATACTGAATTGATTGTATTGTCAGCATGTGAAACAGGTTTAGGAGATATAGGTAATTCCGAAGGTGTTTTCGGATTACAAAGGGCTTTTAAAATAGCAGGAGCCAAATACATTATCATGTCCTTGTGGCAAGTCCCGGATCGAGAAACTTCTGCTTTTATGGAACAGTTCTATGAAAATTGGTTGAACGAAGAAATGACAATTCCGAAAGCATTCAACCAAACACAAAAACAAATGCGAGATCGTTTCTTTGATCCTTATCAATGGGCCGGTTTTGTATTGATAGAATAACTGATCACATTTTAATAAAAAAGCTACTTACTTTTAATTATCCCAATTAATGATAATATGGCTAAAGGAATCCTAAACTTCATAATCTTTTGTATCGCATTCGCGAATGCAACAACAATATTTGGTCAAAGGGGAATTATTGTTGAATCCCAAGCTACTCCAATTCAATTAGGCAAAAAATACTTTATTGGTATTGGTATCGATCAATATTCCAATTGGACTATTCTAGAAAATGCTAAAAACGATATTGTCGGAATTGAACAACTTTTGATCAATGACTTTGGATTTGAAAGCATAATAAATCCACTTTTTAATGAGAATGCTACCAAAACAGCGATACAAAATTTAATACAACATCAATTACCCCAAAAACTAGAAACCAATGATCAGCTGATCGTATATTTTGCAGGTCATGGTTATGTCGAAGAAAAGAAAATTGGAAACATTAAAAAACTAACGGGTTATCTCATACCTGCAGATGCCTCTCCTTTAGAAGAAAAAGCTCACACAAGCTTTATTCAAATTGACGATTTTTTGAAACAAATTTCTGAGCTTCCAGCTTTTCACATTAGTGTCATCTTGGATGCTTGTCACGGAGGTATTGCGCTAAAAAATAGTATTGATCTCATTAAGACCAGAGGTGGTGCTGATGATTTTCAAGAAATCACTGGTAAAATGAGCAGAAATATTATTGTTTCTGCTGGTTGGGATGAAGTGGCTTACGATAGTGGCTCGATAAAAAATCACTCACTTTTTAGTGGACTCCTCATTCGAGGAATGCAAAACAACAACGCCGACATTAACTCAGATGGGTATATTACCCTTTCTGAACTTGTGATGCACCTTCAAAACGAATGCAGAATTCGTGGTGTAAATCAATTTCCGCGTAACGGATCCTGGTCACAATATCATGCAGGTGGCGAGATGGTATTTGTAAATGAAGGGACATCGATTCAACATTCTACTGAATTTAAAAACCATCTTTCTGAACAAAAAGGACAGACATTTACTATTTTACCTTTCAGAGATTTGACAGGATTAGAAGACCCTACACTCGGACAATACATATCTAACTTTGCGGTGGACATTATCGAAAATAATTTAAATCATATCCCAGGTGTGAGAGTAATTAATCCACTGGTATTTAATGACATTTTAAAAAATGAAGGAAGTTCGGATTTAGAATTGATCAAATTAACAAAGGCAGATATTTATCTTACAGGCACCTATATCAAAGAAAATGATAACATCGTCACCAATGTAAAATTGGTATCCGCAGATGATTTAAGCACCCTTGCGATATTACCACCTGTGTATGCACCGTTAGACCAACCCAAAATCCTAGCAAAAAGGGTTGCTAGCATCATCCTTATTTACCTATCTGATCAATCAAACGAACTTTTAAATCTAGAAATCAATCCACCGGATTTCGAAGCCTACAAGCTTTTTAAGAAAGCCTTGAGCATGGAAAATCCATTTAACTATGGTGATACAAGGAGAAATGAAATTATCCAAATCAAAAAGGATCTTTACGAGGCTGCCATAGAATTGGATTCATTATTTGTTAGACCTTATATGGAAATAGCTTATGAATATATACCTGATTTGATTCGTGCAAGAAAAATCGCTGGCAAACTTAAAACTCAAAGAAACAAGCTCTCCAACTACGATCGTTTTCTTTGTGACTTTTTAGAAGCAGAATTGGATCCTGATTATGAAATGTGTTACGAGCTTATAAAAAAATCCTACCTAAAATATGAAGATCAATTTTCTCTTAGAAATCTTATGATCTATGGTAAACTATCGAAAAATCATGAATTACCTAAAGTGATTTTTGATGACTTAGATCATGCACAATTAAACGCGGATGATCCTAAACAATTTCAATACAATTTGTTACAACGCATCAACATGTCTCTGGTAGACATGGATAACAACCCCAAAGTAAAAGAATACGTCGATCAGATTGATAAAAACTACATCAAAGCCTTATATCACATAATGCTTGATGAAAGTATTTCTAGCTTTGATCAACTTCAAGATTTTGTCACTTTACATAACGAATTAGACCTCCCTCGGATTTGGCAAAACTTTGCTTTTGCCTTTAGCTTAAAGGAAAAAGAAAACCAAAGCCAAGAGATATATCAAAAATTAATAAAGGATTATGATGAGAATGCTGAATTGAGTTTAATGAAACACTATTCGGCTTCAGCCTATTTTCTCGATCAAGACGAAATGGTAATTGAACTCTACGAGCAACATTGGGAAAGACTGATTTCGAGGATTAAATGGGATTTTAGTTATCAAGATATTTTTTACATCAATGATTGTATTCGCTTTTCGATTTATCCATTGATTGTTTCCAAGAAGAAAAGGAATAAAAAGATCAATAAGCAAATCTTGCAATTTTTCGAAAAGGCAAGAGAAGGTAATGTGCATTACGGCTACTATTATATGTCGATGTATCATTGTCAAACTGGCAATTTTGATAAAGCACAAAAGGACTTATTAAAAGCATATAGATTAGGTTGGGGTGGCGGAGCTTTGTCTTACGACCAACATCCATTATTGGCTCCGTATAAAAACCATAAAAAGCTGAAAGACTTCTTTCGAAATAGAAAATAAATCGCGATAGGGATAGCAGCGGGTTCCCGCTGTACAGCGGGATACGAGCGAATAGCCCGACTTTCGACGGAGTAAAGCGAACGTCGGAGGATCGCCCTAAAAAATTAGTAAAGGATTACCCAAAGATTTTAAAATGTGTTTGGTAAAACTTTTATCCAATAAATTAAGGAAATCACCTTGTCTCTTGTGATGCAGCGTATATATATTTAAATGCTCATCGTCTTTGGTGTATTCACTGATGCTCTGCAATGGATTCGAGCTATTTATAATTCTTACTTTTTCGTGAAAACTATCCTTTCCAAAATGGATATAATCTACTATCTCAGATTTAAACATGTTAAGCACATTAGCTTGATTTATGCTATTGAAAGATTCGAGAGAATCTACAAAACAAGTGACGTCTGATGAACCATTAAAACTATAATCAATATAACTCGGCAAAATCAAAACTGGGATTTCTAAATTATCAATCACCCAGTGGGTGTTTCTCCCTTTTAAAATAACATCATAATCTTTCTTCTTGGTAGGGTTTAAAACCAAAAGATCATATCGTTGGAAAATTATATGCTCCTTTAATTTTTCTTTGTAATCGCCTTTTAACACAAAAGAATTGACCAAAGCATCGATACCTAATTTTTCTTGAATGAACGCTTCCAACTCATTTTCGCACTTCGAAATCATGCGAAGCTTTGTTGAAAACTCGTTTTTATTGATTTCGTCGACCAATTCTTTGTCCTTTCCTACTCTTTGGATATCTGGAGGAGAATGTACATGAAAAACATCAATATAAAGTTCTGATTGATCAAACGAACTTATGACAGCACAAAGTTTGTTTTTCAGAGCTTCTAAGTTGATATCATTTTCGACACTGACAAGAATTTTCATTTTTTGATATTTTATATCTGCGCTAAAAATGCGATAATTCGCCGATATACTATCAAATTTAAATGCATAAGCTGGAATAGAAATGCAAATTGTCTCAATAAAACGAAAAAGCCGAACCAGGCGGTTCGGCATAATTCTTAAAAAAACCAGTATTCATGAAAAGACATATATATGACACCTGCTTGAAAGCTACTCCCCTACGTTGATTCCCAATTTATTTTTTTGGGGACTATTTTTCTGAAAATCTATGGTTTTTAACTTCTACACTGTCGTAAATTGAACTCAAAAACCATGAGTGTGATAAAAAGCCACAATGTTGCCCATTACGACTGGGGAGATCGTTGTAAAAGTTGGATTTTTTGCGATTCTCACAATTTGTCTGTTAAATTGGAAAGAATGCCAATCGGCAGCACCGAAAGCCTACATTTTCATAGTCAAAAGGAGCAATTTTTCTTTATTTTATCTGGTAAAGCCAGTTTTAATCTAGATGGTCAAACATCTGAAATGCGTTCTCATGAAGGTATTCATGTATTGGCAAACAAAAATCATTTTATTGAAAACAAAGGGCCGCAGGAATTAAGCTTTCTGGTTATTTCTAGTCCAAATATTGCAAATGATCGGACCGAAAAATAAAAAAAGACAAATCGGAGAGATTTGCCCTTTTTTCTTTAAAAAAACCAGTATTCATGAAAAGACATACTTAAGACACTTCCAGTCCTCAATGCCCCCTACTGATCAATTAATTTTTATCTGACATTCTAAATCCAACCCCGTGAACGTTTTCGATCTTTATTTTGGGATCGGCTTTTAGATACTTACGTAATCTACTAATAAAAACATCCATACTCCTTCCTAAGAAGTAATCATCTTCTCCCCAAAGCTCCTTTAATATTTGACTCCTTTTTAGGATTTGATTTTTATTAAGGATCAGCATTTTGAGTAATTCTCCTTCTTTTTGAGTTAAACCTTTTTCAGAATCTAGGCCGATTAATTTAAGATTGGTTGGATCATATTTAAAATCACCAATATTCAAAATGTTGGCATCTGGATTACTAATATACTTTCTTCTTAAAAAGACTTCCATCTTTAGAACCAGTTCTTCGATGCTAAAGGGTTTGGTAATGTAATCATCTGCACCCATTTGCAAACCTTTAATCTTATCTTCTTTTAAAGATCGAGCTGTCAAAAACAGAATTGGTATTTGTTCGTTTTCTTTTCTTATTTCTTCGGCCAATTCAAATCCATCCATTTCTGGCATCATGACATCGACGATACACAAATCAAATGCCTTTGATCTAAAAGCTTCTAAAGCTTCTTTTCCATTGACTTTGTGGGTAACTTCAAATCCATTGATTTGGAGGTTATCGGTGGTGACAAATCCTAGCGTTTCGTCATCTTCCACATACAAAACGTT